>NZ_JBFAQJ010000015.1:0-140302 GCF_040677225.1 Saccharopolyspora sp. NPDC049357 | reverse complement strand
TCTACTTACCTTATTACCTTTTTTCAATTTGTTTGTTGTTTTTTTTGTGGTGATATACACCTATGTCCCGGGCCCCCACCACGCCGGGCCCCCCCCCTTCGTGCTGCGCAGGTCAGGCGACCGCGATGTCCACGGCGTGGACTCCGGTGCCCGTCGGGGAGACCTTGGACTCGCCCTTGCCGCTGCGGTGCAGCGCGCGGACGGTCCAGTCACCCGGAGCCGCGTAGAACCGGAAGTCGCCCTCCTCGGAGGTGACGACCTCGGCGGTGAACTCACCCGAGGAGTCCAGCAGGCGGACGAAAGCCCCGCCGACGGGCGACTCCCCGGACCGCACCTTGCCGGCCACGACGACCTGGTCAGTGGCCTCGTCGACCGCGGTTGCCGACTGCTGCGGCGCTCCGCATCCACTCATGTCACAAACTCCTTGCTCGGTGTTACCGGGTGATCAGGCCTCGGACGGGTTCTCGATCGGCACGCCGACCAGCGAGCCGTACTCGGTCCAGGAACCGTCGTAGTTCTTGACGTTCTGGTGGCCCAGCAGCTCGCGCAGCACGAACCAGGTGTGCGACGAGCGCTCGCCGATGCGGCAGTAGGCGATGGTGTCCTTGGCGGTGTCCAGCCCGGCCTCGCCGTAGATCTCCTTGAGCTCCTCGTCGGAGCGGAAGGTGCCGTCCTCGTTCGCGGCCTTGCTCCACGGCACGTTGATCGCGCTGGGGATGTGGCCACCGCGCTGCGCGGCTTCCTGCGGCAGGTGCGCCGGGGCCAGCAGCTTGCCGGAGAACTCGTCGGGCGAACGCACGTCGACCAGGTTCTTGTTGCCGATGGCGTCCACGACCTCGTCCCGGAAGGCGCGGATCGAGGTGTCCGGCTCCTGGGCCTTGTAGGTGGTGGAGGCCTTGTTCGGCTCTTCCTTGGTCAGCTCGCGGCCGTCGAGCTCCCACTTCTTGCGGCCACCGTCGAGCAGCTTGACGTCGCCGTGGCCGTAGAGCTTGAAGTACCAGTAAGCGTAGGCGGCGAACCAGTTGTTGTTGCCGCCGTAGAGCACCACCGTGTCGTCGTTGCTGATGCCCTTGGCCGACAGGAGCTTCTCGAAGCCCTCGCGGTCGACGAAGTCACGACGGACGTGGTCCTGCAGCTCGTTCTTCCAGTCCAGCTTGATGGCCCCGGGGATGTGGCCGCCGTCGTAGGCGGTGGTGTCCTCGTCCACCTCAGCGAACACCACCCCGGCGGTGTTCAGGTTCTCTTCGGCCCACTCGGTGGAGACCAGGACCTCTGCGCGGCTCATCGAGCGACTCCTTCGTTGATCTTCGAACTTGGTCAGTCTGTTGTGGACGCCCCGGCCGGCGCGAACCGGCGGAGCACCAGGTACATCTGGCAGCCGAGGCAGTAGCCGAACACCGCGTTGAGCAGTGCCGCCACCAGGGCTAGGGCGTTTGCCGCGATGCCGAGAGTGGTCAGGTCCGCCGCGTAGCCGATGGTGGCCACGAGGGTGAAGACGAAGCCCACTCCTTGCGAGAAGCGAACGGGTGCGGGGTCCTCGCGGTCCTCCGGCGCGACCGGTGGGAGCTTGGACTGAACGGTCGTGCGGAACAGCGCGCCCCACGGGTTGAGCTGCATTCCGATGAACGCGCACAGACCGAACAGAACCATCTGGGCCGCCATGACGCGCCAGCTCGTGGTGACCAGGCCCAACGCGAGGATCACGCTGGTCATCGCTGCTGTGAACCTGACCCCGCGTGGGTCGAGCGTCGTGACAGACATCTTTCGAGGGCCTCCTGACGATGTGGACTGGGTCTGCCGAGTCCGTCAGGCGGTGGGCGCGCGCCGGCGAGAGTCATGAGGACATGACGAGGCCGTGCTTGGAACGCGTACTACCGCCCGGTCAGTGCCATCAACACAGGCTGCTACCCACGCGGCAGAGATCAACCGCGCGCCTTCGGGTCAGCAGTACATGCACGAGACGGAGGTTACCCGGATCGACCGATCGCCGGGAAGAACGTTCATACAGTGGGACGGATTGGACCGTGCTGCTCACTTTGCGTGGCGGTGCGGGTGGCGGAACCTGACACGCCGCCTGGACTCCGGGCGCCACTCCATCATGTATGCCGATGCACCTCGTCGTGGCGTCCTCACCAGGCGACGTGTCAGAACCCGCGGCGGTGCCGGGTGCTCAGGTGGTGAACGAGACAACGGCTGCGCCGTTGCAGGTCACAGGTGCGCCTGGATCGCCTCGGAGAGGGCCTGGGGGCGGGGGACGCCGCCGACGCGGAACAGCTCCCGGCCCGCGCGGTCCAGGACCAGGGTCGTCGGGGTGCTGTGCACGCGCAGCGGCGTGGACCACTCGGGGTGGTCGGTGAGGTCGACCTCGACGTGGCGGACGTCGGTGGTCTTGCCCGCGAAGTCGGCCAGCAGGATGCGGGCGTGCCGGCACGGCTGGCAGAAGGTGGTCGACAGCTGGAGCAGCGTCACCTTCGCGTCCGGTTCCGGGGCGTCGGCGAGCCGCTGCTTGAGCCCGTCCGGGAAGTTGTCGGTCACGATCTCCTCACCGCTGCTCTCGCGCACCTTGCCCTGCCGGGCCTGCCAGACCAGCCCGAGCACGAGGGCCACCGGCACGACGATCAGCAGTGCGATCACACCTGGGCTCATCCCGTGGTCACCCCGTTGCCGTTGACCGTGACGTTCTCCGCGGTGCCCTCGATGACCAGCGCGCCGCGCTCGGCGCGCACCGCCGTGGGCTGCACCTCGAACGGCAGCATCCCCGGGTCGAGGGTGGTGTTGAACTGCTTGAGCACCGACTGCTCGAAGATCGGCGGCAGGTCGATCGGTCCCAGCGCGCTGTTGTTCAGCTCCAGCTTGCGCGGCTCGATCTCCATCTTGCCGTTGACCAGCGACAACACCGCGATCACCCGCACCTTGTTGTCGGAGCCCGCGATGTTGACGGTGCCGTCGAGCTGCACCGGCACGCGCTGGTCGTCGCCGCCCTCGGCCAGCCGCTTGTCGGACTCGCTGATGTTGCCCTCGTCGTCGGCGAGCGCGTCGGGGGCAGCCGGTTCGATGGTCAGGTCCTGGATGCCGATCAGGCGCGCGACGTCGGAGGCCTTCAGCTTCACCCGGCCCACCAGCTGGTCGACCGTGAACTGATCGGCGGTGCCCGCGATGACCTCGGAGGTCGCGACCTTCACGCCGTGCAGGTCGGCCTCGATGCCCACCTCGTTGAACGGCTCGACCGGCACCGCGTTGGCCACCAGCTGCACGTCGCGGTAGTTGCCCGCGGCGACCTGGGTCAGGAACGGGAAGCCGTTGATCGAGACTTCGGGCTGCTCCGGCAGCTTGAGCTGCTGGGCGACCTTCTTCGACACCTGGTACTCGGCGAACGCGGCCGAGCCGAAGTCGGCGGCGACCAGGAGGCCGATGACGAGGACGAGGGTGATCGCGAGCTTCTTCACTCCGCGCGTTCCGTTCTGTCGGGGCGCCGGGGGCCCGACCGGGCCCGATCGGGTGGTGACACTGTATCGACCGCCCACGCCGCGATCCGGTCCACCAGTTCGGGGGTGGTCGAGCTCTCGGCGTGGCGCATGCCCTCGACCAGCCAGAACTCCGCGCCGCCCGCTTCGCTGAGGGCGCGCGCGTCGGATGGTGGGAAGTAGTGATCCTCGGCACCGTGCACGATCAGCTGAGGCACCTCGATGCGGGTGGCGAGTTCGATCGGCGACACCGGAACCCGAGGCCACGGACCGGCCAGCCGGACGCCGAGCAGGCGGGCGCTCAACCGCCCGTGGGGTTGTTCGAGCAGCCAGTGGACCCTGCGCATCGCGGGGGTGTCGCGCACGAACCAGCGCGCCGGGCTGCTCACCGAGATCACCGCGTCCGGCGGGGTGCCCAGCGCTGCCTGCCGGAGCACGACCGATCCGCCGAGGGAGAACCCGACCGTGACGACGCGCTCGCAGCCGGCCGCGCGCAGGTGCGCCACGGCCACGTCGATGTCCATGGCCTCGTTCGGGCCGACGGTGGTCCGCCCACCGGAGCGGCCGTGGCCGCGGAAGTCCGTGGCCAGCACCGGCCCGTGCGCGGCGAGCCGTTCCAGGACGCTGCGCACGCCGGGCTTCCGGATGTGGTTGGTGAAGCCGTGACCGACGACGAAGCCCAGGGGCGCCGGAAGCCCCGGGCCGGGGTGCAGAACGCCGCGCAGCCGGGTGCCGTCTTCGGCTCGCAACGTGACGGGGCGACGGCGAAACATCTGTGAAACATGTGGTGCGCTTCCGTTCACAAATGTGATGCCCTCGGTTGGACCTGGGTTTTTCCGCCGCATGTCGGTTATTCTCCTTGCCATCCACAGGCAACGACGCCAAGTCATCCGATGACTGCGGGTGATGGCCACTCACGGCCGTCAGTCGTTCTCGCCTGGAGATGGAGGCCCCAGATGAGCTCCGAGCTGCTCCTGCTGACCAGTGAACCCGATTGCGACGCGGTCCTTCCGTCGCTGGCACTGCTGCCGCACCGGGTGCGAGTGCTGCCCGCCGACCCCGGGGCCATCCTGTCGGGCGGTGCGCACGACGTGGTCATCGTCGACGCCCGCACCGACCTCGTGGGTGCCCGTGACCTGTGCCGCCTGCTCGCTGCCGGTGACGCACCGGTGATCGCCCTGGTCAACGAGGGTGGTCTGGTGACCGTCAACGCCGAGTGGGGGGTCGACGACATCCTGCTGCCGACCACCGGACCGGCCGAGATCGACGCCCGGCTGCGCCTGCTGGTCTCCCGCCGCAGCGAGTCCTCCTCCACCGGTGACGGTTCGCTGAGCGTCGGCGACCTGGTCATCGAGGAGGCCACCTACACCGCCCGGCTGCGCGGCCGGGCGCTCGAACTGACCTACAAGGAGTTCGAGCTGCTGAAGTACCTGGCCGGTCACGCGGGCCGGGTGTTCACCCGCGCCCAGCTGCTGCAGGAGGTCTGGGGCTACGATTTCTTCGGCGGCACCCGCACCGTCGACGTGCACGTCCGGCGGCTGCGCGCCAAGCTCGGCCCGGAGCACGACTCGATGATCGGCACCGTGCGCAACGTGGGCTACAAGTTCGTCCGCCCGAACCGCGGAGGTTCGACCTCCCCGCTGGCCGCCGAGGTCGCGGAGGCCGAGTCCGCTGCGGCTGAGGCCGTGGAGTCGGCGGACTTGCGGAGCCTCAACGCGTAACCGCGAGATCACCCGACGAAGCCCTCGATCTTGAAGGTCGGGGGCTTCGTCGCGTGCGCGTGGGTAGGGTCGTGGATGTGCAGCTGACTTGGCGTAATGGACTGGACGACAGCGAGACGGCCGAGGTGATGGGCCTGCTCGACGAGACCGAGAAGGCCGACGGTGTCGCTCCGGTCGGTGAGCACGTGATCCTGCGGCTCAAGGCCCACCGCGACGTCGTCCACCAGATCGAGCCGGTGCAGGCCGATGTGCGGTCCGAGCACTTCATCGTTCGCGATTCCGGCGGCGTGCTGACCGGCTACGCGCACCTGGACACCGAGCACGAGGCCGGTTCGGGTCAGCTGGTCGCCGAGCTCGCCGTCCACCCCGAGCACCGGAGGCTGGGTGCGGGCACCCGGCTCGTCGAGGCGCTGCTGGAGCGCGCGGATCTGGGTGCCGAGCCGGACGCCGACACCGGGCGGCTGCGGATCTGGTCGCACGGCGAGCACCCGGGCGCGTTGCGGCTGTCCGAGCGCTACGGCTTCCACCGGCCGCGCGAGCTGTGGCGGATGGGCCGCGAGCTGGCCGAGCCGGAGCTGCCCGCCGCGCAGCCACCGGAGGGCGTGGCCATCCGCACCTTCCGGCCCGGCGAGGACGAGGCCGCGGTGGTCCGGGTGAACCACCGCGCGTTCGTCTGGCACCCGGAGCAGGGCGACATGACCGAGGGGGACGTGCGAGCCAAGGAGAAGGAGGACTGGTTCGACCCGGAGGGCTTCTTCCTGGCGGTCGACGAGTCCGGCGAGCTCCTGGGGTTCCACTGGACGAAGGTCCACCCCGACGGGACCGGTGAGGTCTACGTCGTCGGTGTCGACCCGCACGCGCAAGGCGGTGGCCTGGGGAAGTCACTGACCGTGGTCGGCCTGCGACACCTTCGGGATACCGGGCGTAGTCGCGTCATCCTCTACGTCGAAGCCGACAACGTGCCTGCGGTGAAGGTCTACCAGCGGCTGGGCTTCGCCAAGTTGGACAGCGACGTGCAATTCGGACGCTGAGCCGAGAATGCTGTGAGTCACGGTGCGAGTGGAAGATCTACCTCCCCCTCGCCCGTTGGGGTGTGTCCCCGCTTACTAAGCGTGCCTTGTTCACTTCGCGTTCACTTGGATGGCGAAGGCAGTCCATCCTCGCTGCTTAGCGTCTGGCTCAAGCGGCATGAAGCACGAGCCTGCGCGGCTCGGCCGCGCCCCGCAGTTTGTCCCTTGGGTGGAGGAACGAAGTGAGAATCAAGCGGCACAGCGCTGCGTTGGCCGTCGTCGCCGCGGGCGCGCTCGTGCTCGCCGGCTGCGGCTCGGACCAGAACGTCCCGCAGGGCGGCGGCAACCCGGCCCTCGACGGCCTGCAGGTCGAGTGCGGTACCAAGCCGGTCTCCGGTGAGGGCTCGTCGGCGCAGAAGAACGCGGTCGACGTCTTCGCACGCGACTACGGCCTCAAGTGCCCGAACCAGACCGTCAACTACACCAAGTCCGGATCCGGCAAGGGCGTCGCCGCCTTCACCGCCGGCCAGATCGACTTCGGTGGTTCCGACTCCGCGCTGAAGGAGGAGAAGGGCGAGGTCGCCAAGGCGGCCGAGCGCTGCCAGGGCAACCCGGCCTGGAACCTGCCGATGGTGTTCGGTCCCGTCGCCATGTCCTACAACATCCCCGGCGTCTCCGACCTGACCCTCAACCCCGACGTGATCGCCAAGATCTTCAAGGGTGAGATCAAGAAGTGGGACGACCCGGCGGTCAAGGCGCTGAACCCCAACGCTCAGCTGCCGTCGATCGACATCGTTCCGTTCTTCCGCTCGGACGAGTCGGGCACCACCGAGAACTTCCAGAAGTACCTCAAGACCGCTACCGGTGGCGCGTTCTCCGGTGAGGGCAAGACCTTCCAGGGCGGTCAGGGCGTCGGCCAGGGCCGTGACGGCTCCGACCAGGTCGCGCAGTCGGTCAAGGCCACCGAGGGCGGCTTCACCTACGTCGAGTGGTCCTTCCCGAAGAACCTGGGCCTGGGCATCGCCAAGATCGACAGCGGCGCCGGCCCGGTCGAGCTCAACACCGCCAACGTCGGCAAGGCCATCGAGGGCGCCAAGATCGAGGGTGAGGGCAACGACCTCAAGGTCGACCTGGAGTCGATCTACGGCAACAAGGCCGCGGGCGTCTACCCGATCGTGCTGAACACCTACGAGATCGTCTGCTCGAAGGGCTACGACCCGGAGACCACCAAGGCGGTCAAGGCGTTCCTGACCGTGGCTGCCAACGCCAACCCGCAGGAGCTCGAGAAGGCGGGTTACGTCCCGCTGCCGGAGAGCTTCAAGGGCAAGGTCCTGGAAGCCGTCAACGCCATCTCTTGAGAGTGACCGGGCCCGCCCGCACCCCGGGCGGGCCCCTGGTCCAACGGACAAGATGAGAGGCTGCAAACAGCAGTGACCGACTCGACGAGAGCCGCCACGCGCCCCGCGGGCACCACCGGTGCCCAGCGGGGCGCTTCGGCGCCCAGTTCCGGACCGGAGGCACCCATTTCCGCTCCAGAGAAGACAGCGGGCAAGTCCTCCCGCGTCGGCGACAAGGTGTTCTCCTCGCTCGCCACCGCTTCGGGTGCGTTCGTGGTGGCGGTGATCGCGGCCATCGCGATCTTCCTGCTCATCCGGGCGATCCCGGCGCTGCAGGTGAACCAGGTGAACTTCCTGTTCAGCAGGGAGTGGGACACCCGGGACCCGAGCAGCATGAGCTTCGGGATCCTCGACCTCGCGTGGATCACCGTGGCCAGCTCCATCGTCGCGCTGGTGATCGCGATGCCGCTGTCCGGTGGGATCGCCCTCTTCCTCACCCGGTACGCGCCGAGGAACCTGGCCCGCCCGTTCGCCTACATCGTCGACCTGCTGGCCGCGGTGCCCTCGGTCGTCTACGGCCTCTGGGGCTTCCTGGTGCTGGGCCCGTTCCTCAAGCCGGTGTCGACGTGGCTGAACGAGACGCTGGGCTGGATCCCGATCTTCGGCCAGGGCAACATCTCCCAGGTCGACTCCGGCGCGAACGTCTTCACCGCCGGGATCGTGCTCGCGGTGATGATCATCCCCACGATCACCGGCGTGACCCGCGAGGTCTTCGCGCGCACCCCGGACGCGCAGATCGAGGGCGCGCTGGCGCTCGGCGCGACCCGCTGGGAGGTCATCAAGACCACGGTGTGGCCCTTCGGCCGGAACGGCTTCGTGGGCGGTTCGATGCTCGGCCTCGGTCGCGCGCTGGGCGAGACGATGGCGCTGACCATCATCTTGAGCGCGACCACCGCGCCGCCCGGGTACAGCATCTTCGACAGCGGAGCGACCTTCGCGTCCAAGATCGCTCTCGGGTCCGCGGAGTTCAACAACAACCTGCAGGTCGGGGCCTACATCTCGGCCGGTCTGGTGCTGTTCATCATCACCTTCGCAGTCAACGCGATCGCGCGCTGGATCGAGAGTGCGGCCGGCGCTAAGGGGAAGTCATGAGGACCGACGCTGCCGACGTGGAGCAGCTCGCAACCGCGCCGGCCTTCCAGAGCATCGGCTTCGGCCGGAAGTTCAAGGACAACCTGGCCACCGTCCTGTTCGCGGCGGCCTTCGTGATCGCGGTCATCCCGCTGCTGTGGGTGCTGTGGACGTTGCTGGAACGCGGTCTCCAGCCGGTCCTCAGCGCCGACTGGTGGTCGCACTCGTTCAAGGGCCTGCTGCCCACCGACACCGGCGGCGGCGTTTACCACGCCATGGTCGGCACGGTCTTCGAAGGCCTGGTCTGCCTGGTCTTCGCGGTTCCGCTGGGCGTGATGGTCGCCGTCTACCTGGTCGAGTACGGACAGCAGTCGAAGCTGGCGAAGGTCGCCACCTTCATGGTGGACATCCTCAGCGGTCTGCCCTCGATCGTGGCCGGCCTGTTCATCTACGCGCTGTGGATCACCACCTTCGGCTTCACCCGCAGCGGTTTCGCGGTGGCGCTGGCGCTGCTGCTGCTGATGCTGCCGGTCGTCGTCCGGGTCACCGAGACGATGCTGCTGATCGTGCCGAACGAACTGCGCGAGGCGGCCTACGCGCTGGGCCTGCCGAAGTGGAAGACGATCGTGCGGATCGTCCTTCCGACCGCGCTGTCGGGCATCGTCACCGGTGTCATGCTCGGCCTGGCGCGCGTGCTCGGCGAGACCGCGCCACTGCTGATCCTGGTCGGGTACTCCTCGGCGATCAACTTCGACCTCTTCGGCGGGGAGATGGCGTCGCTGCCGCTGACCATCTTCATGGAGCGCAGCACCGGAACCATGGCCGGTGACTACCGGATGTGGGGGGCGGCGCTGACCCTCGTGATCGTCATCATGCTGATCAACCTTGCCGCGACCGGTCTGTCCAAGATCTTCGCGATCAAGACCAAGTAGGGACTTTCGAAATGGCCAAGCGTCTCGACATCAAAGACCTGAACCTGCACTACGGCAAGTTCCACGCCGTGCAGGACGTGACCCTGCAGGTGCCCGCCCGCAGCGTCACCGCTTTCATCGGTCCCTCCGGTTGCGGCAAGTCCACCGTGCTGCGGTCGCTGAACCGGATGCACGAGGTCATCCCGGGTGCCCGCGTCGAGGGCAAGGTGATGCTCGACGGCGAGGACATCTACGCCGACAACGTCGATCCGGTGCAGGTGCGCAAGACCATCGGCATGGTCTTCCAGCGGGCCAACCCGTTCCCCACCATGTCCATCCGGGACAACGTGGTGGCCGGGCTGAAGCTGGCGGGCGAGAAGAACAAGTCGCACCTCGACGAGATCGCCGAGAAGGCGCTGCGCGGCGCGAACCTGTGGGAAGAGGTCAAGGACCGGCTGAACAAGCCGGGCGGTGGCCTCTCCGGCGGTCAGCAGCAGCGGCTGTGCATCGCCCGCGCCATCGCCGTGCGCCCCGACGTGCTGCTGATGGACGAGCCCTGCTCCGCGCTGGACCCGATCTCGACCCTGGCGATCGAAGACCTGATCTCGCACCTCAAGCAGGACTACACGATCGTCATCGTCACCCACAACATGCAGCAGGCCGCCCGCGTCAGCGACCAGACCGCGTTCTTCAACCTGCGCGCCGTCGGTGAGCCCGGTCAGCTCGTGGAGATCGACGAAACGGGCAAGATCTTCTCCAACCCCACGCAGAAGGCCACGGAAGACTACATCTCCGGCCGCTTCGGCTGACCTTCGGCGACGCGAAATGCAGGGCCTCCCAAGGGAAGCCCTGCATTTTTGTCCTCTTCTTACGTCAGGCAAGCGACGAAGTCGCTTTCTCCTCACCCCACCTCAGCAGCCGGCACCGCCGCGGGTTCTCAGACGTCTTCTGGGGAGGACAGCCGTAGCGCCGCGTATCCGTTCCATGCTCAAGTCTCGGATCCCGGAGCCAGAAGGCGTCTGAAGTTCCGCTTCCCGCACCGCCAAGCAGAAGGACCACAGAGTCTTAAACCGGCAGCTCGTCTGCGATCGAGGAGATGAAGGCGCTGGAGTCTTTGGGGGTCATGGCGTTGGTGCAGACCTGCTCGAAGGCTTTGAGGTAGTCGGCCGTGTCGGCGGCCTTGTCCAGGAAGCGGGAGTTGGCCGAGTCGCCCAGGTGCACGACCTGGGGGTCGGCCTCGTTGGTGAAGGAGAACACCGCCGCGCGGTCGCCCATCAGCGGGTGGCCGCCGTTGTGGAACGGCAGGACCTGGATGGTGACGTTGCGGCGGTAGCCCAGCAGCACCAGGTGCTCCAGCTGCGCCCGCATCACGGCGGGACCGCCCACGCGGCGCCGCAGAGCCGACTCGTCGAGGACCGCCCACAGCTCCAGGGGTTGTTCGCCCAGCAGCCGCTGCTGGCGCGTGGAGACCACCTTGAGGCGTTCGGCGATCTCGTCGTCGGTGAACACCTGGGAGTCCGAGGCCAGCAGGGCGCGGGTGTAGTCGGTGGTCTGCAGCAGCTCGGGCAGCGGGTCGCTGCCGAAGCAGCTGACGGCCTTCGCCGAGGTCTCCAGCCCGAGGTAGGTCTGCAGGCCGGGACGCAGCGCCGTGCTGGGGTACTGCTGCCACCAGCCGCGCTGCTTGGAGTCCTGGGCCAGGTCGATGAGCGCTTCGAGCTGGTCGCCGGCGACGCCGTAGAACTCGGCCATCAGGCGCACGTCGGAGGTGCGCACCGGTACCCGGCCCAGCTCGATCTGGCTGATCTTGCCCTGCGAGCAGTCCAGGTGGGCTGCGACCTCGCGGTGCGTGCGGCCGGCGATCTCGCGGAGGCGCCGCAGTTCACTTCCCAGTCGACGTCGGTGCACGGTCGGACTCTTACCCACCGAGCACCTCATCGGTACGAGTTCGGTCGCTTCTCACTCGAAAGAGGATGGCACACGATGATCACAACATCGAGTGCTGAGACCGACTATTAATACTTTCCGCGCAAGATCGTCACCGACCAGCGGAAAGCGATCAACGGGACGGCATCTTTCCGGTCACGATGAACTCGACCCGGCGAGCGACCGCGACCGCGTGGTCGGCGAAGCGCTCGTAGAAGCGGCCCAGCAGCGTCACGTCGACGGCCGTGGCCACGCCGTGCTCCCAGTCCGGGCTCATCAGCACGGTGAACAGGTGGCGGTGCAGGTCGTCCATCTCGTCGTCGACCTCGTCCAGCAGCCGGGCGGCCTCGACGTCCTGGGTGCGGATGACGGTGCTCACCTGGTGGGCCAGCTTCACGGCGATGCGGCCCATCTCGGCGAAGTAGGCGGCGACGTCGTCCGGCAGCACCGCGTTCGGGTGCCGGCGCCGGGCGGCCTTGGCCACGTGCAGGGCGAGGTCGCCCATCCGCTCCATGTCCTCGGCGGCGTGGATGGTGGCGATGACGCTGCGCAGGTCACCGGCCACCGGGGCCTGGAGGGCCAGCAGCCCGAAGGCGTACTCCTCGGCCCGGGACCGCGCCTCGTCGACCAGCGCGTCCTCGTCGATGACCTGCTCGGCCAGGCTCAGGTCGGTCTCCAGGAGCGACTTGGTGGCGCGCTCCATCGCCGTGCCGACCATCGCCGACATGGAGGCGAGAACGTCGGTGAGCATGCCTAGTTGTTCCTGGTAGACCTCGCGCATGTCACCCAGCGTACTTCCCCGCGGAATCGGACAGAATGACCTGTGGTGAACCGGAGGTGAAATCGGCGTGATCGACCAGCTCGAAGCCGACGATAACCGCAGGTCAGCCGCAGATCTCGGTTCCAGCGCTCACGGTTGAGTCACCCGGGAGGGACGGCTCCGCGGGCTGCTGGTGCAGCACCCGGCCGACACCTGCCGCGCCACCGGAACCGCCCGATCCGCCGATCGGACTGGACTGGGCGGCCTTCTGCGGAGTGCCGTCGGTGGTCACCGGTGCGTCGTCGATCATCGACTGGAACAGCGCCCTCGCGGCGTCGTCGCGCAGGACCTCCATGCCCTCTTCGTTGGCGTAGCCGGTGGTCGGGACCGTCACGAAGGTGACCTTGTTCGGGTCCAGGCCCTGCAGCTGCTGGCCCAGGTCCATCAGCCGGTCGGCGCCGATGTTGTCGCCGAAGGTGTTGGCGCTGACGGCCTTGACGAAGTCGCTGAGCTTGCGCGGGTCCAGCAGCACCTGGCTGGACATGGTCTTGCGCAGCAGCGACGACAGGAACATCTGCTGGCGCTGCATCCGGCCGTAGTCCGAGGTCGGGTCGCCCTTGACGTGCCGGGCGCGGACGTAGGTCAGGGCCTGGTCGCCGGTGAGGTTGTGCCGTCCGGCCTCGGGGATGACCGTGCCGAGCGTGGAATCCACGACGGGCTTCTCGGTGCAGATCTCGACGCCGTGCACGGCGTCGACCATGGACTTGAAGCCGTTGAAGTCGATGCCGAGGAAGCTGTCCATCCGCAGACCGGAGAGCTGCTGGATGACCTTGGTGGTGCACAGCGGGCCGCCGACCGCGTACGCCTCGTTGAGGCGCGCGCCCTTCTTGCCCGGGACGATCTCGCCGCTGTACTTGCCGGTCTTGGGGTCCCAGCGCTGGCAGTCGGGCCTGTCCACCTGCAGGTCGCGCGGGAAGGACACCAGCTCCACCCGGCTCCGGTCGGCGGGGATGTGGGCGACCATCGTGGTGTCCGAGCGAGCGCCCGGTTCGTCGTTCTCGTCGCCGACGCCGTCGGACGCACTGGCTCCGGCACGGGTGTCGGAGCCGATCATCAGGAAGTTCTGGTCGCCCGCCTGCCCGGCGGCGTCCTTGATGTCGGAGGAGTTCGGGTCCAGCGCCAGCACGGCGGGGGGCCCGAACAGCGCGGTCGCGCCCCAGGCGAAGCCCAGCGACAGGAACACCGTCAGCGACGCGGCGACCGCCACGGCCATGACGATGAGGTGCGTGCGGCGCTTGCGCTGCTTCTTCTTCCACTCCATGCGCGACCCGCCACCGCGGTCGTCGCGGAAGTCGAAGGGCATGTCGCTGCCGAGCTCGGGTTCCTTCTTGTTGCCGGGGAGCCACGCGTAGCGCTTGCGGCGCTTGGCCTCCTCCGCGGCGATCTCGTCGTGCACCGCGGAGAACCGGGCGAGCGTGAGGTCGATCTGCTCGATGTCGTTCTTGCGATCGTCTTCGTCGCCGAAGTCCTCGGCGATGCCGGCTTCGTCGTCGAACTCGTCGAGTTCGGAGTAGCCGTCGGCGGGCGCCACGATCGCGGTCTTCTCGGCCTGCTCGACCGGCGGCGGCGTGGGTTTGGCGGGCCGCGCGGGCCGCTCCTGCTGCGGGGCCGCCGGCACGCGCGGGTGCTGCGTGGTGGCGTCCATGTCGGCGGGCGGGTGCGCGGGGGCCGGATGCGCGGGGGCCGGGCGCGGGTTGCGGCCGGACGGGGGTGAGACGCGCTGCGGGGCGTCGGTGCTCAGCGCCTGGCTGATCCGGGTGGCCTCTTCCGCCGGCGGCTCGGGGCTGCGCCGGGCGGGACGCGCGGCGGCGCCACCGGCGAACGCGGCGGCGGCTCCTGGAGCGGCGGGAGGTGGTGGCGGGGTGGGTCGCTGATTGCGACCGGAGGGCGGGGACACCGGGCCTGCCGGCGGCGGCTGCACGGGCCGCGGGCCGGTGCTCGGCGGGGTCCAGCCGGCCGGGGGCGCCGGGTTGTTCGGCGGAGCGGGCGGCGTGGGCATCGGGCGACTCGGCGGTGCCTGCCGGGGGCGGCGGCCGGTCGGCTCGGGCGAGGTCCACGCCTGCGGAGGTTCCGGCGGTGCCTGCGGAGCGGCCCGACGCGGGCCGGTCTGCGGGGGTTTTTGCGGAGGTTTCTGCGGAGGTTGAGGTGCCGACGGCGGCTGCGGCTCAGCGGCGCGGCGGTGGCCGGAGGTGCCCGGTCCCTTGCCGTGCTTGGACAGCAGGTCGATCACGCGGGTGCCACCCGAGCCGTCCTCTGACAACGCGCGTCGGCGACGTCCGGAACCACTTGCCGAACCGGTGGCATCGGCGTCCTCGTCGGGGCGGGTACGCCGGTGCCCGAAGTCGCCATGCCGGGGGTCTTGCGGCACGCGTGTTCCCTCCCAACCTGCCTCAGTCATCGTTCTGCGGATCTTGACGCGCTCGATACTCCCCGACATGTATCGCGTTGCGCCTCAAAGATAGTACGGCTGATCGCCCGAACTGACGATAGCGCCGACAGTTTCTTCACAATCAGTGCACGATCCTACCGCCCCGCTGGTCTGTTACGACTAACAGTGCTAAGCCAGATGACCGGTATCCGCGCAGCTCGAAGGCACCGAGCGTCCTCGGATGATCGCCATCAGTAACCGACGGCTCTCCCGGCCTCGGTGACGCGCTCGCCTGCGGCACCGGCCAACCGGACTTTCGCGCCCTTCCGGTACGCGACGGCGTTCCGGCCGGCCCGCTTCGCCGCGTACAGCAGAGCGTCGGCGGAGATGAGCTGTTGCTCGCCCGAGACGTGCCCGCCGGTTCCCTGCTCGTGCACGACGCCGATGCTGATGGTCACGCCTAGTCCGGACGCCATGGTCTCCCACGGGAAGTGCTCCACGCGCTGCCGGGCCGCTTCGCAGACCTGCACCGCCGAGTTGGGCAGGATGTGCGGCAGCACCAGCACGAACTCCTCCCCGCCGTAGCGGGCGCAGAACGCGCCGTCCGGCAGCGCCTCCTGCAGCAGGTCGACGACGCGCTGCAGCACCCTGTCCCCGAACAGGTGTCCGTAGGTGTCGTTGACCAGCTTGAACCAGTCCAGGTCGATCAGGGCCACGGCAATGCCCTCGCCGGTCATGGAGTTCTCGGCGACCAGGTCCGCGAGCCGTTCGTCGAGGTAGCGACGGTTGTAGCTGGCGGTGAGGCTGTCGCGCAGGCTCTCCTCGCGAGCCTTGGCGTGCTCCTTGCGCAGCAGTTCGACCTCGCTGCGCAGCTGTTCGGGCACGGCGGGCTTGTCCGACGACATCATGTCCAGCGCGGACCGCAGGTGGTGGTACGCCTGCCGCCACTGGCCCCGGGAGGCCAGCAGGCGCGCGATGGACTCGTGCAGCTCCGCCATGCCCGTGCCGCCGGCGACTTCCTCACGGCTGCGAGGCGTGGGCGGTTGCGGCACGTCACCGCCACCGGAGTGCGGGTCTTGCCCGGCGTACCTGTTGCGGATCACGTCGACCACCTCCCGTCCGCGCTGTCGTCATCTGACGGAACGATCATGCCGGTTGGACTCGCCCCACATCTCAATTCGCGCGATCGGGTGACAACGTCGGCGATCGGAGACCGAGTCATCGGCTCCTAGGTGTGTACCGGGCGGAGGGGCGGATGTGGAAGCGAATCGGTTCGGACCCACCCGCACGGACGAGCCAGTGTCGGTTTCATATCACCGCCCTGCAACCGTACCGAGGTGATCTTGGCCGCATGTCAGAGGTTTTCGGTTATTGGGGACAGGGTGCGAACCCGAAGGTCCGCCCGTCGAGGACTACGAGGTGTTGTGACCCGATTTGATGACCGGTGGCGCTGCCGTTCACGCGGGTGGTGACTTCGACGCCGATCGCCCAGATCTCGCCGCGCGGGACCACGCCGTCGGCGGTGAATCCGGGGTCGGGCCGCAGCGTGCTCCAGGCGGGGTCCAGCTGGACCGTGAGATCGCCGAGTTCGCACGTGCTGTCGGTGAAATCGGGGTGCTGCGAGCGGTGGAAGAACTCCTGCTGCGCCTGCGGCCCGGCTGTCGCGGCGGCGTTGTTGTCCGCGAAGTAGCCGCGGAAGTCCGGCTGCTGCGGGGCCGTCGCACACCCGGTCGCGCACAGCGCGACCAGGAGCGGCCAGACCACTCGCACGGGTCAGCCGCCGCTGGAGTCGATCTCCGCGCCCGAGGGCACGGTGAGGTCGTCGGGGTCGTCCAGCCAGCCTTCCGGCAGCACGACCTTGCCCGCCGATCCCTGCCGTCCGCGCGGTCCTTCGGCGTCGACCGGGAACGGCACGTGCGGGTCGAGCTGGGCCAGCAGGTCGTCGAGCTGCGCGAGGCTGGAGACGAGTCCGAAACCCTGCCGCAGATCCGATCCCACGGGGAATCCCCGCAGGTACTGCGACATGTGCTTGCGCAGGTCCCGAAGGCCCTTCTCCTCGCCCATGTGGTCGGCGAGCAGCTCGCCGTGACGCCGCAGCACGCGCGAGACCTCGCCCAGGTTCGGGCCTTCCGGAACGGGCTGTCCGGTGAACGCGGCCTGCAGGTCGCGGAACAGCCACGGACGCCCGAGGCAGCCGCGGCCGACGACCACGCCGTCGCAACCGGTTTCGGCCACCATCCGCAGCGCGTCGTCGGCGCTGAAGATGTCGCCGTTGCCGAGCACCGGGATGGAGGTGACGTGTTCCTTGAGGGTGCGGATCGCCGACCAGTCCGCGGTGCCGGAGTAGCGCTGCGAAGCGGTCCGGCCGTGCAGCGCGACGGCGGCGGCACCGTTGTCCTCGGCGATGCGACCGGCGTCGAGGTAGGTGATGTGCTCGTCGTCGATGCCGATGCGGAACTTCACCGTGACCGGGATCCCGGCGGGCTCGGCGGCTTCGACGGCGGCGCGCACGATGTCGGCGAACAGCCGCCGCTTGTAGGGCAGCGCCGATCCGCCGCCCTTGCGGGTCACCTTCGGCACCGGGCAGCCGAAGTTCATGTCGACGTGATCGGCGAGGTCCTCCTCGACGATCATGCGCACGGCCTTGCCCATGGTCAGCGGGTCGACGCCGTAGAGCTGCATCGAGCGCGGGTGCTCGTCGGCGTCGAAGGTGATCATTTCCAGCGTCTTCGGGTGCCGTTCCACCAGCGCGCGGCTGGTGATCATCTCGCACACGTACAACCCGGCGCCGTACTCCCGGCACAACCGCCGGAACGCGACGTTGGTGATCCCAGCCATGGGCGCGAGCACCACCGGCGGATCGACCACGTGGGGTCCGATCCGCAGCGTCTTGGCGCCCGTCGCGGCGGGCAGGTCCAGAGCGGTCATCGCACCCATTGTCCCTGATGCCGAACCTCGATCACCCGTGACCTGCGTCGCGGTCGTTCTCGCAGCCGGAAGAGCAGGGAGGGCACCCGCCTGTCGGCGAGTGCCCTCCCGCTGGTTCAGGCGGCTCAGAAGTCCGCGGCGATGCAGGCCAGGCGACCGCCCGCGGAGCCGGCCTTGCCGGGCTCGGAATGGGTGTGGGTCTCGTGGATGACGACCGACTGGGCGTCATCGCGGGTGGCCAGCGCCCAGGAGCCCTCGGCGGTGGCGGTGCCGTTGCCCTGGGCGTCGGTGTGGAAGTCCAGCCAGACCTCGTTCTGCGGGTTGGCGAAGGCCGGGTCGACCGACGGCTTCACCGGGTCGGCCTTCTCCTGGTAGTGCGAGCCGGCGTCCTCGCCGGTCGGGCCGCACGGCTTGACGTGCACGTGCGCACCGTAGGCGCGGTTCGGCTGCAGGCCCTTGACCTCGACGGTCACCTTGCTCTTGCCGTCGGCGTTGGAGGAGGACACGTTGATCTGCCCGCCCACCGGCACCTGGTCCGGCTTGTAGGTGATGGCCTTGGCGGCCGGTGAGAAGTTCTCGAACGTCCCGGAGGTCTGCTTGCCCGCAGCGGACTGTCCCTGGGCGGGCGCCTGCGGCGCGGGCTGGTGCTGCGCGTGCTCGGCCGAATCGCCACCGCCGCAGCCGGCGAGCAGTGCGCCGGCGGTGCACAGGCCCGCGATGGAACCGAACAGTCGCGTCCGCTGCTGAAGCATAGGTATCTGTCCTTAGTGGTTGCCGACGTATCGGCGCCGTTTCTGCCCGCATGAACGGTTTTGGCATATTCAGGTCACGCCTGCTCAGCGGCCGTGCGGGCAATCCCTTCCCTGGGGCTTTGATCCTATGTGCCCAAGGTTGCGGTCCGGCATCACCCGGGCCACGTGGAATCGCAACTTCCGGTTGAGTGAAGAGGTCGCCCCAGCTCGGCACGATCAAGCCTCGGTCCGGAGCGACCCTCGTCACGCCCGGCGCGCACGATTCCACATTGGACTAGACCCGACGTCCCAGGGGGCTCCGGCGAACGCGCGCACCGCTGCTCCGTTCGGCCGATCATCGCGGCGCGTCGTGGGCGGGCGTTGCGGACGGGGTGTGAGATGCCTAATGTGTTACTCGAAGTAACAGGTTCGCTCGACGTCCGCGGAGGAGGTTGCGGTGCCGGTTCCCGAAGCGCTCTCGAAGCTGGTCGACAGCACGGTCGCGCAGACCGCGAAGTTCTACGAGCAGGTTCGCGAGGACACCGCCGAGCACGTCGCGCGGTTCTCCGGACGTGCCGCGAGCTGGGCGGATCAGGCCGGTGCCGCGACGGCGGAGTTCACCGATGACGCCGCGACCAAGGCGGCGGCGGTGAGCAGGACCGCGGCGGACCGGGTCGCCCACGCCACCAGCGGTCTCGCCGACAACGTCGGTGAGCGCATCATCCGCGTCGGCGAGCGGCTCAGCCGCCGCGACTGATCCGCCGAAAACCCTTGGCGGCTAGGCGTTCTTCTCGGCGTCGAGGACGCGGCTCACCGATTCCGGGTCGCGGCCGACGACGGTGGTGCCCTCGGACGCGGTGATGATCGGCCGCTGGATCAGCTTCGGGTTCTCGCTCATCAGCCGCAGCCAGTCGTCCCGGTGCTCGGCGTCCTTCGGCAGCTCGCGGAGCCCGAGCTCCTTCGCCACGGCCTCACCGGTTCGCGCGATGTCCCACGGTTCCAAGCCGAGTCGCCCCAGCACGGCTTCGAGCTCGGCGACGGACGGAGGGTCTTCGAGGTACCGCCGCACGGTGTACCCGGCCCCGGCGGCGTCGAGCTCGCCAACAGCGGAACGGCACTTCGAGCACTGCGGGTTGACCCAGATCTCCATCACGGCTCCACAGTACCCACGCCACCAGATGCCCTGTGCAAGCAGCAAGAACCTCCCGCATCGAACCGATCTCGCGGATCCCTTCAGGCGCGGGACCAGAGGTTCTGGAGGGCGTGGTTGACGGCTTCCGGTTCTTGGACGTGCGGGTAGAAGCCGGGCACCGTCAGGAGTTCTCCGCCGATGCGGTCGGCGAGAACCTGGGCGGCGATGGTGAGCGGTTCGCCCGCGAGCTGCCGGTAGGCGGCCGGAGCCCCCGCCCAGTCGCCGACGACGACCAGCGACGGCCAGGGCGCGTCGGCGATCGGACCGAGGTCGACCGCCGCGTCCCAGCAGGGCCGTTCGCCCATGCTCGTGCGGGCGGCGCGAAGGCGTTCCGGTGTCGCGGGTGGGGTCGGCATGCCGACGCTCTCGGTGGCCAGGCGGAGGTACTGCTCGGCGGTCATCTCCGGTGGCAGCGAGCCGGTGGACGCGCGGTTGCGGGCGAGGCAGTCCGCGATGACCGGGTGGTCCTCGGCGACGCGCAGCGACCCCGGCTGGATGAGGCACAACGACCGGACGAGGTCGGGGCGCCGGGAGGCTGCCAGCAGCGCCGCCACCCCTCCGTAGGAGTGGCCGACCAGGTGCGCGCCGTCTCCCAGCGCCTCGACGACGTCGGCGGCATCGACCTCGTAGTCGGTCCGGTGCGGCCCCTCCAGGTCGGGGCTGCCACCGTGGCCGCGCCGATCGAGCAGCAGGATCCGGCGATGCGCGGCGAGCGCCCGCTGATGCCCGAACCCGTACCGGTCGTCGTCGCCCCAGGCGAGCACCCCGTGGACGAACACCGCCGGCGGCTCCGCGGCCCCGGGCTCGGCCAGCACGGTCGCGCTCAGCTCCACCATGAGTTCGATCAAAGCACGTCCGCGCTCGGCCGGTGGGCGGTTTTGGTCCGAACCGACCGGGCAGAACCGACATCGATCACGGGCGGTTCGGACCAAAACCGCCCGATGCCAACGGCCGCGGAGGCGATGGGTGAGCGGGCCGTGGAACAGGCCTGGTTCGGTAGGCTCGGCGAGAAGCGTTACGCGCCGAGTTTTCCCAGTTAGGGGGCTGGATGCCTGAGTTGGCCTTCCGGGGCCGAGCAGTGGTCGGCGATCGAGCCTTGATCATGGCGATCGTCAACCGCACGCCGGATTCGTTCTACGACCACGGCGCCACCTTCGAGGAAGGCCGAGCTCGGGCAGCCATCGCCGACGCCGTCGCGGAAGGCGCCGACGTCCTGGACATCGGCGGCATCCCGGCGAGCCCGGGGCCGGAGGTGACGGTCGAGGAGGAGATCCGCCGCGTGCTCCCGACCCTGGAGTGGACTCGCGCGGAGTTCCCCGACCTGATCATCAGCATCGACACCTACCGGCACGAGGTCGCCGACCGCGTGTGCCAGGCAGGCGCCGACCTGCTCAACGACACGTGGCAGGGCTACGACCCGGAGATGCTCGACGTGGCCGCCCAGTACGGCGCCGGTTACGTCTGCTCCCACACCGGCGGGCTGGAACCGCGCACCGACCCGTCGCGCCCGCGCTACGACGACGTCGTCGCGGACGTCATCGACCAGACGACGACGCTGGCGGAGAAGGCGGTTTCGCTCGGCGTTCCCCGCGAAGGCGTGCTGATCGACCCCGCGATCGACTTCGGCAAGAACACCTACCAGTCGCTGGAGATCCTCCGCCGGCTGCCGGAACTGATCGACACCGGCTGGCCGGTGCTGATGGCGATGAGCAACAAGAACGTCGTGGGCGAAACGCTCGACGTGGAGCTCGGCGACCGCGTGACCGGCACGCTCGCCGCGACCGCGCTCGCCGCGCAGGCCGGGGCGGTCATGTTCCGCGCGCATCAGGTTCGGCAGACCCGGCACACCCTGGAAATGGTCGCGAGCATCGCAGGCGGGCGCGAGCCCTCGAACGTCGTGAGGTATTTGGACTGATGCACCTGTTGTGGCCGCCCGACGAGGCGGGGAACGTCGAACGTGCGGAGCTCGAACGCCTCTACGGGTATCCCGAGGGCGAGTCCAAGTGGCTGGCGGTGAACTTCGTGTCGAGCGCGGACGGTGCCGTCGAGGTCGCCGGACGCTCCGGCGGGCTGACGAACGCGGCCGACCGCGAGGTGTACCCGCTGGGGAGCAAGCTGGCCGACGTCATCCTGGTCGGGTCGAACACCGCGGTCATCGAGGAGTTCCGCGGCATCGAACCCGACGAGGACCAGGCCGAGCTCCGCGAGCGCCACGGTCTGGCGCCGATCCCCCGCATCGCGGTCGTCACGTCCGGTCGAACCCTCCCGGCGGACGCGCCGGTGATCACCGACGCGCAGGTCCCGACGATCGTGATCACCAGCGATTCAGCACCTCGCGAGCTGCGGGAGCAGTGGGAGGCGGCCGGTGCGGAGGTCGTGCTGGCCGGTGAGTCCGAGGTCGACTTCGGCGTGGCGATCGCGGCTCTGGAGCAGCGCGGCCTCCGGCGGATCCACTGCGATGGCGGGCCGCGGCTCTTCGGCTCGCTGCTCGAAGCGGGCGCCGTCGACGAGCTGCGCCTGACGATCTCGCCGCTGCTGGTGTCCGGGACGGCGGAGCGGATCGCCAAGGGCGCCGGCATCGACCCCGCCCGGCTCAGCCTCGCCTCGGTGCTCGCGCAGGACGACACCCTGCTCGTCCGCTACCTGGTATCGAACAGCTGAGCGCTCCTCGCGGCTCGGCTGTTCTGGCAGACTTGCCCGCATCGGGCCTCCGAGGCCCTCTCAGGAAGGAACGGGCATTGCGAGATCTTGGCTCCAGCGCGGTCGACCTGGTGTTCCGCGGTCGCCGGGTTGTTCGGGACCGGGCGTTGGTGATGGCGATCGTCAACCGAACGCCGGATTCGTTCTACGACCGAGGCGCCACCTTCGAGGAAGACGCGGCCAAGGCGGCTGTGGAACGCGCCGTCTCAGAGGGCGCCGATGTGATCGACATCGGCGGCGTGACAGCGAGCCCCGGCGCCGAGGTCGACACCGAGGAAGAGATCCGGCGCGTGCTCCCGACGGTGGAGTGGACCCACCAGAACTACCCGGACGTGCTGATCAGCGTGGACACCTGGCGGCACGAGGTGGCCGACGCGGTCTGCCGAGCGGGCGCGGACATCATCAACGACGCCTGGGGCGCCGCTGACCCGCAGATCCTCGACGTGGCGGCGAACTACGGCGCGGGGTACCTGTGCACCCACGCCAACCGCGACCCACGCGCCGAGCCGGTCCGCTCCGACTACGACGACGTCGTCTCCGCGGTGGTCCAGGAGACCACGCGCTTGGCCGAACTCGCCGAGTCCAAGGGCGTGCCCCGCGAGGGCATCCTCATCGACGGCACCGGCTACGGGAAGAACACGGTGGACCACCTGGAACTGGTGGCACGCGTGGAGGAGATCGTCTCCGCGGGATGGCCGGTGCTGATGGCGCTGTCGAACAAGACCTTCGTCCGCGAAAGCCTGGACCTGGACGTCGCCGACAAGGACGAGCTCCTCACCGGCACCCTGGCGGCCACCGCCGTGGCCGCCCACGCCGGAGCCATCATGTTCCGCTCCCACCAGGTCCTGCCCACCCGGCGCACGCTGGAGATGGTGGCCTGCATCCGAGGCATGCGCTCCCCGATCAGAGAACAGCAGTGGATCTCCTGACCTGATCAGGAAAGCAAAGAACCCCAGGCCGTGTGGCCTGGGGTTTTTGGTGGGCCGCCAGGGGATCGAACCCTGAACCCGCGGATCGTCGATCCATGGTGGACAGTGCTTTGCCGGTCAGCGGCCGTCGTCGTCGAATCGCAGGGTTCCCACGGCCACGTCGTGGGCCACGTCGCTGAGCGGCCGGTCACACGCGAATGCATGCGCCCGCAGGCACGTCAGTGCCGTCTCGATTTTCACCTGCATTTGGTCCGAAATGAGTCCGATCGCTTGGTGGAGGATCACCCATAGCTGGAGGCGACCCTGCAGCCAGTCGATCTCTTGTTGTGGTGTCTCTTGTGCGATGACGCCGAGTACCGCCCAGGTGGCTATGTCCGCGGCGCGCCGTGCGTTGGCCACGTCCTGGACCGCGAGGTGTTCCAGCGTGGTGCTGTGGAAGCACAGCGTCCCGAGGCTGGGCCCGTCGGCGTTGAGGGGGAGAGCGTGCAGTGTTCGTGCCGGCTCGCCGCCGACCGCGTGGCCGAACAGGGGCCAGTGGTGCTCGCCTAACTCGGCGAGGTCCAGAACATGCACGGGTCGTCCGGATTTGTGCGCGTCCAGGTCCGGTCCCTCTCCGAGCTCGAATTGCAGCTCGGTGATGCGGCGGGCCGCTTCGTTGGTGGCGCAGACGGGTTCCTGGTGATGGGAATCGGTCATGGTCGTGATGGACGCGCCGTCGAACGGCAACGCATCCACCGCAACCTGACACACCTGCAGCGGGGCATCGGGCTCTCCGGCCGCGACGATCGCGGCGAAGGCTTCGGCCAACGGCAGCGGCGCATCTCCGCCACGGCTCCGGCTCCGAACGGTCATGGGCTTCGTGTCATCTCCTCGACGCTGGTCGAGCGAATACCGCAGACGCGGGCACCGACCCGACACGAACACCCTGGATGCCACCCGCCGTCATCAGGTTAGTCAGTTCCACGAGGCACGTCGACTACGTGAAACACATGCATATCCGCATCCTGAGGAACATGGGTGCGAAATGAATCCGCGGGGGGCGTGGGCACCGTTTCGGACGCGCTGGCTACGAGTGGGTGACCCTCCACACGCTGCGCAAGACAGTCGCGACGCTCCTTGACGAAACCGGCTCGACGGCTCGCCAGGTGGCCGACCTCCTTGGCCGCTCGCGGGTGTCGATGACCCAAGACGTACTTCGGCCGGGGGCAGCAGTCCCGTGCCAGTGCCGAAGCCCTGGCCTTCGTGGTGCCCAATCGAGGGGCCGGGGAAAGTTGGCAATCAATTGGCAACCGGGCCTCGGCAACAAAGAACCCCAGGTCGTGTGACCTGGGGTTTTGGTGGGCCGCCAGGGGATCGAACCCTGAACCCGCGGATTAAAAGTCCGCTGCTCTGCCAGTTGAGCTAACGGCCCTCGAGCGCAAGGTTACAAGGTCCGGATGATCTTCGCGGCTCGTGGTAGCGGCAATTCGGACCGAAGTCACACCATGGCCTCCGAGGGGTCGCGCAGCCGAGCTCTCCGGATGCGTGCACTTCCGCCGAACTCGAAGGGACAGCGACGTCTTGACCTACCAGCGGGCAGTGGCCAGGGCGCGCACCTGCTGAGCCAGGACATCGCGCGGGCGACGGACTTGGGCTTGCGGGCCATCGCGGCGACGATCTTTCCTTCGTGCCCTCCCGGGACGGGGCGGTTTTGGTCTGAACTGACCGGGCGAAACGGATGTTGATCACGGTCGGTTCGGACCGGAACTGCCCAGTGCGCGCTCGAACGCTCCAGGTGGGTTTCCGGGTCGTGGTGGGGGTGTTGACCGGGGGTCGGGGGTGGAGAAGGGTTCGGAGTGCGGTCTGGGGGGCCGTTTTCGTCAGGGTCATCAGAAGAAGGAGAGCCGTGAGCAGGATCCTCGCGACGCACACCGGAAGTCTGATCCGTCCGACCGAACTCCTGTCGTTCCTGTCCGCGAAGGCCCGAGGTGCGGCCGTGGACGAGGACGCCTACCAGCTCCGCCTGTCCGAGTCCGTCGACGACGTCGTCCGCAAGCAGGTGGAGGCGGGTGTCGACGTCGTCGACGACGGCGAGATGGGCAAGGCCAGCTGGATCACCTACCTCTACGAACGGGTCAGCGGCCTGGAGTCGCGGCCTATCGACCTCGAAGGGTCGAGCATGCTCCCGCCGAGCCGCGACCGGCAGGCGTTCCCCGGTGCCTACGCCGAGCTCGACGCGCTCGACGAGGCGGCCGTCCGCAAGAGCAGCGCGCAGCAGCAGGCGCCGTCGGCCTGGTTCTGCACCGGTCCGCTGCGCTACGACCGGACCGCGATCGACCGCGACATCGCGAACGTGAAAGCCGCTGTGGCGCAGCACGAAGCGGTCGAGGCGTTCCTGCCGGTGGTCGCGCCGGCGAGCGCCTACTGGCTGACCAACGAGCACTACGACTCCGAGGAGGAGTTCGTCTTCGCGCTGGCCGACGTGCTCAAGCAGGAGTACCGGGCGATCGTCGACAGCGGCCTGCTGCTGCAGGTCGACGACGCGGTGCTGATGCACGAGTGCGACACGATCCTGGCCGGGGGCGGTTCCTACGACGACTACCGGCGCTGGGCGGAGCTGCGCGTGCGGGCCCTCAACCACGCGCTGGAGGGATTGCCGGAGGAGCGCGTCCGGTACCACGTGTGCTTCGGCAGCTGGCACGGTCCGCACGCGTACGACCCACCGCTGCGCGACGTCATCGACCTGATCTTGCAGGTCAACGCGGGTGCTTACGCGATGGAGCAGGCCAACCCGCGGCACGAGCACGAGTGGCGGGTGTGGGAGGACGTGAAGCTGCCGGACGGCAAGAAGCTCATCCCGGGCGTGGTCACGCACCACACCAACGTCGTCGAGCACCCGGAGCTGGTGGCGCAGCGGCTGGTTCGGCTGGCGGGTGTCGTCGGGCGGGACAACGTGCTCGCCGGAACGGACTGCGGTTTCGCGCAGGGCGCCTTCGTGAAGCGGGTCCACGAGGAGATCCAGTGGGCGAAGCTCTCGGCTCTGGCGGAGGGCGCGCGACTGGCGTCTCAGCATCTTTGGAGTCGCTGATTTCCTCTGTGCCGCTTGGTTTTTCGGTATCATGACCGGATG
Organism: Saccharopolyspora sp. NPDC049357; assembly: GCF_040677225.1. Classification (NCBI taxonomy): domain Bacteria; kingdom Bacillati; phylum Actinomycetota; class Actinomycetes; order Pseudonocardiales; family Pseudonocardiaceae; genus Saccharopolyspora; species Saccharopolyspora sp. NPDC049357. The sequence continues at coordinate 114,028 of NZ_JBFAQJ010000015.1, read as the reverse complement.
GGACATGCTGCTCGTTCGGTGCGCGACGTTGACGGTCTGCTGCGGATGCTCGACGAGATCTTCCCGGCACCAGAACCGTTCTGGGACCGCTTCTACGAGGACCGCGACCGGGACGTCCCGTTCTTCGCCGCCAAGCCGGATGAAAGTCTCGTGTCCTACCTGGACAGAGGGATGCTGGGGTCCGGCCGCGCGCTGGATCTGGGGTGCGGTCCCGGCCGCAACGCCGCGCACCTGGCAGCCTCCGGGTTCGACGTCGACGCGGTGGACCTGTCGGCCACCGCGATCGCGTGGGCCCGGGAGCGAACCCCGGAGGTCCGCTTCCACCAGGGCGACGCCTTCACCGCGGACCTCACGGGCCCCTACGACCTCATCTACGACTCGGGTTGCTTCCACCACCTGCCGCCGCACCGCCGGATCAGCTACCTCGACCTGCTCGACCGGCTCCTCGCCCCCGGCGGGCACCTGGCGATCAGCTGCTTCGCCGCCGGAGTCGACAACTCCGGGACCGAGCTCCCCGACCTGGAGCTCTACCGCCAGGGCGTCCTGGCCGGCGGTCTCGCCTACACCCACGAGGAGCTGCGGGACGTCTTCGCCGATCTCACGCCCGTGGAGGTCCGGCCGATGCGCGTCCAGCCGCCGGAGTCGCCGGTCTTCGGCGTGGACTTCCTCCAGGTCGGTCTCTTCCGGCGCCGATGAGTTCTGGGGTGCCGTCGAGTCGACACTCGAAGGCTTCGAAGGAGGACGACGGTGGGATTCGATCAGGCCAGGCTGGCGCGGATGCGCGAGGTCATGGAGGGCTACGTCGCCGACGGCACGCTCCCCGGAGCGGTGACCGCGGTCAGCCGCGGGGGTGAAACGCACATCGCGTCGTACGGGAACCTGTCGATCGGCGGTGAGCCCGTGCGGCGCGACACGATCTTCCGCATCGCCTCGATGACCAAGCCCATCACCGCTGCGGCCGTGATGAGCCTGGTGGAGGAGTGCGCGCTGCGGCTCGACGACCCGGTCGAGGAGTTGCTGCCCGAACTCGCCGACCGGCGCGTGCTGACCAGCCCGGACGCCCCGCTGTCGGACACGGTCCCGGCGGCTCGGCCGATCACCGCGCGTGACCTGCTGACCTTCACCTTCGGGCTCGGCGCCGTGCCGGGCGACGTGCCGATCGCGAAGGCGATGCACGAAGCGGGTCTGTCACCGTCCCCGGTCGACCCGGGCGTGGCTCCCGACGAGTGGATGCGGCGGCTCGGCGAACTCCCGCTGGCGTACCAGCCCGGTGACCAGTGGCTCTACCACACCGGCTCGGACGTGCTCGGCGTGCTGATCGCCCGCGCGACCGGGCGGGAGCTCGCGGACCTGCTGCGCGAGCGGATCTTCGAACCGCTCGGGATGCGCGACACCGGCTTCCGCACCTCGGCCGAATCCCGGGTTCCCACCGTCTACATGCCCGACGACGGCGTGCTCGTCCCGTTCCCCGCATCCGCTTCCGAGGAGCCCGCGTTCGGCTCGGGAGCGGGAGGGCTGCTGTCCACGGCGGACGATTTCCTCGCGTTCTACCGGATGCTGCTCAACGGCGGGAAGCACGAGGGAACCCGCGTGCTGTCCCGCGCGTCGGTCGAGCTGCTCACCACGGATCGTCTCGTCGAGTCGCAGAAACCGGATCCCGCAGCCACTTTGCCCGGCAACGTCGGCTGGGCGTTCGGGCAGAGCGTGGTGACCCGGCGGGTCGGCCTGGCGGGGGTCGGCCAGTTCGGCTGGAGCGGCGGCTTCGGCACCACCGCTTTCGCCGAACCGGCCGAGGACCTGATCGGAATCCTGCTCACGCAGCGCGCGCTGACCGGCGGCGCACCGCACTTCCAGGACTTCGAGACCACCACCTACCAGGCCCTCGCCTGAGCGGAGGTCAGGAGCAGATCGAGGGGATCGCCCGGCCCAGCCCGGCCTGGTGCAGGACGGTGAGGTCGTGCGCGGTGCGGGCGTAGGCGCTGAGCAGCCGGCCGTCGCAGGACGGGCCGTCGCGCAGCTCATCGGTGTCGCGAAGCTGCAGCAGGATCGCCTCCCCCAGTCGATCCAGCTCGGGGCGGATCTCGCCGAGATCGGGCCGCTCGGTGGGCTGCTCGTCCGGGTGGGCGCTCCAGTGCGCGTGCAGCCCTCGCTGCACGAGCTTGCTGGCCTCGATCTGGTCGCGGAACACTCGCGTGGCCTCCTCGGGGTCGAGTCCCAGCTCGGCCGCCTTCACCGCGACACCGTCGAGCACCTGCTGCTCGCGCTCGGGGTCCTCGATCGGCGAATCCGTTCCCCACTTGGCCGCCGCGACCTGGTCGGACAGCGCCACGCGCTCCGCGGCCGAACCCACCAGCGGGTCCAGCGCTCCTCCCGCGCTCGCCGGAAGCCCCAGCCCCAGAACAGCGACGACGACAGCACTCCCGACGATCGACGAACGCATCGCAGAACCCTCCCAGAAGATCGGTTTCCCCTCACTCATACACCCGGCCCCGGTGCGCGGTAACGGATTTCCACTGAACTCGTGATCCGATCCCCGTTGAAATCCTGCGGGAATTCGCCCTCCGGCCGGTGTGCCGGGCGATGCCCGGGAATCCGGTTAGGGTGGGTGTGGTGGATTTCAGCTCCGAGTTGTTCCGTGTCATCGCGGGGTGGGGTGTGGCTTCTCCGGCCTGGGTGCAGGCCGTCGCGGTGGTGCTGACCGATGCCCTGCTGCTCGCGTTCATCCCCGTCGCCGTGTTCGTGTGGTGGAAGGTCGACCGGCGGATTCGAGCGATGCTGGCGATCTTGCTCTCCGGTGGCTCCGCGTGGGTGCTCAACGGCCTGGTCAAGGCGCTCATCGAGCAGCCGAGGCCGTGCCGCGCGATGCCCGTTCCCACGGTCGAGCACTGCAGCGAGGTCGGGATCTTCTCGCTGCCCAGCGGGCACTCGGCCACGGCGGCGGCGTTCGCGGTGACCGTGGCCGCGCTGTGGCGGAGTGCCGCCGCGGTGGTCGCGGTCGTGGCGTTGCTGGAGGCGTTCCTGCGGGTCTACATCGGCGTGCACTACCCGCACGACGTGGTCCTCGGCCTGCTGTTCGGAGTGCTCATCGGCACGATCGCCGCGGTGGCGGGCAAGCCCGGCGCCAGACGGCCTCCCGCGGCACCCGCCGACACCGCGGCGGCCACCACGTCGGCGGCGTCCTGACCTACATCTCGGCGTGGACGAGCGGGCCTTCGGCGGCCTGAGCGGCTCCGCCGGTGCTCTCGGCCAACCAGGCGTGGAACCCGTCGACGTCCTCCACCGGCACGTGGACGTGGAAGCGGACCGCGGCGTCGTAGGAGGTGTCGGCGACCTGGTAACCGGCCGACCGCAGATCGTTGTCGAGCCTGCCCGCCAGCACGTAGTCGGCCTCCACCAGCAGCACCCGCACCGGTCGCCGCTGAAGGGTTCCGACGTGCTCCAGAGCCGCCGACACCGCGCCCCCGTAGGCGCGGACCAGGCCGCCCGCGCCCAGCAGCACCCCGCCGAAGTAGCGGGTCACCACGGCCACGGCGTTGGTGATCTCGTTGCGGCGCAGCACTTCCAGCATCGGCACCCCGGCCGTGCCCGCGGGTTCGCCGTCATCGCTGGACTTCTGGATCTCGCCGGAGTCGCCGAGGACGAACGCCGAGCAGTGGTGGCGGGCGTCGTGGTGCGCCTTGCGCTGGAGCTGGATGAACTCCCGCGCCTCGGACTCCTCGGTCACCCGCGCCAACGAGCAGATGAACCGGGATCTGCGCACCTCGATCTCGTGCTCGCCCGACCGCTTGATCGTCCGCATCAACCCTCCCCCGGACATCCTCCCACCTGGGGGTTCAACGATCGGCGTGTGGGGATTTTCATGGAAGGGACGGGCGATTTCCGCATTGTCGGTACCGCCACGTACCGTCCACCTCATGGAGCAATCATCGAGCCCGTTTGAACCAGGCGTGCGGGTGCGTGCCACGTTCGGCCGGTTCCGTGATCAGGAGGGCACGGTGGTGGAGACCGCCACGGGTCTCCCGCAGGTTTTCGAAGGCCCGGTCCTCTGGGTGAGATTCGACGGCGCCGAAGAACCGGGCCTGGTGGCAGGACGCTTCCTCGAAGAAGCGGCCTGATCTCGATCTGACGGTGATCGCCGTCCGCGGCGGTGCCGGGTAGCAGAACCTGAGCGGCTCCATGGACTGCGGGTGCCGTCGCCCATGCGGTCCAACGCACGACGCGACGGCCGTCCTCGCCACGAAGCCGCTCAGAACCTGCGGCGGTGCGATCGCTCCGGTGGGAAGGACGAGGACCGAGCAACCGCCCGCGAACGATCAGCCCCAGACCTCCTGGGCCGTTTCCACGACCAGGCGGAGCTTGGCGACCTCTTCCTCGTAGGTCAGGGCGTTGCCGTCCTTGGTCGAGGCGAACCCGCACTGCGGCGACAGGCACAGCTGGTCGAGGTCGACGTACTTGGCGGCCTCGTCGATGCGGCGCTTGAGCTCGTCCTTGGACTCCAGCTCACCGCGCTTGGTCGTCACCAGGCCCAGCACCACGTGCTTGCCCTTGGGCACGTACCGCAGCGGGGCGAAGGTGCCCGAGCGCTCGTCGTCGAACTCCATGAAGAAGCCGTCGACCTCCAACTGCCCGAACAGCGCCTCGGCGACGAAGTCGTAGCCGCCCTCGGCGACCCACGACGACCGGAAGTTGCCACGGCACATGTGCGTGGTCACCGTCAGCGTGTCCGGGCGGCCGCGCAGCGACTCGTTGATCAGCTCGATGTCCTTGACGTGCGCGTTCTCGCCGTCCTCGCCCCGAGCGTTGAGCATCTCCCGCTGCTTCGGGTCGTTGAGGTAGGCCAGGCTGGTGTCGTCGAGCTGCAGGTAGTGGCAGCCCAGGTCGGCCAGGGCGCGCACCTCCGCCCGGTAGGCGGCGGCCAGGTCGGCGCGGAACTCGGCCATGTCCGGGTAGACGCTGGAGTCGACGGCAGCGGGGCCGCCCCGGTAGGTCAGCATGCCCGGCGACGGGATGGTCAGCTTCGGCGTGTTCTTGGTGGTCTTCGAGGTCAGGAACCTGAAGGCGTCGGCGAAGATCGTGCCCGAGAGCTTGATCTTGTCGGTGACCTTCAGGTCGGGGGTGATGAACTCGATGTCACCCTGGGCGTTGTGGAACTGGACCTTGAGGCTGTTGTCGTCGACGCGCTCGACGCCGTCCAGCTGGTACAGGAAGTCCATGTGCCATGAGCTGCGGCGGAACTCGCCATCGGTGGCGCTCTGCAGGCCGATGTCCTCCTGCATCTTCACGACCTGGGTGATCGCCTCGTCTTCGATCCCGCGCAGCTCGGCGTCGTCGATTCGGCCGGCCGCGTGCGAGTCTCGGGCTTCCAACAGGCGCTCGGGGCGGAGCAGGCTGCCGACGTGGTCGGCCCGGAACGGTGGTGCAACACGTGGGCTCATGGCAGGCAACATAGTTCTCGGGTACCCCGGTGCCTAGGCGAGTTTTCATTTTCCGAAAACCTGTCCCCGATATGGTGCGGCGACGCCGTTCACGGCGTGTGACCAAGGACAATTCGGTACATACGGTCGAGTGGATAAAATTGTCGGGGTAGCTACGTCGGGGATGACGGATGGAGACGATGCGAGTTCTCGTGATCGGAGCCGGAGTCGGGGGACTCGCAATCGCCAACGGGTTGCTCGGCAAAGGCCATGACGTGCAGGTTTATGAGCACCACGACGCCTTGAGGACGTCTGGCGCGGGCATCACGGTGTGGAGCAACGGCACCGCGGCGCTGCGCGAGCTGGGCGTGGACATCACCGACCGCGGGCATCAGCTCGACAGCCTCCGGTCACTCACCGAATCCGGACGGTTGCTCTGGGAAGCCGACCTGGACGAGGTCACCGAGCGGCTCGGGTCGCCGACCGTGCAGATCCCGCGCCGGGAGCTGATCGCGGAGATGGCCGCCGCGCTGCCTCCGGGCGCGCTGCAGTTCGGCCGCCGCTGCGTCTCGGTCAGCGAGCACTCCGATCACGTGCGGGTCGAGTTCGCCGACGGCTCCAGCGCGGTCGGCGACGTGCTCATCGGCGCCGACGGGCAGCGCTCGGTAGTGCGCCAGCAGGTCCTCGGCGGTGATCCCGCCAAGCCCACCGGCTGGGCCAGCTGGCAGGGGCTGACCCGCAGCGACCTGCCGGTCGCCACGGGCAGGCAGACGCTCAACATCGCCGGGCGCAACGCGCACTGCGGGCTCATCCCCACCGGTGACGGGCTGCTGCACTGGTGGTTCGACATGCCCTGGAAGGAGGGCGACCGGGTCCACACGGTCGCCGAGCTGCGCGAGATGTTCCGCGGCTGGCCGGGTCCGGTCGAGGCGCTGCTGGCCTCCGTCACCGACGACGACCTGGGCTTCTTCCCCCACATCCGGCACAAGGTCCCGCACATCTGGGGCGGGCCGCGCAGCACCCTGCTCGGCGACGCCGTGCACGCGATGCCGCCCGCGGTCGCCCAAGCGGCCAACCAGACGCTAGAAGACGCCTGGCTGCTCACCCAGTACATGGCCGACGCCGAGGGCTCCCCGGCCGAGCGGCTGCGCGCCTACGAGTTCGAACGCCGCCCGCGGGTCCTCAAGGTCTCCCGCACGGCGGCGCTGACCTCGGCGCAGCGACGGACCCCGATCCAGCGCCTCGCCCGCTTCCCGGGCTGGCTGGCCACCCACAGCCAGGTCGTCTCGCTGCGCTCGGGCAGCAACGTCCTGCGCGCCCTGTCCCCGAAACCCCGCCTCCGCGTCGCCTGAGCGCGAAGGAGAAGGACCCCCGACCACCAGCGGCGGTCGGGGGGTCTTCTCAGCGAGGGCGAAGGCTCACATCTCGTCCGGGTTCGGGCCGACGCGGACGCCCGTTTCGAGGGCGGTGATGGCCTTGATGTCGTCCTGGGCGAGCTCGAAGTCGAAGACCTCGATGTTCTCCTTGATGCGCGAAGGCGTGACCGACTTCGGGATGGTCACGTTGCCCAGCTCGATGTGCCAGCGCAGCACGATCTGCGCCGGGGTCTTGCCGTACTTCTCCGCCAGGTTGGCGACCGTGGCGCTGTCCAGCAGTCCGTTGTTGCGGCCCAGCGGGCTCCACGCCTCGGTGGCGATGCCGTGCTCGGCGTGGAAGGCGCGCAGATCGGCCTGCGGCAGGTTCGGGTGCAGCTCGATCTGGTTGAGCGCGGGCACGATGCTGGTCTCGTCGAAGAGGCGCTGCAGGTGCGGGATCTGGAAGTTCGACACGCCGATCGCCTTGGCGCGGCCGCTGTTGTAGATCTTCTCGAACGCCTTCCAGGTGTCGACGTAGGCGTCCTGGCTCGGAACCGGCCAGTGGATCAGGTAGAGGTCCACGTAGTCGAGGCCCAAGCGGGACAGGCTGTCGTCGAACGCCTTGAGCGTGCTGTCGTAGCCCTGGTCGTCGTTCCACAGCTTGGTGGTGACGAAGAGGTCCTCACGCTTGACGCCCGAGTCGGCGATGGCCTTGCCCACGCCTTCCTCGTTGCCGTACACCTTCGCGGTGTCGATGCTGCGGTACCCGGCGTCGATCGCTGCGCGGACCGGGGCGATGACCTCGTCGGCCGGAACCAGGAAGACGCCGTAACCCAGCTGAGGCATGGAAGCACCGGTGTTCAGCGTGACGTTCGGAACCTGAGTCATGTGCGTGTTTCCTCCACCGAATTCGGGATTGGTCTGGCCAAGGGGCCCCGGTCGGCTGGAACCGATTCAGGGCCCCTTGCATTCCAGAGCACTCTTGTGAGCTGAGCAACCGCAGATCAGGCGGTGAGCTCGGATTCGGTCGCGGGCGATGCCTGGTGCGAGGCCACGACCCCGCCGCGCTTCGGACGGCTGTCCAGCCGGCCCGAGAGCACTGCGAAGCCGAGTCCGACGAGCGCCAGCAGAGCGCCGATCCAGCTCGGCGAGACCAGCCCGAACCCGGCGGCGATCACCACGCCGCCCAGGTAGGCGCCCAGCGAGTTGGCGATGTTGAAGGTGGACTGGATGCTCGCCGAACCCAGCGCCGGGGCTTCCTTCGCCTCGTCCAGGATGCGGGCCTGGATGCTCGGGATCGCGGTGAATCCGGTCGCGCCGATCAGGAAGACCATGATCGGAGCCATGATCGGGTTCTGCGCGGTCAACGCGAACACCACCAGCGACACCGCCAGCGCGGAGATCCCCACGCACAGCGTCTTGAGCGGCGAGCGGTCGGCGAGCCGTCCGCCCACCGCGGTGCCGACGGTCATGCCGACGCCGAACACCGCCAGCAGCGGGGTGACGGCGGTGGCGCTGAAACCGGTCACGTCGGTGAGCACGGGCTTGATGTAGCTGTAGAAGGAGAAGATCGCGGCGAAGCCGAACACGACGACGGCGAAGGCGAGCCACACCTGCGGGCGGCGGAACGCCCGCAGCTCACCGCGCAGGCTGACCTCGGTGGGCTTGGGCTGCTTGGGCACCAGGATCGCCACGGCGGCCAGCGCGATCACGCCGATCACGGCGACCAGGCCGAAGGCCCAGCGCCAGCCGAGGGCGTGTCCGAGCTGGGTGCCGATCGGCACGCCCACGATGTTGGCGACGGTGAGGCCGATGAACATCATCGAGATCGCCTGGCCGCGCCGGTCGGCGGCGACCAGTCCGGCGGCGACGACCGCGCCGATGCCGAAGAACGCGCCGTGCGGCAGTCCGGAGATGAACCGGGCGGCCAGCAGCGTCTCGTGGTTCATCGCGAACGCGGAGAACAGGTTCCCGGCCGTGAACAGCACCAGCATGTTCAGCAGCATCGTCTTGCGGCGCGAGCGCAGTCCGATCATGGTGAGCGCGGGCGCGCCGATGACGACGCCGAGTGCGTACAGCGAGATGTAACCGCCGGCGTCGGGGATCGACACCTGCAGGTCGGTGGCCACTTCAGGCAGCAGCCCCATCATCACGAACTCGGTCGTTCCGATCCCGAATGCGGCGATGGCCAGGGCCAACAGGGCAATGGGCAAGGAAGTCTCCCGTGTGGTGAAGAAGGTGGTGGTCTCTTCCGCGCGCGCTGCACTGCACGGCGTTGTCAGGCGATCGTCGCCTCGTGGGTGCGCGGTCGACGGAAACGATTCAGTTCAGCGCCGACGATGGCGCTCCGCACACGTTCAACAGTACGCAGGCCTGCGCTCTTCCTCGTCGGAGTATGAACCGCGCCACGAAGGTCATCGCCCGTTCGGCCCAGGGCCGCGGCGCAGCGAGGCGTGCGCTTCGGACTCCAGGCGATCGGCCATGTGCGGGTAGTGCAGTTCGAAAGCCGGGCGGATGGACCGGATGCGCGGCAGCGCGGTGAAGTTGTGCCGCGGCGGCGGGCACGTCGTCGCCCACTCCAGGGAGTTGCCGTGGCCCCACGGGTCGTCCACGTCCACCGGCGTGCCGAAGCGGTAGCTGGTGAGGACGTTGTAGAGGAACGGCAGCATCGAGGCGCCGAGCACGAACGCGCCGATGGTGGAGACCGTGTTCAGAGCCGTGAAACCGTCGGTGACCAGGTAGTCGGCGTAGCGGCGCGGCATCCCCTCGTCGCCGAGCCAGTGCTGCACCAGGAACGTCAGGTGGAACCCGACGAACGTCAGCCAGAAGTGCAGCTTGCCCAGCCGCTCGTCGAGCATCCGGCCGGTCATCTTCGGGAACCAGTAGTAGACCCCGCCGAACACCGCGAACACGATCGTTCCGAACAGCACGTAGTGGAAGTGCGCCACGACGAAGTAGGTGTCGGTGATGTGGAAGTCCAGCGGCGGTGAGGCCAGCAGCACCCCGGTCAGGCCGCCGAGCAGGAAGGTCACCAGGAACCCGATCGAGAACAGCATCGGGGACTCGAACGTCAGCTGTCCGCGCCACAACGTCCCGATCCAGTTGAAGAACTTGATGCCCGTCGGCACCGCGATCAGGAACGTCGCGAACGAGAAGAACGGCAGCAGCACGGCGCCCGTGGCGAACATGTGGTGCGCCCACACGACCGCGGACAGGCCCATGATCACCATGGTGGCCAGCACCAGCCCGGTGTAGCCGAACAGCGGTTTCCGGCTGAACACCGGCAGGATCTCGGTGACGATCCCGAAGAACGGCAGCGCCACGATGTAGACCTCGGGATGGCCGAAGAACCAGAACAGGTGCTGGTAGAGGATCGCTCCGCCGTGGGCCGGGTCGAAGACGTGCCCGCCGAGGTGGCGGTCCACCAGCAGCCCGAACAGCGCGGCCGTCAGGATCGGGAACGCCATCAGCACCAGGATGCTGGTGGCCAGGATGTTCCAGGTGAAGATCGGCATCCGCCACATCGTCATACCCGGGCAGCGCAGGCACACCACGGTCGTGATCATGTTGACCGCGCCCAGGATCGTGCCCAGACCGCTGACGATCAGCCCGGCCGCCCACAGGTCGCCGCCGGGGCCGGCGCTGAACCCGCTGCGCGACAGCGGTGCGTAGGCGGTCCAGCCGAAGTCGGCCGCGCCGCCGGGCATCAGCAAGCCGCTGATCACGATCAGCCCGCCGAACAGGAACAGCCAGTAGGAGAAGGCGTTCAGCCGCGGGAACGCCACGTCCGGTGCGCCGATCTGCAGCGGGAGGATCACGTTGGCGAAGCCGAACACGATGGGCGTGGCGAACAGCAGCAGCATGATCGTGCCGTGCATGGTGAACAGCTGGTTGTACTGCTCCTGGGACAGGAATTGCAGGCCGGGGGCGGCCAGTTCACCGCGGATCAGCAGCGCCATCGCTCCGCCGGCGATGAAGAAGGCGAACGAGGTGATCAGGTAGAGGATCCCGATGTCCTTGGGATCGGTCGTCCGCAGCCAGGGCACCAGCCGCGCGCCCTTGCGCGGGCGCCTGCCGGCCGCGGTCCGGGTGGGCACCGTCGTCGGTTGGATCTGAGTGGTGGCCATGCAGCCTCCGGCCTTCGCGGGAGCGACCTCTACCGACCAATGCTCCGTCCTTACCCGCGAATCCGCCCTCGCAATCTTCGTCGCGCGGTCAGGTCGGGCGCTGCTGATCACGGGCCGGTCGAGCCGGGGAGGACTTCGGTGGAATCCCGGCTCCACGATCTGGAGCCCGGCGGGGTTCAGATCGCTGCGATGGCTCCGTGCGCCATGTCGCGGAGGAGTCGCGCCATCGCCGAGGTGTCCAGGTGCGCGCTGAACGGCGTCGAGTTGATCAGGCCGAAGACCGCGTGCGCCGCCGCGCGGGCGCGGGGCCGGTCCAGCTCCGGACGGGCGTCGCGCAGCACCGCGACCCACACTTCGACGTAGAGCCGCTGGGATTCCCGGACCCGGCGGTGGTCGCGGTCGGAGAGGGAGTCCAGGTCGCGCATGTGCACCGTGATCAGCGCGGGGTTGTGCAGCGCGAACTCCACGTGCCAGCGCACCAGGCGATCCAGGGCGTCCTGCGGGCCGGAAGCGGCGTCGACCCGGTGCTTGCCGCCGAGCAGCAGCCGGTCGCTGATGCCGGTCAGCAGCTCCGCCAGCATCGCGTCCTTGCTGCGGAAGTGCCGGTACAGCGCGGGTCCGGAGATGCCCACGGCGGCTCCGATGTCGTCGATGCCGACGCCGTGGAAGCCGGCACGCGCGAACTTCTCCGCCGCCGCGGTCAGGATCTGCTCGCGCCGGGTCGGTTTCGCCGCATCGGTCGACATGCTGCTCAATACTAGACGACTCGGTTAACCGGCGTTAACATGGAGCACAAGTTAACGATGACTAACCGAGCCAAGCGGAAGGTGTGCCCCATGGATGCGCCCGCTCTGCGCACGTCGGTGGACCCGGGCTCGCCGGAGTTCGCGCGCAACGCCGAGCAGCACGCCAAGCTCGTCGACGACCTCAACGCGCAGCTGGACAGGGCCCGCCTGGGTGGGCCGGAGAAGGCGCGCATCAGGCACGTCGAGCGCGGCAAGCTGCTGCCCCGGGATCGGGTGGACGCGCTGCTCGACCGGGGTTCGCCGTTCTTGGAGCTCTCGCCGATGGCCGCCCACGGCCTCTACGACGACGAGGCTCCGTCGGCGGGGATCATCACCGGGGTCGGCCGGGTGTCCGGTCGCGAGTGCGTGGTGGTGGCCAACGACGCTACGGTCAAGGGCGGCACCTACTACCCGGTGACGGTCAAGAAGCACCTGCGCGCGCAGGAAGGCGCACTGCACAACAACCTGCCCTGCCTGTACCTGGTCGACTCGGGCGGTGCGTTCCTGCCCAGGCAGGACGACGTGTTCCCGGACCGCGAGCACTTCGGTCGGATCTTCTACAACCAGGCCACGATGTCCGCGCGCGGCATCCCGCAGATCGCCGCGGTCCTCGGCTCCTGCACGGCGGGCGGCGCCTACGTGCCGGCGATGAGCGACGAGGCCGTGATCGTCCGCGAGCAGGGCACGATCTTCCTGGGCGGTCCGCCGCTGGTGAAGGCCGCGACCGGGGCCGAGGTGACCGCCGAGGAGCTGGGCGGTGGAGAGCTGCACTCGCGCACCTCGGGCGTCACCGACCACCTCGCGGCCGACGACGCCGACGCGCTGCGCATCGTCCGCAACATCGTCAGCACGCTCGGTCCGCGGGAACCGCGCCCGTGGGAGGTCGCGCCGAGCGAGGAGCCCGCGGTCGACCCCGACGAGCTCTACGGCGCCGTGCCCACGGACTCCCGCACCCCTTACGACGTGCGCGAAGTGATCGCGCGGATCGTCGACGGAAGCCGCTTCGCCGAGTTCAAGCACGACTACGGCCAGACCTTGGTGACCGGTTTCGCCCGCATCCACGGCCAGCCCGTCGGCATCATCGCCAACAACGGGATCCTGTTCAGCGAGTCCGCCCAGAAGGGCGCGCACTTCATCGAGCTGTGCGACAAGCGCTCGATCCCGCTGGTGTTCCTGCAGAACATCTCCGGGTTCATGGTCGGCAAGGAGTACGAGGCCGGCGGTATCGCCAAGCACGGCGCGAAGATGGTCACCGCCGTCGCCTGCGCCCGGGTCCCGAAGTTCACCGTGGTCATCGGCGGCTCGTTCGGCGCGGGCAACTACTCGATGTGCGGCCGGGCGTACTCGCCGCGGTTCATGTGGATGTGGCCCAACGCCCGGATCTCGGTGATGGGCGGTGAGCAGGCCGCATCCGTGCTGGCCACCGTCCGGCGCGACCAGCTGGACGCGCGCGGCGAGCAGTGGCCCGCCGAGGACGAAGAAGCGTTCAAGCAGCCGATCCGCGACCAGTACGAGCACCAGGGCCACCCCTACTACGCGACGGCGCGGCTCTGGGACGACGGCGTGATCGACCCCAAGCAGACCCGGGACGTGCTGGGCCTGGCCATCTCGGCGGCGGGCAACGCACCGCTCGAACCGATCTCCTACGGCGTTTTCCGGATGTGAGGGATGAGCATGTTCGACACCGTGCTGGTCGCCAACCGCGGGGAGATCGCGGTTCGGGTCGTCCGCACCCTGCGTGAACTGGGCATCCGCTCGGTCGCGGTGTTCAGCGACGCCGACCGCGATGCCCGCCACGTGGCCGAAGCCGACACGGCGGTCCACATCGGACCCGCGCTGGCGACCGAGAGCTACCTCAACGGCAAGCGGATCCTCGACGCGGCCCGGGAAACCGGCGCGCAGGCGATCCACCCCGGTTACGGATTCCTGGCCGAAAACGCCAACTTCGCGCGCGCCTGCGAGCAGGCGGGCGTGGTGTTCATCGGCCCGCCCGCGAGCGCGATCGAGTCGATGGGCGACAAGATCCGCGCCAAGCAGACCGTCTCGGCGGCGGGGGTCCCGGTGGTGCCGGGCCGCAGCGACGCCGGCATGACCGACGCCGACCTGCACCGGGCCGCGCTGGACGTCGGGTTCCCGGTGCTGCTCAAGCCCTCGGCGGGCGGCGGCGGCAAGGGAATGCGGCTGGTGCACGCCGAAGCCGAGCTGGACGACCAGATCGCCTCCGCGCGCCGCGAGGCGGGCTCGTCGTTCGGCGACGACACCCTGTTCGTCGAGCGGTTCGTCTCGCGACCCCGGCACATCGAGGTCCAGGTCCTCGCCGACTCGCACGGCAACGTCGTGCACCTCGGCGAACGGGAGTGCAGCCTGCAGCGGCGGCACCAGAAGATCATCGAAGAGGCGCCGTCGCCGCTGCTCGACGCTCAGACGCGCGCCCGGATCGGGGCGTCGGCGGCCGACGCGGCGCGCGCGGTCGGTTACACCGGGGCCGGCACGGTGGAGTTCATCGTCTCCGCCGACCGGCCGGACGAGTTCTTCTTCATGGAGATGAACACCCGCCTGCAGGTCGAGCACCCGGTGACCGAGCTGGTCACGGCGGTGCGTGGCGAGCGCGGTGTGGACCTCGTCGAGCAGCAGGTCCGGGTGGCCTCGGGCCAGCCCCTGACCTGGGAGCAGCAGGACCTGACGCTCGACGGTCACGCCGTCGAGGCCCGCGTCTACGCCGAGGACCCGGCCCGCGGCTTCCTGCCCACCGGCGGTGAGCTGCTCGCCGTCCACGAACCCACCGGTCCGGGAATCCGCGTCGACTCCGGCATCCGCCCCGGCGGCAGCGTCGGCTCCGACTACGACCCGATGCTGGCCAAGGTCATCGCCTGGGCTCCCGACCGGGCCGACGCCCTGCGCCGTCTCGACAAGGCCCTCGCCGACACCACGATCCTCGGCCTGAACAGCAACATCGCCTTCCTGCGCGCCTTGCTGCAGCACGCCGACGTCCTCGCGGGCGACCTCGACACGGGCCTGGTCGAACGCGACCTGGACTCGCTGACCGAGAGCGAGGTGCCCGAGCACGCCTACGTCGCCGCGGCGCTGGAACGCCTCATCGCGGTCCAGCCGAGCAGCGGAGCCGACCCCTGGGAAGCGTCCAACGGCTGGCGCCTCGGCCGCCCGGCGTGGAGCACCTGGCGCTTCACCGGAGATCTCAAGGTCCACCTCCGGGGCGCTCCCGAGCGCGCGGAGGTCGCGGTCGAGACCGGGGACACGACGGCGTCGACGGACACCTCCGGCCACCTCCAGAGCGACACCCTCACCGTCACCTACCAGGGACGGACCCGCCGATACAGGTGCGCGCACGTCGACGGCACCACCTGGTTGGCCGCGGACGGGCACACGTGGGCGCTCACCGAGCACCGGCTGCTGGCCGAACGCGGCGGCGCCGCCGGCCGCTCCGACGGTGTCGTCACCGCCCCGATGCCGGGAACGGTGCTGGTCACCGACGTCACGCAGGGGCAGCAGGTGCGCAGCGGACAACGACTGTTCGTCGTCGAGGCGATGAAGATGGAGCACACCGTCACCGCCCCGATCGACGGAACAGTCACCGAAGTTCACGCGAGGAAGGGGCAGTCGGTCGGGCTCGATCAGCCGCTGGCCGTTCTCACCGCCCAAGGGGAGGAATGACGCGATGGTTGACCACCGGCTCAGCGAGGAGCACGAAGCGCTGCGCGAGAGCGTGCGGGAGTTCGCGCGCAAGGAAGTAGCCCCGGTCATCGCCGACTACTACGAGCGGGAGGAGTTCGCCTACCCGCTGGTGCGCAAGATGGGTGAGATGGGCCTGTTCGGCCTGCCGGTCCCGGAGGAGCACGGCGGCATGGGTGGCGACTACTTCGCGCTGTGCCTGGCGTTGGAGGAGCTCGGGCGCATCGACCAGTCGGTGGCCATCACCCTCGAAGCCGGGGTGTCGCTGGGCATCATGCCGATCCTGCGCTTCGGCACGGAGGAGCAGAAGCGCACCTGGCTGCCCAAGCTTGCCCGGGGCGAGGTGCTCGGGGCGTTCGGCCTCACCGAGCCCGACGGCGGTTCCGACGCGGGCGCCACCCGCACGACGGCGGTGCTCGACGGCGACGAGTGGGTGATCAACGGTTCGAAGGCGTTCATCACCAACTCCGGCACCGACATGACCGGGTTCGTCACGGTCACCGCCGTCACCGGTGAGCGTCCGGACGGCCGCAAGGAGATCTCGGCGATCCTGGTGCCCTCGGGCACCCTGGGCTTCACGGTCGCCAAGAAGTACTCGAAGGTCGGCTGGAACGCCTCCGACACGCACGCCCTGTCCTTCGACGACTGCCGGGTCCCGGCGGACAACCTCGTCGGCGAACGCGGCCGGGGTTACGCCCAGTTCCTGGCCACGCTCACCGAGGGCCGGGTGGCGATCGCCGCGCTCGGCGTCGGCACGGCTCAGGGCTGCGTCGACGAGTGCCTGCGCTACCTGGGAGAACGCGAGGCGTTCGGGCACAAGATCGGCGAGTACCAGGCGATGCAGTTCAAGGTCGCCCAGATGGAGCTGCGGGCCCACACGGCCCGGCTGGCCTACTACGACGCGGCCTCGCGGATGCTGCGCGGCGAGCAGTACAAGAAGGAGGCCGCGATCGCCAAGCTGGCCTCGTCGAACGCGGCGATGGACAACGCCCGCGACGCCACGCAGATCTTCGGCGGCTACGGCTTCATGAACGAGACGCCGGTGGGTCGCTTCTACCGGGACTCCAAGATCCTGGAGATCGGTGAGGGCACCAGCGAGGTGCAGCTCATGCTCATCGCCAGGGAGCTCGGCCTACCGGCCTGAGCAAGACGAGAGGTCGTGGTCGCGAGCGGGGGGCTTCGCGGCCACGACCTCTTCTTTCGCCGTCTCACATGGGTCGATAGCGGTCGACCGGGACGGTCATCTCTTCGGTCTGCTCGACGTCGGGGATGCCGCCGGCGAGCCGTGCTTGCATCGGGTCGGGGGCGTTGTCGGGGTGGGGGCCGTCCTGACCGGGCCACGCGGGCGCGTGAGCCATCGGCTGCTGCTGCGCCTGCGGCTGGGCCGCGTGTTCCTCTTCGGCGATCTCGAGGTGCTGCATCACCCAGTCCCGCGCGAGCGAGGCGGGGGATGTTCCCTGCTTGAAGGCGAGCTCGCGGAGACGCTCGTTGGCCAGCAGCGGCAGCCGCAGCTGGTACACCTGAGCGGCACCGAAGCGACGCCCTGATCCGGTGGTTTCGGGGCTTTCCTCCGGGTCAAGCGCAGCCAGGTACGACTCGAATTCGGGGTCCGGTTCGGCTTCTTCGGCGGGCTTGCGCTGCCGATTCGCCTTCGTTCGTCCTAGAGCCACGCGGACACGATAACGGTTGTATTGCGGCCTGCCTATCGTGGCGACCTTGGAGTTCGGCTCGCGGTTCTGGGCGCGAGACCGCCACCAGCGAGTCTTCCGATCGGGTGAGATTTGGCGAAAACCCGCTCTGACGTGGAAGGCCCCCGCGCCAGGGGGAGGAGCACGGGGGCCGGAGGGGGATCTCCACAGGTGCTGACCGGGGGTGTGTCAGCGCCGCTGATTGTGGCATGCGCCTCCCTCTCTCGGGGAGCGTTGCGGCCACGATTCGTGCATCCGGCGCCGTCCGCCTGCGCCCGGTAGGGGGTCTCGCTCGCCCGCTGCGGACCGTGAGATCGCAATGATCCGGAATGCGAGCGGCGTCCTGTTCGTTGTCCGGGGTGGACGCACGGTGTGATGCAGGCAATATCCGAAGTGGATCGAGCCACGCACGCGATTACTCTCAGTTGAAGGCGAATCACTCTCTGGGGGGCTGCGGCTGTTGACAACCTGTGGATAACCTGCGGCCGGAACCCGAGGGCCTGGGAGGCGTCATGTACGGGTCGCTGGACGTACGAAAGTTCTTGTGGCAGCAGGAAGACGGGCAGTCGCGGCAGCAGTCCGCGGTGCCCGGGCAGCGCGTCGGCGAGCCCTCGCGCATCTCGGAGGAGCAAGTGCACCGAGCCAGAATCGCGGTCGCTCGCAGCGCCGAGAGCGCGGAGGACTGCCGCCTGCTGCTGGACATGCTGGGCCTGGTCCCGGACGAGGACGGGCAGCCACCGGTGGCGCGCTGACCTGGAACGCGTCGTGGGCTGGACCGCGCGTCGGCCGGCCATGAGGCGCGCGTGATCTCGCTGACCGAACTCACCGTCGGCAGGTGTTCTACGAACGTGTGACAACCAGGTGTTCCGCTGGGCGAAAGGTGCGCATCCGGGGTAACTTCCGGTGGCATATTTGATCAACCGTTCGGGCGTGCGTCGCCCGCATGGGCGGTCAGGCATGGCCACCGGGGGTCGGAGTCGATCAATGGCACAGCAGCACCGGGCGCAGCTCACTCGTCACTCGATCATGGTCGCCGCGGCGGAGGAGATCGACGACGTCGGTTACGAGGCCGCCAGGCTCAGCGCGATCCTGCGCCGCTGTGGAACCACCAAGGGTGCGTTCTACTTCCACTTCAGCGGCAAGCTGGAGGTGGCTCACGCGCTCGTCGAGCGCTACCGCGAGCACCTCGCCCAGCTGAGCAACGGCTGGTACGAGCGCGGGCAGGACCCGCTGGCGACGATGGTCGGCCTCACCTGCGACACGGCTCGCCGCCTGGAGGAGGACGTGCTGCTGCGCGCGGGCCTGTCCTTGGCCTGCAACCACGTCGGCACGGACACGGACGGCTGGGAGTTCCTGTTCGACGACTTGATCCGCCGCGCCGCCGACCACGGCCTGCTGCGTCCGGGCGTGGACCCGGCCGCGACGGCCCGCCTCTGCTACGCGGTGGTCGTCGGCACGAACCTGCTCGTGGCGGGCGACCCGAGGCGCCTCGCATCGCGTCTGGAGGAGTCGTGGCGAGTCCTGCTCCCGGGCCTGGCGGTCGACGGTTCCGGGGTCTCCGCGTCGGTCGGATGATCATGAGTCGTGGATCACAAAACCCCACAACTGGCCGATTTGACCGTTTCCAGGCCTGACCGGGCCCCTCGGTCGCCTCGGGGCGGCTCGCAGGGCGCCTCTGCCGATGGTGGCGATTCGGCAGGTCAGGGGACTAGCATCGGGCCTGAGCGCGGAGCGCTGGGGCGGTCCGCGACGGTGCCGCGCGGCTAAAGGGACCCCCGGTTTGGGTGGCTGGAAGCGTGTGTCGTAAGCTTTCATCACTGCCAACGGGGCGCCCCGAAAGGGAAAGCCGGTTGGAGGCGAAGGCCGGACCGGTTTCGGATCGGTCAAGCCCCCATCGTCTAGCGGCCTAGGACGCCGCCCTTTCAAGGCGGTAGCGCGGGTTCGAATCCCGTTGGGGGTACGAACAACTGAAGATTGAAGCATGGCCCAGTGGCGCAGTTGGTTAGCGCGCCGCCCTGTCACGGCGGAGGTCGCGGGTTCGAGTCCCGTCTGGGTCGCCAAGGCGAACGGCAACACGCCGGACGCTATCGGCCAGGTAGCTCAGTTGGTACGAGCGTCCGCCTGAAAAGCGGAAGGTCGGCGGTTCGACCCCGCCCCTGGCCACCGCTCAGAGCTGCGAGAAAGCCCCTCCGGACCCCGGAGGGGCTTTTTTGGGTCTCAGTTTGGGTCTCAGTTGGTCGTTCGGTCAGTTCAGGTCGCTAGGTGCGTGCACCCTCGGGGTAAGCCGGCTCGTATCGGTCGAAACTGGCCCGAGGGGTGGGCCCAGGGCCCCTCGAATCGCCTCTGTAGTCGAGTGCTAACCTCACGTAGCCAGGCTCATAACTGGTCACCAACAGGAATCAACTTCAAAGCACCGCGTTCCTCGGTTCTTCGGAACCGGGGTAGCTGAGGTGCGGAAAGTAGATTCTTGATTACTTACGGATTCATGATCCTTTCGTTGGTGGCCCTCTGTGCGACGAGCACCGTGTGTGTCCTCGCCTTGCTGATCTTTTGGGATCTTGCTGCCCGGAAGCGTAAGGATGTCGAGCGAGCAGCATCGAAGCCACTGTCAAAGCTGGGGGCTTTGATCGTTGGAGTGGCGACGATCGCCAGCGCGGGCGTTACTGTCTTTAAGTTCTTCACGAACTCCTAACGCTTGTAAGGTCGGTCTGCATCGGCGTCGGTGCAGACCGACCTCTTGCGTCTTAGCCCACGCCCCAGAAATAGCTGTTCAGGCGGTCGGCGACGTCTCGTCTGAGGGTGTCGGTGACGTGCATGTAGCGCTGCTTCATGGAGATGGTTGACCAGCCCATGAGGTCCATGACGGTTCGGTCTGGGACCCCGAGGATGAGCAGAACTGTGGCTGCGGTGTGGCGGGCGTCGTGTAGGCGGGCCTCGCGGACGCCGGCCTCGGCGAGCACTGCTTTCCACTCGTCGAGGTCTCGGCGTGGGTCGAGGGGTTTGCCGTTGGGCTGGGTGAACATCCACCCTCCTTCTTCCCACTCGTTGGCAGCTCGTTCTCGTTCAGCGGCTTGGACCTTCCGGTGGCGAGTGATCAGCTCCATGAGTTCGTTCGGCACGGGGATGGTCCGGCGGCCGGCGCGAGACTTGACGTCGACCTCGACGAGTCCGCCGTTCTTGCGCTGTGGGCACCACCTGGCGTGGTCAGTGCAGTCCGGCGGGCAAGGCGGAGGACAAGCACGGGTGTGGCGCTTGCAGCCGTCTGGGCAGGGCTTGATCTTGTGGTACTTGGCCCCGCAGGCGTGGGCGTCCTTGCATCCGTGCTGCCAAGTCTGACGCTGAATCGCTTTGCGAATCCGGATCATGCCTCGGCGCTCGTCGAAGTTCTCCCACGTCAGCGCGAGCGATTCGCCTTGCCTGGTACCGAGGGCCAGGGCGATGACGAACCGGACTCCGTTGCGGCGTTCGAGACAGACCTTGAGGATCCGCTGCACGTCCTCGGCGTCGAGCGGTTCGATCTCCTCTTCCTCCAAGCGGGGCGCTTTGGCGATCTCCAAGGGATTCCTGTTGATGTAGCCCCGCTTGTACGCCTCACCGAAGGCGGTCCGTGCCGTGCGGTGCACCTGGTGCGCGGTGCCGGGCTTGAGGCCGGAGTCGAGCATTCGGCGGTAGAGCTTCTCGAAGAGCTCCGGGTGCTTTTCGATGTGGTCCAGCCGGTGCGCTCCCAACCCGGGGATCAGGTGCTTGTACACAGCCGTCTGGTAGCCGCGCATCGTCTTGTACCTGGTCGTGAGCGGCGCGATGTCCTCCACCCAGTGAGTGAGCCACCGCTCGACTTTCCAGCTATGGCCCTTCTTGCGCACCTTCCCGGAAGATCGCTCGGACTCCAGTTTGCTGACCGCAGCGGCAACCTCGTCCCGGTTCTTCCGCTTGATGTGCCGACGATCCGGCTTCCCGTCGTCTCCAACACCCATCGTCACGCGACCGTGCCAGAGGCCGTCGTTGCCGAAGTAGATCGACGAGCGTCCGTTGGCCGCTCTTGTGCGCTTCTCTTCCACCTTGGCCCCCTTCAGGCGTTCCGCTGGCTGATGAGTCGGTTGGCGTAGTCCTCGATCGCTGCCTTAGGCACGCGGCGGAGTCGGCCGATCTGGACGGATTCGAGTTCGCCGGCCTTGACCAGTGCGTAGGTCTTGGTCCGGCCGATCCCGAGCTGTTCGGCTGCTTCCTCGACCGTCAGCAGCACGCGGTCGGGCATCTTGCGGGCGGGCGGTGCAGGTGCGGCCGGTTCGGGGATCTCCTGCTCGGCGAGCATCGCTGCGAGTGAGGCGAGGGTGGCGGCGATTTGTGCGGTGTTCGCTGTCATGCGATCCCCCTGGTGTTGATGGTGCGTGGGGTAGCCGTCCCATCCGTCCCATCCGTCCCAATGCAGGTCAGGCTGGGACGGCTTGGGTTGCTGGGACGGCTTTTGCCGTCCCAAGGGACTGGGCCGGTGATCTGGGTGGGACGGCTTGAGCCGTCCCAGTCGGTGGTGCCGTCCCGCGCTGACCTGGGCTGGGACGCTTGGGACGGCTGGGACGCCTCCCCCGCAGGGGACTCCGGCGGGCAGTACCGAGCCCAGGCGTCGGCGAAGTCGGCTCGGCGGTAGCCCTTGGCCTGAGATCCGTCGGGGAACCGAACGTTCGCCGACCGGATCTCGAACTCGGCGAGCAGCTTGGACAGCTTCGCCGGGCTCAGCCCGCCAGGTCCGTAGTCGCGCCACGGGGCTTCGAGATCGGAGTTGAGCTGCCGGAGCAGATCAGCGGTGGAGATGACCTGTGCGTCGTTGAACGCGGTACGGCAGTCGACCAGCAGCCGGGTGCGGATGGTGCCCTGGTCGTTGTCGGTCGCTTCGGCCAGGAGGTCAACCGCGGCTTGGCGTGCGCGGTCCGGCCAGCTGCCGCCGGCGTGGTCTGCCACTGCGATCAGCGGTTCCCACGTGTCCGCCGCTCGGTCTTCGAGCGGCATCTCGGGTTCGGCGCGTTCGAGAACGTTGAGGTCGCCTCGAAGCCAGGCGGTCATCTGGTCACCCAAGTGCGTCAGGGCCGGGCGGTCGCGACGGTGGCGGTAGGGCGAGACGGACTCGCCTGGAGCGCGTCGCCGCATCCGGACGATCACGGCACGGTCCTCGATGGTGTCGGGCATGGCTCCGATGCCAGCCAACGCGGCCATGGCGAACGTCGGAATGGCCTCGACCTTGCGAGTGTTCGCGTCGAACCGGATTGCGGGTCGGTTGCGCTGGTGGCCGGCGTTGAGCAGACCTCGCAGGTCCTCGTTGCTCGCAGCCTCGGCGCCGAAAATCGTGTCGGCTTCGTCAACCAGCATTGTGGGCGGGTCGTCGGTGATGGAGCGGTAGATCGCCGAGGGTGAGGCGTTGACGGTGATCAAGGGCTCGTAGCAGACTGCCTCGACCACATCGAGCAGTCGCGATTTCCCGCAGCGCTTCTCCGGGGCGCGGATCACCAGGCGCGGGGCGTGTGCCCAAGCGGGCTGGGCGTGGGTCGCGGCAATCCACAGCACCACGGCGTCGACGGCCTGCGGGCTGGGCAGGATGACGTAGCGGGTCAGCGCGGTGTGCAGCTGGTCCAGTAGCCCGGCCCCGTTGGCTTGAAATGTCATTGAGCTACCTCCTTCCGTACTTGTAGTCATGCGATGCGGTTTCCGAGGCCGTGCAGGGAGTCCGGGCCGTCGTGGGTTCCGCGCTCCCAACCACGGATGGCGTTGCGTCGGGCGGCGGCGGGTTCGAGCGGCTTGCCAGTGCGCTCCCGCCGGCGGAGCGCGGCGGCGGTCAGGGCGTCGATCGCCTCAGTTGCCGTCCAAGGGGCGGTGTCGTGGGTGGCGAGGTTGGCCAGGCGACGAGCGGCCGCGTAGACCAGGCGCCAGCGCTCCCCTGGCTCGGTTTCGACCTTGGTCAGCTGGCCTTCCCAAACGCGCTGCCAGTAGCCCGGCGCGTGATCGCCCGCCCGCTGCGCCCGGAGGTTGGGAGCCACCGGTGCCGGTGTGGCCGGTGGCGTGACGCGCTGGCATAGCCAGTCCGGCAGTTCTGCAACCTCAGTGGTGGTCGAGACGCGGCGGTAGGTGCCGGCGAGATCTTCCGGAGGTGAGGTGATCGAGGTTCCGGGCGCGAGGACGTAACCGCCCCGGGCGCGGACGTCGATCTGGTGCCCCACACGCCCGGTTGCGTCGCTGGAGACGTCCAGACCGGTGGGAGCGCGGAAGTACAGGTGCCGGCCTCCGCTGGGCGTGGCCACGGTCAGGGTCGTCGGCCAGGAGTCTCCAGCGGCGATGCTCAGGGCGTCGAGGGCTTCCAACCCGTCTCCGACTGGACTGGGCACGTCGTGCGCGGCCGGGGACGGGGCCTTGTCCTTGCGGTCGAGGTCGAGCACGACCAGCCCGGACGGGCCGGTCGCGATGCCGACGCCGGCGCTGGGCGTCCGTGCCCACCACTGGCGGATCAGCTCCGGCTTGGTGGTGGCGGCGAGAAGTCCATGGCAGGGCTGTTCAGCGGCCAGGCACCGGCAGGCGGTCGGAGCGGCGTGGCCGGTCTTGCAGTGCGGGCAGTTGGCGAAAGGTCGTTTGCTGAACGGGCGGAGAGGAAAGACGTGGATGCCCTGGGTGGCAAGCCAAGTCGCGATGGTGATGTTCGTGGTCATGGCTGGCCCCTTTCAGTGGCGGTGGTGGTTGGCGCGGTGGATGCGGCGGGCGGCGTTGATCACGCGGCGGCCGGGACGAAGGCGAAGGCCGGTGCCGCCACAGGGCGGGCAGAGACGGAGGGCGCGGCCGAAGGGGGCGCGGCGTTTGCCGGTACCTCGGCAGGTGCGGCAGGCCTTGAAAGGCCAGAACCAGCACGTCACGCCGTAACCGAAAGTGACCATCAGGAGTGCGAGGAACAGGACGGTGCTAGCGGGGTCGGTGGGGGTCACAGATGGCCTCCAGGGCGGTTTTTGGGCGCACTCGCCCACGCACCTCTAGGAACTAGGGCGCTGGTGAGAAAGGGAATGGGGGTCTAGCGGGGTCTCTAGACCTAGAAGGGCTGTCGTCTAGGTCTAGAGACCCAGCGAGGGCTAGCCGGACCCCTCACGGCGATTACGATCCGCAACTTCTTCGGCGATGTCGGCGCGGGTGATGCCGATGCGGCTGGCTCCCTTGCCGTCGCTCGTGCCCCACACCTGAGCCGTCCGGACGCCGTGCCGCTTGAGCGCGGCAGTCAGATCGGCCGACTCGCGATAGGTGCCGTACACCTCCGGCTTGAGCTCATACAGGCGGGCGATGACGCGTTCGTTCCAGACCTTCTTCTCGGTCTCGCCGACCACCGCGAGGATGTCTTCGAGCAGCGTGTCCTTCTTGGACATCGTCTCGTCGATCTCCGGGTTCTCGCCGATGGCGTGGCCGGTCAGGGTGCCGGCGGTCTCGCGGAGGGTGCGGGCGTAGGTGGCGACCTTCTCCGACGCCGGACCATCCAAACCCGCCACCGTGCGCACGATCTGCGCGTCGGAACCCTCGCCGACCAGGTAGCCGATCCCCTTGTCCGCCCACGCGAACGTCGTCGCACGGACGCCCTGCTTGTACTTCGAGGTGCCCAGGACCATGTCGTTTTCGGTCTGCCCCTGCACCTTCAGACAGAACCGCGTGGACACGTTCGCCGAGATGCCAGTCGGGAGACTCTTGGCGTCGGGGCGCTGGGTGGCCAGCATGATGATGATCCCGAGCGCCGGTCCGCGTTTGACCAGGTCAGTGCAGATGGCCTCGAACTCTTCCCCGTAGTCAGGGTGCTCGAACCACACCTGGCACTCATCGACACCGATCACGATCGGGTGCAGCCCCAAGCTCTTCTTGCCCGCGAGTTCCGGGGTGACCTTGTTCTCCGGCGCCAGGCCCTGCTTGGCCAGGTCCCGGATCAGCTTGGCCCGGCGGCGGAGCTCGTCGCGGAGTTTCCGCAGGTCGCTAATGGCCTTTTCGATCTCTTCGTCGTCGTCTCCGACGCCGTGGGCGTGGGTGACCTTTTCCAGGGGGTCGAGGTCGCCGGTGCCCTTGAGGTCGTAGGTGTGCAACTCCGCACGCGGGTCCAACGCCGCGATGAGCAGCAGCTCGCGCAGGGTGAAGGTCTTGCCCATGCGCGGGATCGCCCCGATCGCCACCGAGGTGAACATCAACCGCAGGTCCACCCACCGGCCACGCTGGTCAGTACCGAAGGGCTGGGGCTGGAACAGGTCCACGCGTACGCCCTTGCGCAGTGCCCAGGCGGGTTGCTTGGCCTTGCGCATGTCCTGGTCACCGACCCAGAGGATGAGGCGGGCGGCGTGCTCGGCGTTGTCGGCTTCCGGCCAGACGCACCCGAGGGGTCGGCGGAGACCGGAGGCGAGCTTTTCGCGGCGGTCCATGATGTCCCCAGGGGTCACCCCGTGGGGCAAGTCGACGTCCGCCCGCCATCCCTTGCCATCCCGCGAAATCGGCTTGGGGAACCCGATGCCTTCCCCACCCTTGCCCATGGCTTGGTTGATCCCCGAGATGCCCAGGGAGTTGAGGGCGATTTCGACGGCGTTGCTGGTCAGCTTCGGCACCTTCGTCGCCTCCACCGCCCGCGAGGCGATCGGCTGATCCGCCGGAGCACCCAACCACCCCACCGCGCCGAGGGCGCCGGCCACGATGGCGTACTGGACCAGCTCCGGGAGGAACGCCCGTCCGAGGAAGAACGCCGCCAACGCGGCCGCGCCCAGACCCACCGTGGCGTAGAACCGTCCTCGGACCCGGCTATCACGCTGGCTCGACAGCCGGAGGTATTCGGCGGCATCCGCGCGGTCAGCGGCAGCATGGCGAACGGTCCGGCCTTCGGCGTCGGTCACCCACCGCAGAAACCCCCCCAGCAGCCGCAGCGTCCCTTGTGGAACTCGGATCAGGATGCGGCCGAGGTAGACCGGGCACCGCACCGCGTGGAAGGCGAAGGTGTGGCCGGCGTAGCCCACCGCCCACTTCGCGGCCTCCCGGAACTCCTCCACGCTGCTCGCCCAGCCAGGCAGGACCGGTTCCCGCTTCTCGTGCCGGACCAAGCTCGATCCCGCCTCGCCGGTCTGGGGCTGGTCGACTTGCGGGGCCTGGTCCTCGTCGACCAGCTCGCCATCGATGACCTGGTGCTCCGACTCGCCCTCATCGCGGGTCTGGTCGGGGTTGAGGCGTTCGGAGGGGAAGCGCAGCACCCGCGCCTGCTCGCCGTCCTCGTGCGCCTGGTGCTCGTTGCTCTCGGGCTTGGGGTTCTGCGGCTGTTCGGTCATCGCTGCACCTCCCGGTGGTCATTGGTGTCTTTGATCAGGTGGGCCAGGCCCGCACCCATGCCGAGCACTGCGACGGGCAGGCAGGCCACGGCTGCGGTGATGAGCCACGGGGCCTCGGTCATGCCGGCGGCCTTCATCAGGTGGAAAGCGATCTGACCCAGTGCTCCGAGAGCGAGCGAGCCGAGCGCGGAGTACTTCGCGAATCTGCGGGCCTTGGTTGGGACCTGGCCGGAGAGCCACACGCGCAG
Organism: Saccharopolyspora sp. NPDC049357; assembly: GCF_040677225.1. Classification (NCBI taxonomy): domain Bacteria; kingdom Bacillati; phylum Actinomycetota; class Actinomycetes; order Pseudonocardiales; family Pseudonocardiaceae; genus Saccharopolyspora; species Saccharopolyspora sp. NPDC049357. The sequence goes on along the minus strand of NZ_JBFAQJ010000015.1, from coordinate 87,416 downwards.
GGCGTAGGCGGCGTAGGTCTCCACCCCGATCGGGAGCGTGATCGCGGTGTTGATCGCGAACCCGTCCGCGATCCCAGGCAGTGGGTGCACGATGCCGAACCCGGTCAGCTGGCCGAGTCCGACCCACCCGGACCAGATGGCCACGAACGCGGGCAAAGCCAGCAGCATGACCGGCCACACCGCCACCGGCCTCGGCGTCTGCTCCTGGGTGGGCGCATCCGGGTCTGCGGCAGCCGTGATCGGCTCAGACTTCTCCTCCCGCACCGGCTCCACCTCATCCGGAACCGGCTCAACCTCGGCCACCGTGTCCGCTTGAGTGGGCTCGGGCTCGGTGGGGTCGTCGTGGGTTTCGGTGGGTTCGTCGGCGGTCCGTTCGGTGACAACGTGCAGACCGAACGGGTTGGGAGCCTTGGCCGGGTGCTCGTCGGTCAGGCGGTCCAGGATCGCGCGGGCCTTCGGCGCCCCGATCCGCAGCTCGGCCATCAACTGGTTTCGGCTCGGCATCCGCCCCAGCTTCGTGACCAGCTGGTGGGCCTGCGGCAGCAGCTCGGCGACCGGCACGGGGTAGGAGCTCTTCGCGGTGGTCATCGGCCCACCCCCACCGGAAGCCGCGGAGCAGGAACCCGAGCACCCAACCCATCAACGGCCGTCATGACCAGCCGCAACGCCACACCGAGGCCGAACAGCCCAACGCCGAGGGTGCGGGCGATCCCAGAGGTCACCGCCAGGGCGAAGAGCACGACCAGCGGCAGGACGGTCACAACGGTGACCCGCAGCAGCCCGGCGGCCGCCAGCAACACCAGCGGCAGCACCACGACCACGGCCAGCTCGATCAGCAGGCTCAGCAGTCCGAGGATCAGGGTCTTCATCGCACCCCCACAGGGGCTGGTGGCGATCCGTAGCATCAGAGATCTCCTAACGGATTGTTGATCGATGGGAGACCCGGCCCAGCAGTAGGTTTGGCGACTGGCCTGCTGGGCCGGGTGCATCAAAAAGCCCACGTGGTCTCGCCGCCGTCGACACGCTCGGCAGCCCTCAACAGGGCCTCGGCCATCAAGTCGTCGTTGCGGTGATCCGCCCAATAGGCCTCATCCCGCGCCGCACACGGCCCGTACCGCTCGACGTACTCCCTGGCCTGCCGGTCGCACCGCAGTTCGCTCCGCGTCTCGTCCGACGCGCTCGCCTCGGCCGTCTCGTCGGCCGGTTCGGCGGGCGCGACCAGCAAGGGCTTGCCGGTGATCTGGGAACGCCACGGCCCCTTCTGCCCCTGAAGGCCCCTGCGCTCCATCTCCAGATAGGCCGCCGTGGGGACCTCATCAACGTGCGGCGGAGGCGCGTCGATCTCGAAGCGGAACGCACCGCACTCGCAGGTCCACCGCACCGTCACCTCAGTGACCTGCTCACCACGGCTGGGCTTGTGCCCCGGGCAGGTCAGCTCACGCCGCCGCCGAGCACCCCGAGAGCTGCCCTCGGTCGAAAACTGCGGCGCACGCCGCCCGGACAACAGCCAATTCAGCAACCCGTTCACGCCGCCTCCCCGGAATCCGCATCGATCGTGATCAGCCGCAGCACGGCGCCCGCCTCGCGACGCTCGTAGCGACGCAGCCGCGTTCGCTCCCCGGCGCCTAGCTCGGACCAGACGAACGGCGTGACCGGCAGCTCGCCCAGCTCCTCGGCGACGACCTGATCCCAGTAGCTCCGCACTGCGTCCTGCTCGAACTCGCTGAGCTCGGCCTCGCAGCCGGCCAGCTCGGCGCCGAACGAGGTGTAGACCTCGATGTCGTGCTGTCCGTCCAGGTCGGAAGCGAACGTGTCGTAGTTGTGAGAGTGCATCTCTCGGGCTCCTTCCTTGAGCGATGCGAGAACATTAGCGCAACTATTAGCGCTACGGAAGCGATAGGGGGTGGCCACGGATAACTCCGGCTTGGGATTTCTCGGGGAACTGGGAACTTCAGCGCTAGGATTTGCGCTGATAGGAGTGGGTCAACGGGAGGTGTCGTGAGCAAGGACTGGGACGCAGTAGCGACCGCAATCAACACCCGATTGGCGGAGCTCGACCTGACGCAGCGGGAACTCGCCGAGAAGTCCGGGGTGAGCACCGCGACTCTGCGACAGCTCCAGAACAACTACGAGCCGCGCCGACGCAGTCCGCGCCTGCTGGCCGCCATCTCTGAAGCGCTCCGCTGGCCGTCCGATCACCTGGCCCAGGTCCTCGAAGGCGAGGCCCCGGAAGACGAGGTGGACCTTCGGGCGGATGTCGTCCGACTTCGCCAAGAGGTAGCTGAGCTGCGAGAACGTCTCGTCGCGCTGGAGGGCAAGCAGGCCTGACATCGGTCAGCCGCCGATCGCTTGCATGAAGGTCGACAGGGCGTCGCCGGCGCCAGCGAACTTCGTCCACAGGTCGCCGATCACGTGGGCCGACTCGACCGGCTGCTTGATGATCATCGATCCGACTGCGAACAGAACCAGGAAGCCGATCAGCTTCGGCATCACGCCGCCGCCGGACTGCGGCATCATCGGAAACGCGTTCTTCGCCATAGTTGCCTCCTCGGTCAGCCCCGCCGCCGATTTGGTGGTCGGGGTTTTTCCGTCTCTGGCAACAAGTTCACCGCGAAACCGCGGACGTTCCCACGGGTCTTTCCGGGTCGGTTGCAGACGTCCTCGCAGCTCTATACCGTCTGCTCGACGTCCCAAAAGATCCTCAAAACGTCCCCGGGGTAGAGATGGCGAACGAGCGTCTTCGCGCAGCGGTGCGCGCGGCCGGCCTCACGATTGAGGAGGTCGCCGCCAAGGTGCGAGTCGATGAGAAGACTGCTGGACGCTGGATCACCATGGAGCGGAAACCGCACCGGCAGACCCGGAGGAGGGTCGCTGAGCTGCTTGGCACGTCCGAGGTCCAGCTCTGGCCGTCCCTGGCGGAGGACCCGCACACCACGCCGAACCAGGACGTTGAGCTGGTGCACCTGTTCCCGTCTCGCTCGGCTGTGCCGTTCGAGCTGTGGAACGAGCTGATCCACGGCGTCCAGGAGCGCATGGAGGTGCTCGTCTTCTCAGGACAGTTCCTCGTGGAGCAGCACAACATCCTGCCCGTGATCAGGCGGAAAGCCGAAGAGGGCACGGTTTTTCGCTTCGCCGTGGGGGATGAGACCTCGGCGGCGGTAATCCAGCGCGCGGTCGAGGAGGGGACGACTGGAGGCTTGGAAGGCCGGATTCAGATGATGCGGCGCTACCTGAGCAAGGTCGCCGAGTTGGACAGCGTCGAGATCCGGACCCACGGGACGATCCTCTACAACTCCATCTACCGCTTCGACGATCAGATGCTGGTCAACGGGCACGCCTTCGGCTCCCTTGCCGGTGAGAATCCCGTTCTGCACCTGCGTCAGGTGGACGACGGACCGATGTGGGAGCACTACCTGCGGTCGTTCGAGCGCGTGTGGCAGGAAGCCACGCCGGAAACCGTCTGAGGAGCACAACCGTGGCACGCGTGGACTATTTCAACGACCCCAACGCACCGGCGGCCAACTCAGTCGTGCCCTCGGTGACCGCAGCCATCCGCAACGACGCCGGCGACATCCTGCTGATCCACAAAATCGACAACGACCTGTGGGCACTGCCGGGCGGTGGCCACGACGCCGGCGAATCCCTCACCGACACCGTGGTCCGCGAGGTCAAGGAGGAGACCGGCCTGGACGTCGAGGTCGTGCGCCTGGTCGGCACCTACACCAACCCCCACCACGTCATGGCCTACGACGATGGGGAAGTACGGCAGCAGTTCTCGCTGTGCTTCGAGGCCAAGTGGGTCGGCGGTCAGCCGCGCGAAGACGGCAGCGAAACGAAGGAGGTCCGCTGGGTCGCCCCAACGGACCTCGATCGCCTGAACATCCACACCTCGATGCGCTTGCGCATCGATCACGCGCTCGACGAGACGCGCACGCAGCCCTACTTGGGCTGAGCGGCCAAGCGCTGTTCGGTTCGCTGGACTGCCTCAGCCATGACAGGACGTGCCTTCACCCACGTGCGGTGAACCGGGTCTTCGGGCGCGTAGCGGCTGAAGATCTCTCCGATCCGCTCGTCGTAGGCCAAGCGTTGCCCCGCCGGCCCCGTGGTGAGGTCGGCCATGACCAGCGCATCCAGCAATGCCGAGTCCTCGAACGGGAACTCGGCCAACTCGTCGGACATGCCGCGCTCGACCGCCTCGAAACGCGCTCCGGAGTGGTGCGCGACGAGGTTCACGATCACCTCGGGCCACTCCTGTTCCCGGAGGTACCGGGCACCGTCGAGCGGGTGGAACTTGGTGTGACCGATCTCGGGGGCATAACCGATGTCGTGCAGCCAAGCCGCGGCGACCAAGGTGTCTCGGTCCTGCGGTGGCACGGCGCCGCTGAGTTCGGACGCTCGTGCTGCTACTGCCTGAACATGCTCCCAACGGCGCCCCAGCGGGGCCACGAAGTGTTCCGCAGTCTCGGCGGCTTGCTGGACCAGCTCCATGTGCGCTCACGCTACCTTTCACGGTCTCAAACGGTCATCGGCGAGTTGGGTTGTGCATCGGAGCTCGGCGATTACGGAGCGCTGTGCCGGGCTCTCGCGGATCTTTCGGGGAGGCACGGCCTCGTCCTTGTCTCGCTGGTCAGTGGTGGTGTCGGCGACTTCATAGCGCGCTGAGAGCGCCATACGCGGCTTGTTCACGCAGGTCTGGAGGGATGGGAAGGGTGTGGAACACCGAGGGGCGCGGAGTTCGGGGCCATCCGCGCCCCTCGGTGGCTAGGGGATCTCGGAAGCAAGGCGTTCGGCGATGCAGCTTCGGCAGGCTCGGGCGGAGATCGGGTGGTTGCTCTCGCCGGCGTTGAGGCCACAGAGGGTCAGGCCGTGGTCGTCCTGGCGGCGTTCGTGCACGACGCCGAGGTGATCGGTCCACACGTGGGCGTAGCTCTGCTCGGCCTTCGTCGGGGTGCTCATGACTCGGCCCGCTTCCGGCACATGAGGTCGCAGGCGTGGATGCGGGCGTACTCGCGCAGGCTCACCGCGACGCAGTCGTCGCAGGCGTGGGTGGGTTGGGTGCCGTAGTTGCCGACGGGTTGGCCGCAGAAGGTGTTTCCGGTGCCGGCGTTGCGGATGTGGACGCAGCCGTCAGGGCTGGTCCACAGGCCCGCGTCGAGCGGTGGCGTTGGTCGTGCCGCATCCATGCACCCAACGCTGCCGAACCAGCACCGCCGGTGATCGGAAATGCGGGGCTATGCGCATCAACGGTGGGCTGATGCGCATAGCCATGCTGGTTAGGGGCTGGTCATGGTCCGGTAGGAGTCCTGGAGCTCGCCTGCGGTTGGGAGCTTTCCTGCGGTGACGTGGTTGACGACTTCGCGGACGCGCCACCAGTTGGACGGGGCAACCTGACCGGATTCGATGGCGGTCTGGGCCGCGTCGGCGGCTTCGTCGAGGCGGCCGTTGCGGGCTGCGCACAGGGCGAGGTCGACGTGGGCGGTGGCGTAGCGGCGGGGCCAGGGCTGGGAGTCGTTGGTGGGCCGGAAGCGGTCGATGACCTGGCGGGCGTGTTGTTCGCCCTCGGGGTCGCCGAGCCAGGCCAGGGTGGTGGCGGTGTAGGCCGCGGCTTTGCCGGGGTCATAGCGGTAGTGGTGTTCGGCCGGCACTGGCTTCGGCAAATGAGCCGACAGCGCATGGACGCACTCAACGGTGCGGTAGGTGGCGTCGGCGTTGCCGAGGCGCGCCCACGCGCGGCCTTCCTGCGCGGTCGCCTGGATCTCCGCCGAGCTCCCGGACGGGGCGATCGACTGCGCGTGCTGGGACAGCTCGGCGGCGCGGCGGTAGTCGCCGCCGGTCAGCGTGCGCCAGGCCTCGGTTTCGTAGCACCAGGCGCGGATCTCGTCCTGCTCCGCGTGAGTGGCAAGGCCTGCGGCGGTGCGCAGCCGGGCGGTGGCCGGCGCGTGCTGATTCAAATCGATGTGCACCGTGGCGGCCAGCAGCGAGAACCAGCCGCCGAGCACCAGCAGGTGGCGATGGGCGGCGAGGGTCTTGCGGGGCGCGTCGATGAGCTGGGAGATGTAGCCCAGGTGCTCCCGAAGCCGAGGCAGAAGATCGTGCGGACTGCTGGCGGGGTAGGCGGTAGCCAGGTCGTCGAAGGCCATTTCGAGCTGGGCCAGCGTCTCGGTGCTGATGTCGGAGGCCGCGACCCTGCGAGCCAGCTCCATCGCATCGGTCTCGTCGCTCGGATGGAACGCACCGGCGGCCGGGATTCCCCTGGTCGCGGGCTGTGGGGTGGTGGCGTTGGCCAGGGCGCGGAGCTCGCCGCCGGCGCACAGGAGCGCGTCTAAGGCGTCCACGGTCGTAGGCTCGGGGCGTTGCCGGTCGTTTTCGTACCGGGAGAGATTGCCCTGGTCGAGGTGAAGTTCCTGGGCAAGTTGGGCTTGAGACAGGCCGGCCGCACGACGATGCCGCCGCAAGGCCTGCCCGAAAGACTCCTCGGACATTGTCCTCTACCTTCCCGCCGGAAACCCCCACCGGCGCCCCCAGAGCGTCCCCGGGGGGCTAACACCTCCGGCGGGAGGCAAGATCCAGCATGCCAGGCCTAACACGCCTTGATCGAGCACAAGACCAAACTCGCGGTGGTTCGAACACAAGCTCTATAACGTAACTAAGTCGGCCCGGGATGATGGGGAAGACCACTCGGCCCGCCTTACGGGAACGCAAGAGTGGACTCCACTCGACACACGAATATGGGCTGGCAGAGCTCTACTTTCTTCCACGCGACGACGAATGTAACTTGGCCGCAATATCCGAGAAAAGAAGGTGCCGACCCGAATTGTTTTTGCGGGTCGGCACTTTAGAGATTCCCAGTCCTTAACGGATGACAGCAGCTCGAATTGGGGGCGAAGACTTTCGAGGAAAGTCGCCTCCAAATTCCTGGGTTAACTTCTCTTCTTCGGAAATGTTCGAGTTACGGCTGGAGGCATTTGTCAACCCGGTAGGTCACGATCGGGACGCCGCCGGGTGGCGGCAACATGTACGTGACGCAACCACGTTGACGAACTGCGTCTTTCGCTCCAACGCTCAAGGTAAACGCATTCGCGCCAATGGCCACACCGCAAATAACGCTACCGGGCGGCGGAACCACGCCGCAGAGCGGACTAACGATCCCGACGGTCTCCCCCACCGGCGCGTCCGCGACACGCTTTGTCTCAGTTGCACTCAGAGTAAAACAGACACTGAGTCCGCAGTTATTCGGAAGCGCTCGAGTGCCAGCGCCGGTCGAAGCCTCAGTGGGTACGTTTCCCTCCGTGGTTGACGCTGAGGCAACACCGCCTGACGCCGCTAGTAGTGCAATCAATGCACCGACGAAAGCTGTTCGAATGCGCCGCATATACCAAACTCCATTCCGATCGGATCTTGTGTACGTACCCTGCCAACTTGTCCAGCAGGTGCGAGCCCAAACCCGCAGGTGTCACCCAATCGGAGCAATAGTGCGAATGTGTTAAGTGTCCGGTGTCACTAGCTCTGACGTCAATTTCTCTTTCGGGGTGCAGAGCTCACTGTGTTGAGACGCTGGTCTTGTCGGTCGAGGCCCTGCCAAGCATCCGAGGTGATTGGCGTCATGAACGAACAAGCTATGCGCGGTTGTCCCTGCTTACCTTGCACTCTCGCCCGTTGGGGTCGTCATGTACGGGAAACTTCCCGTTCTTGTTCAGCGTGAACTTTCGATGGCAGTACGGGCACTCGCGACGGCTTCGTGGTCGGGCGCAACGGTCGACGCGGGCGAAGAACTCCGTGCTCCCAGAGGCCGGACATTGCTTCTGCGCCCATCCACCGAAAAAGTGCACGTCTTCGAGGTAGTGGACTGGCACGGTGCGAGCCTTGGTCATTCGTAGGGGGAGGCAGCATTCCGCACAGTGCATCTTTCGCCCTTCTGTCTGGCCCGGTGTACTGGATGATGCCCAAGTCGTATGAGCCAAGGCAGCCACCGAGTGGGCGACACATCGCGGAGTGCCCCTCAGATCTGAGTCCGGGGTGGCGCCGAAGATTGGCATGTAGCCCCGGGTCTGTTGGGCGCGGCTGGGACGTGGTCTCAGTTTGGGTCTCAGTTGTTGCTGTGGTCTGCCTGGACCTTGCCCGTTGCCTAGAGCCCGTGCTCCTCGGCTTCCCGTTCTATCGCTTCCAAGTGCTTACTGATCTCCGCAATGAGCGGCTTGGCTGGCCCGTACACGCCTGTTGCTACGGCGAGCGCTCGCCGAAGGTGATTTCGGGCTGTGGCCAGGTCGCCAAGTTCACGATGGATCTGGCCGAGGTAGCCCAGCCCGATCATGACGGTGGAGGGGTCGCGATCCTGTTCATGGATGGCGAGGGCTCTCTCGAACAGGTCGCGTGCCGTTTCTCGCTCGCTCAGCCGTCTATGGACGAGCCCGAGGCTAGTTAGCGCGCGGGCGACGTCGGGGTGGTTGGGGCCGTGAGCTTGTTCTTGGATGGCAAGAGCACGCTCGTACAGCCCACGTGCTGGTTTCGGCTAACGACAAGCCGCCCGGACAGCACCAACCATCGGGGAAGGGTTGTGGGGCGTTGGGTAATCCCACTTCGACTCCGGGCACAACCACAACGGGCCGGGAGTGCCGGCACAACTTCCTTGCTGCGCGGTCGCGGCGTGGTTGTCATCACCAACCCCAGCAAGAGGAGTTGGAGGAGGTGAAGAAGTTAGGCCCGGTTGTCCCTGCTTACCTTGCACTCTCGACCGTCGGAGTCATCATGCACAGGGGCAGGGTTCAGCGAGTCAGTGCGGTGTCGAGGAGCATGAGGGTGCGCGGTTGCTCGGCCGAATCCAACACCTGCCAGCGAGCCACTTCCCGACCGGACGTAACCCCAACACCACTGAACGCAAGTTGGTAACGCGGTAGTGGCGTCGAAGTCAATGTCTCGCGGTGGGCCCAGTTCCACCGCAACAAGGTCTGCTTGAGTGGCCCGGCATCACGGTAGCGTTCATCCAGCAGCGGCCGAGTCACGGCCGGGTCGGTGAGGTAGTCCACGATGGGGACCGGCGCGTGGAAAGCCAACGCACCTACTTCCCCAGGGCTGCCGACGGGCTGTCCGCCGGTGAGTCGTCCGAGGTCCGCGGCGACGGCGGCGTACTGCGGGGTGCTGGCATAGTTTCCAGTCAGGTAGGCCATTGACCAAGGGGCTGGCAACGACGCGACCAGTGATCCGGTAGCTAGCACGAGAGCGGCTACGAATGTGGCGAGCCCGAGACGGTTCGAGCAGTGCAGGCTGAGCGCCGTAGCCAGGATCGAGCAAGCCACCAATGGCGCGAAGTACCAAAATTGCGGGTAGGCCCCACCCAGCCACATCACCGCCCAATGCGCCCAACCCGCAATAAGCGCGGCCAACACAACGCGCGCATGACGGCCACCCCGGGTCAAAGCCCACACGCCGCACGCCAAGCCCATTATCACCGGCAGCGCGGTCAAGAACGTCGCGACCGGCCACCGGGCGAAGTAGTACGAGCCGACTGACGTCGCCATTGTGAGTGCCGCGCCGCTGCTGCTCTTGAGCCATGTCGTGTCCGGCACCGCACCCCCGAGGGCGAACCAGGACCACACGTGCCACGGCACGGCCACCATGGCGCCAACGGCGGCCGCTGAAAATGACCGCCACCACGGCAACAGAGCGAAGATCAGCACAGCCACTGGCACGATCATGTCAAGGCGAGTCAGCAGGGCCACACCTGCGACCACGCCGACGGCCGCGGCACGGTCGGCGGCCGCGTAGCGGGCGACACCAGTGAGGGCCGCGACCCCGAGGTAGGTCTCGAGACCCACGGTGGATGCCAGCAGGGGTGAGCACACCACCAAGGTCAACGCAAGGTACGGCGCTGCCCAGTGAAGCCCGAGGCAACGGCGTAGCCCTTCGGCCCACCGGCCGGTCACAGCGAGGGTCAGGGAGAGAACAATCCCGAGGGCATACACCACGTGACCATTGGCGAGAAGGCCCCCTGCAGCCAGCAGCCACATATTCAAGGGTGAGCTCTGCGTGTTTGCAGTAACCCCAGGCATTGCGCCCCATACCCCGTGCTCAGCGAGGTTCCGGGCATAAGTCAGCGTGATCATCGCATCGTCCGACATGGCTCGGTGCGTGACCAGGAACAGAGCCAGCCCGAGCGCAGCGCCGTACATGGCGGAACCCCACTGGCTCATCTCAAAACGCCACGAGCGGGCCGAACTACCACCCTCTAGGACTGCGGGTGCTGGCAATTTCTCCAACAGTGCGCTCACCCAGCGAAGGATTCCGCGTGGAGCTCCTTATAAGGCCGCAGGTCACCCGAAAGAGGGCATGTCAGATAGATGGCGCAAATCCGACATCGAAATCCGATGGCGGAGTCGGGCAGGCTGGACTGCCGGGGCGTGCAGTGGGCTGGTACCGGTGGCCGCTCTTTAAGGTCGCTTGACGCACGGACAGATCTAGTAAAACCCCTTGTCAAGGAACTGCTCCCGCAGCTCCTTGACGACTTCCTGCCGTTGGGTGTCCTCGGGCCACGTGGCGAGTTTGTAGGCGCCCAGCACTCTGCGCACAGTGCTGACACCAGCACGACTTGTGCAACGCCCGCATACCGAGGGAAAGACACGCTTGGGATTGGCCAACATGTCCAGGAGCTCAGCCGGGGAGAACACCCGCGCGTCGCGGCGATCATCGACTAAACGGCATGGGTCCTGGCGGTCGATGGGATCGAACTCAGCATGCAGCTTCACGGTCAGATTGCCCGGTTCAGCATGTTGCTGCAGCAGAAACCTGGGCGGGGTCGTGACCTGTCCACGCAACCCCATCTGCTGGAGCTGACGCTCCAGCAGGTCACGAAAGTAGTTGATCTGCTGGTCGGACAACTCGCCGACCACATCCACACTGATCCGAGTCATGGCACGCAACCCTAGCCCGAACGGGTGAATGATCGGCAGTTTGCTCCCGTAGTCCCTCATCTACTTCAATGGTCGATGCGCGGTCTGTGGTCTCAGTTCTGGTCTCATTCGTACGCGTTCACGGCAGTTCGAAGGCGGCGCGGCATGTTCACGCCGATCCTCTGACCTGCCGATTTTCCGTTCGTGATCTCCGCCGAACCGGTGATCGTAGAACTGAAAAGCGGAAGGTCGGCGGTTCGACCCCGCCCCTGGCCACCGCTCATAGCTGGAAAGCCCCTCCCGGTTCGGGAGGGGCTTTTTTCGTGAGTGGTCCGGACCGGTGTTTGGGCTGGTCAGATCATCGAGTGTCGCTTGACACCCGGGATGTGGGGTCTAGGAACGTGGGGCTCCCACTTCATGCGGAACGCGCGCTGTCGGCGCTATTCCCCCAGTGGTCGGAAGGTGCGGGCTCCACTCGCGGCGCTCGGCCCCCGGCACAGATCAGACCTGAGGAGCGTTTCGCGATCTGCTGATCGCTAGGTCTAGGGCGGCCTTGGTCGTCCAGGCCACTGCGCTTCTCAGGTCGATCCCCGGGCATTACCCCGGCACATCACACGATGCCGGAGTTGTGCGGGGTACGACAGGGCACAAAGTCCTCCTCTGCGGAATGGTGTCCGCCGTTCTCCCGCCGGCCCACCGACGAAAGACCCTGGCACGAGGCTTCTGGGCTGGAGCACTGTGGGTTGTGCTTCAGCAGGAGAGGGGGCACACCCATGACGGAGGCGAGCGAGGTCCAGCGGCGCATGTTCGAGTGCGTGTTGCAACGCGATTTCGACGGGCTCAGAGAACTGTGCCACCAGGAATACGAATACATCAGCCCCGACGGTGAGCGGCATGCCGGCGCAGAAGCTGCCGTGGCTGTCGCCGACAAGTACACGACCGCCTTCTCCGACATGGTGTTCGAGGCGGTGGCGGAGTACACGTGCGGCGAATCCGCGTGCGTTCGGGTGTACGAGGTCAGCGGGATCCATGAGAACGAGCTGGAAGGGATCGCGCCGACGTGGCGCGAAATCCACGTCCACCTGTGCAGCATCGTCGAGATCGAGGACGGCAAGATCCGCCGTGAGTACGACTTCTTCGACAACGCGAGCTTGCTGAGCCAGCTCGGAGTGGTGCCGACTCCCCGGTCTTCGGAGCAGCGGGCCCAGTCCGCCTGGACGTGACGGCCGCCGCGCGCACGCACCGGACGACCGGAGACCTTTCGTCTCAGACGGCTAGCACGTTGAGCGGATGCGTTCCAGGTCGTTGGCGTGCTGTCGGCGAGTGGCAAGGATCCGGGCCGGCCGCTCTCGGCGTCGACCACCCGTCGCACGAGAGCGACCGCGTAGCCCGGATTGTCACAGGACAACTGAGCGGAGTCGTCGGGCAGGTGGAGGTCCGCCGCGAGCTCGATGCTCCCGCGCGGTCGGCGGCCGCCGTCGAACCGGTGATCGTAGAACTGAAAAGCGGAAGGTCGGCGGTTCGACCCCGCCCCTGGCCACCGCTATGAGCTGCGAAAACAGCCCCCGTCGATCTCGACGGGGGCTTCTTCGTCTCATTTTTCGTCTCAGTTCATACGGGCTGTGGTTCTGAACTGCCGATGCCTCCAGGCTCACTTGTCGGCTTGTCCCGGGAGCTTGGTCTCGCTTAGGCGCGCGGTTCACCTCGCCCACGTTCGAGTGCCTCAGATCGGAACCGGCGAGGTTCGAATTTACGAGTCGGGTGCTGCTCAACTTCTGGCGTTCGAACGTCCTCGGAGCAGTCGTCTGGTCAGGCAGTACGCGTTGGGACGCGGGTCGGGTTGGTGGAGGGTGTCACGCGTCGTTTGCTGAGGGTGTTTCCGACACTGCTCGGTTGTCTGGATGTTCTGGGGGTTTCACTGCGTGTGCGGGGAGCCGCGGTGTGAGCCAGCGGAGACCGTAGATCGCGGCGCTGGCGCTTGCTGCGACGAGCATCCAGGGGACCCACACGCCTGCAGCAAACAGGCCGGCGAGCGGGGAATGGTGAAAGCGTACTGAAAGGTGGCGAGGTAGCGGCCTCGCATTTCGGGTGGTGCGGCAGCCTCGGCGAGTGCGTTGACCCGCGTTGCGGACAGCAGGGCCGCGGCAGCTTGAAGCAGCGTTGCCGATAGCAGGAAGGCCGGTAGCCATGCCGGGGTGATGAAGACGGCAGCGAGGCTCATCAAGCACCACACCACGTAAAGCCCGGCGCTGATAGCAAGCGTCGTGGTCCGGGCGAGATACCGGGTTGCACGGACGGCTGCGGTACCACCGATGCTCAACGAGGCGGTGAGCAAAGCCAGCATCAAGCCCGGAAGCCAGGCGGGACCGGTGAGTTGTTCGAGCACGTAAACGGGAACGCCCACAAGGAAAAAGTCGCTTGCCAGCGCGAGCAATGCCGTGACCGCGATAAACATCAGGAACGGCCGATCTTGCAGGACTCCCCGGCTGCCGGGCTCCGTGGCTTGCTGCGAATCTCGTGAAGCATGTGCCGCCTGCACAAGCAGGGCCAGCACCAGAGCACACGCGATGAAGCTGAGTGCGTTGACGCCGACCATGAGCCGAAGTCCGGTCGCCCCGAGTGTGCTCAGAAGCCCGCCACCGGCTAGCGCGCCGAGCCCGAAACAAGCAGACCGCACCATGCCCACGATGGCAAACGGCCTGTCCTTCGCGCCTTCTCCGTACACATCAGCGATCAGCGAGAACAGGGCGCAATAGAAGAGCTGGAGCCCGGCGGCAAGCATGATCGCGGCCAGGAACGTCACCGCCACGCCATCGGCCACGAGATAGCTCAACGCGCCGAGCGCCTGCATGAGCTGGGCGGCGATGACCACGGTTCGTGGCCCCACTCGGTCGACAAGCCGCCCCGCCACGGGTGGGACCAAGAACCCTACGAGGGTGCCCGCGGCCACCACGATGCCCGCGAGCGCGAGCGGTATGCCAACGACCCGCGTCGCGTACACCAGCGCCAAAGGCAGGAACAGCCCAGAACCGAAATCGTCCACTCCCAATGCGACCAGCAGGGCAAGGCAGCTTCGCCTCACCAAGGAGCCACCCTCTCGATCGCGAATAGCGGGCATGTGCTGGCCAAGTGCACGAACGCGTCACGTTAATCGATTCGCCGGTACGTGGTCATGGGCTAGACGACGTAATCGTGCGGATTGAGTCAGACCGGTGGGACACAACCCGCAGACTGTCCGATTGATCTGAGAGCTGATCCACAAGTCGACAATGAGATGTGGGCGTTTTCGAGCGTTCGGCTGGTCCGCTCAGAGCTGCTTGCGGCGTCGGCCTGAACTGAGAGGCCTTCGGGGATCGCGTGCACGCTGCTCGAGGACTGCACGGGGCGTGCCTTCGATCGGACTGCCGGCTCTCCCACGCGTTTGATCTCGACGACTGCCCCGGCGGCGGGATCTCCGACACGGGTTGTGGCGTGAAACCTTGCCTCGATCTTCGGGCAACGCACTGACGCTCGTCCCTCCTGGCGAGGGAGGTTCCCCCGTAGTCCGGTGCCTCCGGCGTTTCCCGGCGTCGCGGTGACGACGAGGCAGCTCCGTCGCCGGTGTGACGCGACGTGACCTGTGTCGCGTCGGCGGCTCGCGCTGTCACGGATGCCGCCTCGGTCCCGTCGTCTCCACGACGAGCACTTCGTCCCGCCCTTCGCGACCAGAGGAGAAGGGCGCTCGCATCGAGAACAGGAGGAGCTCGTGATCAGTTCAAGCGAAGCGCGGCAGGACAAATCTCCGAAGGTCGTGATCGATCGTGCGTGCCTTGCGGTTCTGACCTTCGCATCCGTGTTCACCGGCGCGTGGGCGTACTTCGCGCCGAGGTTCTTCTACGACTCCTTCCCCGGTCTCGGCCTGAGCTGGTTACCGCAGTTGGGGCCGTACAACGAGCACTTCGTCAAGGACGTCGGCGCGATGTTCCTGGCGTTGGCGGTGCTCAGCGCGGTCGCCCTCAGACATGTCGATGACGGGCGGTCGTCGCGGATGGCGGGTGCGGTGTGGCTGGTGTTCAACGTCCTGCACTTCGGCTACCACGTGACGATGCTGCACATGTACGAACCGCTGGACCAGGTCCTCAACGTGATCGTGCTCGGGGTCCTGATCGTCGTTTCGGTCCCCCTGGTGGTGCAACCGCGCGCCGACGCCCGGAGTGCTGTTCGAGGCCGGCAGGTCTGAGCCGCTGCGAGTATCCACTGTGGACCTGAGTCGGGGCGGCCCGGATAATCCTCCGGACCGCCCCGGTTCTCAGGTCACCGTCATGCGACGAAGGTGCGGACGTCCTGCGACACTCCGTCGTCGCTGAGGAAGCCGAGGTGCGTGATGCACCCGGTCTGGGTGTTGCGCGCGCCCGAGACGACCGTGCTGTCATCGGGGTCGATGGTCTCGTCGCAGGTCGACCACCACGTGCCGTAGCTGACCGCGCCCGGTGATTCGTCCCCGTCGTTGAGGGTGGTCAGGAATTCCGACCCCGGCCGCATCTCCACGCAGGACGCGTCGAAGCAGGAGTTCGCCGACGTGGTGCCGTGGTTCGGGCCTGCCAGCGAGACCCAGTCGTCGACCTTGTCGGCTCCGCCGACGAACTTGAGGTACCAGCGGCTGTTGAGCCCGCCCATCGAGTGCGTGACGATGTCGACCTCGGTCGCGCCGGTCCTGGCGAGCACGTCGTCGACGACGGCGGAGAGCTGGTCGGCGGTGGTCTTGTTCGACTGCGAGGTGTTGTAGTTCCAGGCGGTGAGCTCGCCATCGGTGTAGCCGTCGGCCTTGAAGTCGGCCACCAGCTCGTTCCAGTTGGAGGCGCTGCCGTTCCAGCCGTGAACGAAGATCACCGGATTGCGTTCGACTGCTGTTGCGGGTCCTGCGGTGAGAGGCAGAGCGGTTGCTGCCGCTAAGGCGGCGGTCACGAACAGACGGGTTCCGCGCATGGGTTCCCTTTCGCTTGAAGGCAACATCGCCGGGCGGATGAACCAACGGCTTGCCGCTCGCGGAGGTGCGCCTGCCCGGTTCTCATCACCCCGATGGCCGCTAACCGCGTTATGGGGCGTTTCCGGGCGCGCTCGCGAAGAGCCTGGTCGCGGGTGAGGGGAGCCCGAAGCGGTGCACATCACTCCGGAAAGTTCGCCCGGCCAAGCGCTGAGCAGAGGAATCCCCTCCCGATCTCGGGAGGGGATTCCTCGGGGCGTTACTGCAAGGCGCTCAGGCTCGGACGTAGTCGGCGAGGTGTCGGGCGGTCAGCGTCTTGCCGGACGCGACGAGGTCGGCCGGGGTGCCTTCGAAGATGACCTGGCCGCCGTCGTGACCGGCGCCCGGACCGAGGTCGATGATCCAGTCCGCGTGGGCCATGACCGCCTGGTGGTGCTCGATGACGATCACCGACTTGCCGGATTCCACGAGCCGGTCGAGCAGGCCGAGGAGCTGTTCCACGTCCGCCAGGTGAAGACCGGTGGTGGGCTCGTCGAGGACGTAGACACCGCCCTTGTCACCCATGTGCGTGGCCAGCTTGAGGCGCTGCCGCTCACCACCGGAGAGCGTGGTCAGCGGCTGGCCGAGGCGCAGGTAGCCCAGGCCCACCTGGTCCATGCGCTCCAGGATCTTGTGCGCGGCGGGCGTTCGGGCGTCCCCGCCGCCGAAGAACTCCTCGGCCTGGGCGACGGACATGTCCAGCACCTCGCTGATGTCGCGCCCGCCGAAGCGGTACTCCAGCACCGAGGCGTTGAACCGCTTGCCCTCGCACTCCTCGCACGTCGTGGCAACGGTTTCCATGATCCCGAGGTCGGTGTAGACGACCCCGGCACCGTTGCAGGTGGGGCACGCGCCTTCGGAATTCGCGCTGAACAGAGCGGGTTTCACGCCGTTGGCCTTGGCGAACGCCTTGCGGATCGGGTCGAGGAGCCCGGTGTAGGTCGCCGGATTGCTGCGCCGCGAACCGCGGATGCCGCTCTGGTCGATGGACACGACGCCTTGTGCTGTCGGGAGCGAACCGTGGATCAGCGAGCTCTTGCCGGAACCCGCGACGCCGGTGACCGCGCACAGCACGCCGAGCGGCACGTCGACGTCCACCTCGCGCAGGTTGTTCGCCGTCGCGCCGCGGATCTCCAGCGCACCGGTGGCCTGGCGGAACTCCGACTTGAGCGAGGCCCGGTCGTCGAAGTGCTTGCCGGTCACGGTGTCGCTGGTGCGCAGACCGGCCACGTCGCCCTCGAAGCAGACCGTGCCGCCGTCGGTTCCGGCGCCGGGACCCAGGTCCACGACGTGATCGGCGATGGTGATCGTCTCCGGCTTGTGCTCGACGACCAGGACCGTGTTGCCCTTGTCGCGCAGCCGCAGCAGCAGGTCGTTCATCCGCTGGATGTCGTGCGGGTGCAGCCCGATCGTCGGCTCGTCGAACACGTAGGTCACGTCGGTCAGCGACGACCCGAGGTGCCGGATCATCTTGGTGCGCTGGGCTTCACCGCCGGACAGGGTGCCGGCGGGCCGGTCCAGCGAGAGGTAGCCGAGGCCGATCTCGACGAACGAGTCCAGGGTGTGCCGGAGCTTGCCGAGCAGCGGTTTCACCGACGGTTCGTCCAGCCCGCTGACCCATTCGGCCAGGTCGCTGATCTGCATCCGGCAGGCGTCGGCGATGTTGATGCCCGCGATCTTCGACGACCGGGCTCCTTCGCTGAGCCGGGTGCCGTCGCACTCCGGGCAGGTCGCGAAGGTGATCGCGCGGTCCACGAAGGCGCGGATGTGCGGCTGCATCCCCTCGCGGTCCTTGGCGAGCATCGACTTCTGGATCCGAGGGATCAGACCTTCGTAGGTGACGTTGACGCCCTCGACCTTGACCCGCGTGGCCTCCTTGTGGAGCAGGTCGTGCAGCTCCTTCTTGGTGTACTTGCGGATCGGCTTGTCCGGGTCGAGGAACCCCGAACCCATGTAGATCCGCCCGTACCAGCCGTCCATGGTGTAGCCGGGGATGGTCAGCGCACCCTCGCGCAGCGACTTCGAGTCGTCGTAGAGCTGGGTGAGGTCGAAGTCGGAGACGTTGCCGCGTCCCTCGCACCTCGGGCACATCCCGCCGGTGATGCTGAACTCGCGGCGCTCCTTCACCTTCGTCCCGCCGCGTTCCATCGTGACCGCACCCGCCCCGCTGATGGAGGCGACGTTGAACGAGAACGCCTGCGGTGAGCCGACGTGCGGTTTCCCGAGCTTGCTGAACAGGATCCGCAGCATCGCGTTGGCGTCGGTGGCGGTGCCGACCGTGGAACGCGGGTCCGCGCCCATCCGCTCCTGGTCGACGATGATCGCCGTGGTCAGCCCGTCGAGCACGTCGACGTCGGGTCGCGCCAGCGTCGGCATGAAGCCCTGGAGGAACGCGCTGTAGGTCTCGTTGATCATCCGCTGCGACTCGGAGGCGATGGTGCCGAAGACCAGCGAGCTCTTGCCCGATCCCGACACGCCGGTGAACACGGTCAACCGGCGCTTGGGGATCTCGACGCTCACGTCCTGGAGGTTGTTGACCCGCGCCCCGTGAACCCGGATCAGGTCGTGGCTGTCGGCGATGTGCATCGCGGCTCCGTTCACTGCGCTTCCTGGATTCTGATCATGTTCCCGGCGGGGTCCCGGACGGCGCAGTCGCGCACGCCGTAGGGCTGGTCGGTGGGTTCCTGGACGATCTCGGCGTCGCCGGCCTGCAGCGCGTCGAACGTGGCGGTGAGATCGGGTGTGGCCAGCAGGATTCCGGCGTAGGTCCCCTTGGCCATCATCTCGCTGATCAGCTGCCGCTCGTCGTCGGTGATGCCCGGGTCGACGCCCGGCGGGTGCAGCACGATCGAGGTGCCGGGCTGTCCGGGCGGGCCGACGGTCAGCCAGCGCATCCCGGCGTAGCCGACGTCCTTGCGGACCTCGAAGCCGAGCAGATCGCGGTAGAAGGCCAGGGCCGCCTCCGGGTCGTCCTGCGGGAGGAAGCTGGCGTTGATGCTGATGTCCATGGCAATCACGCTATGAGCTGCTCTCCGACGGCGCTTCTCGATTCCTGACCGGTCTGGTGACCTGCTTGGCCAGGCACGGCACGATCGCCGCCGTCCCGGCCGCCTCGCGCCGGTACGTGCTGGGCGGGACCCCGACGAGCTCGGTGAACCGGGTGCTGAAGGTGCCCAGCGACGAGCAGCCGACCTCGAAGCACACCTCGGTGACGCTCAGGTCGCCTCGCCTCAGCAGCGCCATCGCCCGCTCGATCCGCCTGGTCATCAGGTAGGCGTAGACGGATTCGCCGTAGGCGGCACGGAACCGCCTGCTGAGGTGTCCGGCGGACATGTTCACCCCGCGCGCCAGCGCCTCGACGTCCAGCGGCTGCGCGTGCTCGCGGTCGATCCGATCCCGGACCTGTCTCAGCAAGGCGAGGTCACGCAACCGCGCCGACCTGCCCGATGCCCCACCCACCTGCGAAATCCTGCCACGCCCGTCCGACAACCGCGCCCGTTTCCTCCCGAAACGGGATCAGGGCTCGCGGCCGGTGAAGGCCAGCAGCTCCTCGAACGGGCTCGCGTCCCTGGGCGCCGACGCGGCCGCGCCGAACATTCCTTCGGCGCGCAGCTCGTCCTCGCTGCTCTGGGACTGGAACCGCAGAACGGCGTCGACGGCGTCGTCGTCCGGTGAGTACGGCAGGCCGACCGCGCGGGCCAGGTCCCAGCCGTGGATCACGGTTTCCGACAGGCTGATGTTGGCGACGACCCAGCCCGGCGTCGGGCCGAACGCGAACGCGAGCTGCTGATCGAGAACGCCCGGCCTGCTGAAGGCGGCCAGGGAGAGCCGCGCTGCTTCGCCGAACGCGGGCGCCATCTCGTCTTCGGAGAGCTGCGGGTCGTCGGCGGGCAGCTCGGCGGCCTGCCCCGCCGCGACCTGCCCGAAGTACCTCGCGCCACCGACGAGATGACCGCCGACCTGGCCGACGGTCCACCCCTCGCACGGGCTCGGATCCCCGAACCGCTGCGGCGGTACCGCCCGCAGCACCGCGGAGGTGTCTTCGAATGCCCGCTCCAACGACCCGACCAGCTCAGGGCCCGTCACCGGTTCTCGCTTCCGCATGTCCGCTCCTCGTCTCCGCGCTGTCGCAGAGGTAGACCGGCGATCCGCTGGGAAGTCATCGCCGCGACGATCTCCCGGGTTTGTCGGTGGCCCCGGGTAGCGTTCGGATGACCGCGGGTGGGGGAGGTCCAGAAGTAGCGACGCCCCCGCGCTCAACCGGCCTGGGGGTTACCGGGAGTGCGGGGGCGTCAAGGTCCACCCCTGGGGGTCAGGTGGACGGCGTCAATGCTACTGCGTGGTATCCGAGATGTCTCTAGGGGCAGAGATCTTTTTTCACTCGCACGGCGGTGAACCGGAGGCAGGTTTGTGTGAGTGGCCCGATCGCCACCGCGTAGAGGACCGTCCCGAGGCCGGCGGTCCCGCCGAGCAGCCAGCCCGCTGCGAGCACGCAGACCTCGATGGACGTCCGCACCAGGCGCACCGACCATCCCGTTCGCGCGTGCAGCCCGGTCATCAGACCGTCCCGAGGGCCCGGCCCGAGGCGGGCGCCGACGTAGGTCGCGGTCGCCAGCGCGTTGAGCACGACCCCTGCGATCAGCAGCGGAACCCTGATCCCCAGGGCCTCCACCGGGGGGAGCAGGGCGAGGGTGGCGTCCACCGCGACCGCGATCAGCAGCACGTTGGCGACCGTGCCCACGCCCGGCCGCTGCCGCAGCGGTAACCAGGAGAGCAGGACCGCGACGCCCACCACCGCGCTCGCCGTCCCCATGCTCACGCCCAGCCGCTCCGAGATCCCCTGGTCGAGCACGCTCCACGGCGACAGGCCGAGGTCGCCGCGCACCATCAGCGCCAGGCTCGCCCCGTAGAGCAGGAGTCCGCCGATGAGCTGCGGGAACCGGGCGTGCGGGCGGAAGCGCACTGACAGCGGAGAGAGGTCCAGTGGAGCGGGGATCGAAGCCATGACTCCTTTCCTACCCGCGAATTGGACTTCATATCGATAGCCAATCGGGCTAGATTGGACTCATGTTGCCGACACCGGGCGCCCACATCTACGGCCAGAAGCTCGTCGATCTCCTCGGAACCTGGCACGGCGCGTCCCGGCCCTCCTCGCAGCTGCTCGCCGAGGGCGTTCGCCAGCTGGTGCTCGACGGACGGCTACCGCCGGGAACCCGGCTGCCCGCCGAGCGGGAGCTCGCCGCCGCCCTCGACGTGAGCCGGACCCTGGTCGCCAGGGCGATCGAGCGGCTGCGGGAGGACGACTTCGTGGCGAGTCGGCGAGGCGCCGGCTCGTGGGTGAAGCTGCCGGATTCGCGGCGGGGCAACGAGATGCACGGCGGTTGGTTCCCGTCCAACGACCCGGGTGTGATCAACCTGGCCCAGGCGACCCCGGGAGCTCCGCCCGAGATGCGCGCAGCCGTGGAGCGCGCGCAGGTGCGCCTCGCCGAGCAGCTCGGCGACCACGGCTACCAACCGCACGGGCTCCCCGCGCTGCGCACCCGCATCGCCGAGCGCTACACCGCGCGCGGTCTGCCGACCAACCCCGAGCAGATCCTGGTCACCAACGGCGCTCAGCACGCGTTCGCGCTGGTCCTGCGCACGCTGGTCGCCCCCGGCGAGCGGGTCCTCGTCGAACACCCCACCTACCCCAACGCCGTCGAGGCCCTGCGCGGCCACGGGGTCACCCCGGTGGCCGTGCCGATGACCGACGACGGCTGGGACCTGGAGCTGCTCAACGCCACGCTGCGCCAGACCGCGCCCCGGCTGGCCTACCTGATCCCCGACTTCCACAACCCGACCGGTGTGCGGCTGGACGCCGAGGGCCGGTCCCGGCTGGCGACGGCCCTGGCGAGGACCTGCACGAACGCGGTCATCGACGAGACGTTGATCGACATCGACCTCACCGGTGAGGAACCCCCGCCGCCGATGGCGAGCTTCACCGAGCGCGCCATCACCATCGGCTCGGCGGGCAAGTCGTTCTGGGGCGGGCTGCGGCTCGGCTGGATCCGGGCCGGCGAGGAGTTCGTGCAGCGGCTGGTGCTCGGCCGGGCGGCCGTCGACCTGGGCACGCCGGTGCTGGAGCAGCTGGTGCTCGCGGAACTGCTCGACGATGCCGAACCGGTTCTGGCCCGGCGGCGGGAGGAGACTCGGCAGCGGCTCGACGTCTTGGTCGCTGCGCTGCGGGAACACTTGCCCGAGTGGCGTTTTCGCTCACCCGACGGCGGATTGTCGCTCTGGTGCGACGTCGGCGAACCCATCTCCAGCAGGCTGGCGGTCGCGGCCGAGGCACATGCGGTTCGATTGGCGCCGGGCGCTCGCTTCTCGGTGAACGGATCTCTGGAGCGCTGGATCCGGGTGCCCTACACGTTGCCGGGTGAACGGCTGGTCGAAGCCATCCAGCGGCTCGCTGCGGCAGCGGGTTCGGTGCGGCCAGGACCAGCACCGAACCCGCTCACCGTTCCGATCGCCTGAAGCTGACACCCCTCGTAGAAAGCTTCAGGCCCGCGCCGGGTGAAATCCGTGCGAATTCCCGTGCGGTCTCCGCACGGATTCCACCCAGGAGTAGTCGCCGGCCGCCCGTCGGCACGGCCCCTCGACGTGCCGACGGGCGGTTCGACCAGAGGGCGCCACCCCGGTGCCGCAGGGGCAATTGCGGCACCGGGGCCAGGGCCCAGTCCTGTTCTTTCAGCAGGTCAGAGACGCTTAATCAGCGATGTTCTTGATCGACGCTGCCGGACAGGCTGGTGGCGCCCCGTTCCGATCCGGTCGGGCGCAGGCGTCCGGATCGGAGTTCATCGGGTGGTGTTGACACCAGGGTCACCGCAGAAGCGGTGATGCGCAGGCCGGAACTGCCGCGATCAGTCAGGCGACGCCGTGGTTTCGGCCGATCGTGTGTTGACGTTCGGTCCG
The DNA here is from genome assembly GCF_040677225.1 of Saccharopolyspora sp. NPDC049357. NCBI lineage: Bacteria > Bacillati > Actinomycetota > Actinomycetes > Pseudonocardiales > Pseudonocardiaceae > Saccharopolyspora > Saccharopolyspora sp. NPDC049357. The sequence continues at coordinate 64,580 of NZ_JBFAQJ010000015.1, read as the reverse complement.
ATGTCGCGCTGGGCCACCAGGATGGCAGCGGTGCCCGAGAGATCGGGTGCGGTGGGCAGGATGGCGTGCGCGCTGCGCAGGCCACCGACACCACCGACGCTCGCCGTGGTCAGCGAGCTCGCGGGAGGCGAGCAGGGAGACGGCACGGCAGGGCTCGGACTGTCGCCGTCCGGCGCTTCGTCCGCATCAGGTGCCCGGGGCCGTGCGTCATCGCGAGTGGTGCTGGTTCCCGACGCCTTCACCGATTTGCGGACCGCCGGCCCGGTGACCACGGCGCTGGACGGTGCGTTCGACTGCTCGTCGGCGACGGCGTGGGTGTTCTTGTGACGTGCGCTGCTGCCCTTGCCCAGCGAGTCGTGCTCGCTCTGGGAGGCGGAATTCGCCTGGGAGGCAGAATTCGCCTGGGAGGAGGAGTTGCCGTTGGCCGAGGAGCTGGCGCTCGCGGAGGCGTTTCCGCTCGGCACCGCGCTCGCGTTGGAGTTCGCCCATGCGTTGGCGGTGTCGGGGGTCGCCGGTTCGGCGGGTGCGGCCTTCTCCGGTTTCGCCGGTTCTGCCTTCTCGGGCTTTTCCGGCTGAACCTTTTTCGGCGGCTCGGGCTTCTCGGTCTCGACCGACTTCTGAGGCTTGGTGGTCTTCTGCTGGGAGACCTTCCCGGCGGGCTTCGACGATTTTCCGGAGTCCGAGCCCTTGGCCATTGATCCCGCGGAGTGATCAGCGGAGTCGGGCTTGCTCGACGCTGATGCCGAAGCGGGCTGCGATACGCCCGGTTTGTCGGCGTGCGCATTCTCGGCGGCTGAAGCCGCGGTCGCACCGCCGACCATCACTCCCAGGCACAAACCGCTGAAGAGCGAGGCCCTGACCAGAAACGCAGCGATCCGCGAACGGGGACCGCGCACTGCGCGAATTCCCATCACGGTCACCACCGCCAATTCCGGTCGAGTCGCGCCACGTGGCGCGGTGGAGCAACGGTTGCGCCACGATCGGCGCCGCCGGCTGACATTCAACCACCCCAGGGGGCGATTTCGGACCACCTCGAGCGACGATCACGACAGTTGGGCCAGCATTCTCCATGCATTTGGAGGACTCCGGAAGGGGCCAAATGTTGTCGGAAGGGGTGACTCCCTTTCCCCGAAGGGGTCTCGTCCGCTGTGGACCTAGACCGAAAGCGGCACAGTGTCCGCTGTGGATCAGGATCAGAATCAGGAACGGCTGGGTCTAGCCGAACTCCATCGCATCTGGACGTCCTACGGGCACGAGATGCTGCTGCACGATCCCGGCGGCGATGGCGAATGCCTGGTCAGGCGCGGTGAATTGCTGGCCCCGGCGGACTCGCTGGATCCGGTGCTCGACCGGTACCGCAGATGGATCGATCGGGTGCACCACGACGAAGACCTGCTGCTCGCCCGAATTCGGCTCCGCGATGCCGAACGCGACCATTGCGTCGACCTGGCCGGAGAGGGCGCCGGTGCGTCGGTGAACAACGTCCACGTCGGAAGTCCGGTCATGTTCGGAACGCCGGTGATGTTCGGCACCGGGGAGAAACCGGAATTCACACATCCGGTTGCAGAGCCGCCTGCGGTCGAATGGGAACCACCGGTGTTCGTCGGCGTGCTCGACACCGGTTGCGACCCGCATCCCTGGTTCACCGGCCGTCCCGGATTCGAAGCTGTTCCGGAAGTGTTGGACGCCGACGACGATTCCGGGCAGGACCGGCAGGCCGGGCACGGCACGTTCGTCAGCGGAGTCGTCCTGCAGCACGCCCCGGGCGCGGTCATCCGGCCGAAGCGCGTGCTGTCCTCGCTGGGATTCACCGACGACTACACCGTCGCCTCCGGACTGCGGGCCCTGCGGCGTTCGGCGCAACGCCGGGGCGAGTCGGTCGACGTGGTCGTGCTGACCTCCGGTTGCCACACCGCCGACGACCGCTGCCCGGAGGTCCTGGTCTCAGCGCTGCGCGCGATGGACCCGGCGGTCGTGGTGGCCGCCGCCGGCAACCACGGCCGGACCCGGCCCTTCTGGCCCGCGGCGATGCCCGAAACGGTGGCCGTTGCCGCGACCGGGGCCGACGGCAAGATCGCCCCGTTCTCCAACACCGGCGACTGGGTCGACGCCGCGGCACCGGGCGTGGACGTGCGCAGCTGCTTCGTCCGGATGGCCTCCGGCGGCGACCGCGACTTCGGCTTCGCGCGCTGGAGCGGGACGTCCTTCGCCGCGCCCCGGATCGCCGCCGTGATCGCCACGGCCCTGCAAGCGGACCGGAACCTCGGGCGGGCGCGCGAACTCGTCGAGCACTGCTACCCGTACGGCACCGCGCTGCCCGAGCCCGTCGCGGCCGAGTGATCAAGTACCGCATTCTTGACCCGATCGTGGGGTATCCAGCGCCAACTGAATCTTTGAGCACCCCTTCGTCCTCTTACTCGGTGGGAAGGAAGAGAGATCACCGAGCTCCGGAGGTGCTGGTCGTGTACGAGGTCGGGGAAGCCGGTCCGGCTGCGGTGCTGCTGAATCGGGTGGCGTCCGGGGACGAACAGGCGTGGCGGGAACTGGTGGACCTGTACACGCCCGTGATCTGGGGTGTCTCGCGGGCGTACGCCGGCAGCACCGCGGACGCCGAGGACGTCTGCCAGGCGACCTGGTTGTCGTTGGCGGAGAACCTCGAACGGCTCCGCGAGCCCGACGCCCTGCCGGGCTGGCTGGTCACCACCGCCAGGCGGAAGGCCATCCGGTTGCGCCGCGCGCGGGCGCGGGAAGCGCCCGTCGGCCTGGACACCGATCACCTGGGCGCGGCCGAGCACTCCGAGGCCGCCGAGAAGCTGGCGCTGCGCGTGGTCTCCGGTACTCGGCTGGCGCAGGCGTTCGGCGCGTTGCCGCATCGCTGCCAACAGCTGCTGCGGGTCCTGGCCGTCGCGCCGGAGACCACCTACGCGCAGGTCAGCGAGGCGTTGGGGATCCCGAGAGGAACGATCGGCCCGAAGAAGAGCCGGTGCTTGGCCGAGCTGCGCAGGCGGCTGGTCAGCGCCGACCTGCCCGAGGAGGTGGCGGGATGAAGCAGCGGATTCCGGCGGAACTGCGCCGACTGCGCGAACTTTTCCAGACCCAGGACCCGGTCCCGGACCGAGTGCTGGCCGACTCGTACGCGGCGGTCGCGATGCGGGCGGTGCGCGGCGACCGGGGCGAGCTGACGCTCGTCGGCGACTCCGCGGACGAACGCATCGGGGTGCGCGCGGGCGGCTCGCAGTCGCGCGTGCTGACCTTCGCGATGCCCGGCCGGGTGCTGGAGATGGACGTGATGCCCACGACGGCCGGACTGGTCCGGGTGTCCGGGATGGTGCTCAACAGGTCCGGGCAGGCCCCGCCGACCGGCGAGGTGGTGTTGCGCCACCCGTCCGGCGAGCGCAGCGGGGAGCTCGACCGGGACGGCGCGTTCCAGGTGACCGACGTGCCGCGCGGCCCGCTGAGCGTGGTGTTCCGCCCCGAGCGGGCCGAGCCCGCCATCGCGGATTGGCTGGTCTGTTGAGCGCGGCGACGGCGGTGGCGCCGCCGGATGCGATCGAGGCCGCGCTGCGCTGGCGCGACGAGGCGACCGCGGCACCGCAGGACGCGTTGCGGGAGGCCGAACGGCTGCTGTCGGGCGCGGCTTCCGACGGTGAGTTGCGGGTGCTGGCCCGGCACATCGCCGCGCTGGCGGCGGTCGAGCTCGGCCGGGTCGACGAGGCGCGCGGGCACGTGCGGCTCGGGCTGTCCACCGCACAACGCGGTGGCTGGTCCAAGCGGGCCGCGCAGCTGCAGCTGACGCTGGCGTGGATCGAGCTGGAACGAGGAGCCACCGGTGCGAGCTGGGCGAACCTCGCCGCCGCCGAACCGCACCTGCCCGCCGAGGACCGGCCCAGGGCGACCTGCCTGCGCGGGTTGCTGCACTGCCAGCGCGGCCACCACCGGGACGCGAGGCTGCGCCTGACCAGCGCGTTGGTTCACCTCGACGGGGATCGGCGGTGGAAGGCCAACGCGCTGCTCGGTCGCGGCCTGGCCAACCTCTACACGAACAGGTTGGAGGAGGCCGAGCAGGACCTGGCCGACGCCGAGCGGATCTTCGCCGACGACGCCCGCGGTGCGCGCGCCGCCGGCTGCCGCCACAACCGGGGCTGCGCGGCGTTCCGGGCGGGCGATCTGCCCCGTGCGCTGCGACTGTTCGAGCAGGCGGTGGCGGCCGGGCTCGACGTCACCGCGAACCCGGAAGCGCTGGTGGACCGGGGTGAAGCGCTCGCGGCGGCGGGACTGACCCAGCGCGCCCGCGCGGTGATGGAACAGGCGGCGCAGCGCTTGGCCGCCACCGGGCGGCAGGGTCGTCTCGCCGAAACCCGGCTCGCGCTGGCGGAATGCGCGCTGCGCGACGGCGACCCGGTTGCGGCGGCGGAGGCGGCGAGCGCGGCGAGGCGGTTGTTCCGCGATCAGAAGCGGCCCGCGTGGGCGGCGTTGGCGTCGGCGACCGTGTGGCAGGCCAAGCTGCGGTCCGGGCAGAACACGCGGTACGCCTTGTCCGCGGCGCGACGGGCGGCCAACGCGTGCGAGGACTTCGGGTGGCGCGCGGCGGCCGCCGAGCTCCGGCTCACCGCCGGGCGCACCGCGCAGCTGGCGGGCCTGAACTCGGTGGCGCGCAGGCTGCTCGGGCGCTGCGCTGATCTGCGCGAGCTCGCCGTGCCACCACAGCTGCGAGCCCTGGGCTGGCTGGCCGAGGCGTTGCTCGCCGAGCAGGAGGGCAACACCGCCCGGTTGCTGCGGGCGTGCCGCGCCGGGCTCAAGGCCGTCGACGGTCAGGCGGTCGGCATGGCCGCCTTCGAGATGCGGGTGCACGCGCTGGGGCTGGGTGACGAGATCGGCGCGGTCGCGGTGCGCGCCGTGCTGCGCATCGGCGACCCGCAGCTGGTGCTGCGCTGGACCGAACGCTCCCGGGCCAGCGCACTGCACCGCCGGGCGCTGCGACCGCCATCGGACCCGCGGCTGAACGCGGCGCTGGTCCGGCTGCGCGGTGCGGTGCTCGACGCGCAGCGCGCGGCGGACCCGCAGCGGGCCATGAACACCGTTGCCGAGCTGGAAGAACAGGTGCGGCACCAGGCGATGCTGGTGGAGGGCCGCACCGATCGGCTGCGGGCGCCGGCCGAGATCGGCGAGATCAGCGCCGAACTCGGGGACGCCGTCCTGCTGAGCCTGTTCTCCGAGCGCGGCAGGCTCTTCGCGGTGTCCATCGTGGACGGTGAAGCCGCGCTGCACGTGCTCGGTCCGGAGGCCGCGGCGGAGAGCCAGGCCGTCCGGCTCCGCCACCTGCTCGCGCGTCAGGCGTGCGGCGTGGACACCCGCGCGGCCCCGATGTTCGAGCACGGGGTCGAGCTGGCCGCGGCCGAACTCCAAGCGCAGCTGCTGGCACCCGTCCTCCCGGCTCTGGAGCAGGGGCTTGAACTCGTCGTGGTGCCGACCGGTCGGCTGCACCTGCTGCCGTGGGCGGCGCTGCCCGCGTGCCGGGGCGGCCCGGTCACGGTCAGCCCGTCGATCCGCTGCTGGCTGGGCGGTGCCGAGCGGGCGCGTGCGGCGAATCCGGCGGGCGGCAAGGCGTGGATCGCCGGTCCGCGTCTGGACCACGCCGAACGCGAGGTCCGCACGCTGCACCACCGCGGCGGCGGGCGGCTGCTCACCGGGTCGGGTGCGAGAACCGACCGAGTTCTGTCCTCATTGGACGGAGCTCGCGTTGCGCACCTGGCCGCGCACGGCCACTTCCGCGACGACCAACCGCTGCTGTCCTGCCTGGACCTGGACGATGGCCCGCTCTACGCGCACGACCTCGACGGTCTCCGCCGCAGCCCCACCACGGTGGTGCTGTCGGCCTGCGACGTCGGGAAGTCCGCGATCAGCAGGGGCGATCAGCTCAGCGGGCTGACCGCGACCCTGCTGGACCGGGGCACCGCGACGGTGATCGCCAGCGTCGTCCCGGTCCCCGACGAGCGGACCGTGGAGGTGATGCTGACGCTCCACGACGGGCTCGACGCAGGCCTGCCACCTGCCGCTGCCTTGGCCGAAGCCCAAGCGCGGCACGGCGAAGCGGGGTTCATCTGCATCGGGTACGGAGGTGGTTGAGGACTACCGCAGCTTGTGCAGTCGGCGGATGCCTTCGTCGAGGACCTCGTCCTTCTTGCAGAACGCGAAGCGGACCAGGTGCTGGAAGTCGCCCGGGTTGTCGCAGAACACCTGCACCGGGATGGCGGCGACCCCGACGCGCTCGGGCAGCGAGCGGCAGAAGTCGGCCCCGTCGGTGAAGCCCAGCGGACGGACGTCGGCGCAGATGAAGTAGGTGCCCTCGCTGTCGAGCACGTCGAACCCGGCTTCGCCGAGGCCGTCGGAGAGCCGGTCCCGCTTGCGCTGCAGGTCGGAGCGCAGCTGGTCCACCCAGGCCAGCTCGTTGCGCAGCGCGTGCGCGACGGCCGGCTGGAACGGCGCGCCACCGACGAAGGTCATGAACTGCTTGGCGGCTCGCACGGCCGCGACCAGCTCGGACGGGCCGCAGACCCAGCCGATCTTCCAGCCGGTGGCGCTGAAGCTCTTGCCCACGCTGGAGATCGACACGGTCCGCTCGGCCATGCCCGGCAACCCGGCCAGCGGGTGGTGCGCGCGCCCGTCGAACAGCAGGTGCTCGTAGACCTCGTCGGTGATCGCGATGACGTCGTTGTCCCGGCAGACCTCGGCGATCGCTGCCAGCTCGGCATCGGTGAACACGGTGCCGGTCGGGTTGTGCGGCGAGTTGAGCACCAGCGCTCGGGTCTGCGGGCCGACGACCGACCGCAGCTGGTCGAGGTCGAGCTCGAAGCGGTGGTCGGGGCCGTGGCGCAGGCCGACGGTCTTGCGCACCCCACCGGCCATCGCCACCGCGACCGGGTACGAGTCGTAGTACGGCTCGACGAGCACGACCTCCTCGCCGGGCTCGACCAGCGCCATCATCGTCGCGGTCAGCGCCTCGGTGGCGCCGACGGTGACCAGCACCTGGCCCTCCGGGTCGTACTCGGTGCCGTAGCGGGCGGCGCGGTGCTCGCTGATGGCCGCGCGCAGCTCGGGCTCACCTGCTCCCGGCGGGTACTGGTTCACGCCGCTCGCGATCGCTTCCTGCGCGACGCGGAGCATGCTCTCCGGGCCGTCGGTGTCGGGGAAGCCCTGGCCGAGGTTGACCGCGCCGGTGCGGCGGGCCAGCTCGGTGATCTCCGCGAAGATCGTGGACGTGAACGGCCGGAGGCGGGAGGTCAAAGCAGGAGTGCGCACGCCTCCGGATGCTAATGCATCGGACGAAGCCGGTGACCAGCGTTTTAGCGCGGCCGATGGTCGTCTCGCGCGGTGGAACCGGAGGCGGCTCGGGGCGCGCCGACGCGTTCTCGCCAACGCACGTCCACCCCGGAGAGCGGCCGCTCGCAGGTCTCCGCCGGGTCGTCGTGGCCGCTGTTAGCAAGGCCACGTGGTCGCGTTCGCCCCGGCTTGCCCGGAAACGCTGCAACAATCGATGCGTGCACCCCTCATCGGTTCCCGACTCGGAAAAGCGCCGGAGTCTTCGGCGGATGAAGACCGTCGCCACCGCATTCCTGCTGGTGGCGGTAGCGGTCTACTTCTTCGCTCGCTGGCAGGAGACCGCCGGAGCCGGAGCGTGGGTGGGCTACGTCCGAGCCGCCGCGGAGGCGGGCATGGTCGGTGCGCTGGCGGACTGGTTCGCGGTGACCGCGCTGTTCCGGCGCCCGCTGGGCCTGCCGATCCCGCACACCGCGATCATCCCGACCCGCAAGGACACCATCGGCCGCAGCCTCGGCGACTTCGTCGGCACCAACTTCCTCGCCGAGAACGTGGTGCGCGACAAGCTGCGCAGCGCGGGCATCAGCCGACGGGTCGGGCTCTGGCTCGACGACGCCGACCACGCCGAGCGGGTTACCTCCGAGCTGGCCACCGCCGTGCGCGGTGCCGTTCAGGTGCTCCGCGACGACGACGTGCAGGCGATCATCGAGCACGGTGTCGTGCGCAAGCTGGTCGACCAGCAGTGGGGACCGCCGCTGGGGCGGATCCTGGGCCAGGTGTTCACCGACGGCTCGCACCACAAGCTCGTCGACCTGGTCTGCGACCGCGCCTACGACTGGGTGCGCGACAACCACGAGACCGTGCTGCGGGTGGTCAGCCAGCGGGCGCCGTCGTGGTCGCCGAAGTTCGTCGACGCGATGCTCGCCGACAAGATCTACGCCGAGGTGCTCTCGTTCGCGTGGGCGGTGCGCACCGACTCCGAGCACCCGATGCGCCAGGCCGTGGACCGCTTCCTGGTCGAGTTCGCGCACGACCTGCAGCACGACGAGAAGACGATGGCCAAGGCCGAGCAGATCAAGCACCAAGTGCTGGAGCACCCCGAGGTGCAGAACCTGGTGTCCTCGGCCTGGGGCACGGCCAAGAAGATGCTGCTCGACGCCGCGGAGGACCCCTCCAGCGAGCTGCGCGTGCGGGTCCGGGACGGTCTGCGCTCGCTCGGCGCCCGGCTGCACACCGAACCAGAGCTGCGGGAGAAGGTCGACGGCTGGCTGGAAGGCGCCGTCACCTACGTGGTGTCGAACTACCGCGACGAGCTGACCGCGCTGATCACCGACACGGTGGAGCGCTGGGACGCCCAGGAGACCTCGCGCAAGATCGAGCTGCAGGTCGGCCGCGACCTGCAGTTCATCCGCATCAACGGCACCGTCGTCGGCGCCCTCGCCGGACTGGCGATCTACGCGATCTCGGACCTGCTGTTCTGAACGCGCACTTCCTGCGAGCGGCGTGGCCGCGAGGCGTGCGAACCACCCGCTCAGCCGGTACTGCGGCGGGTTCTCAAGCCGGTGTGTGCCTCTCGCGCCAGGAGCGGGCCTTCTCGCGGTTGCCGCAGACGCGCATCGAGCACCAGGTGCGCGATCTGTTGCGCGAGCGGTCGTAGAACGCCCACAGGCAGTCCTCGGCCGGGCAGATCTTGATCCGATCCCAGTGCTCGGTGTGCACCAGCCGCGTGGCGGCGACCAGCACGCTGCCCAGCGCGTCCACGCCGACCAGCGAGGGGATGCCGTTGCGCAGCTGTATCTGCACGGGCCACGTCGTGTTCGCCAGGCCGGAGGGGCGCATCCCGTAGGTCACCGCCGACCGCATCGTGTCGCGGATTTCGCGGGCGGCTTCGACTTCGGAAACCACGACCAGACCGCGTTCGGTGCACCACCGCTGCCATCGGACGTGATCGTCGAGGACTTCGGTGCCCTTCTCGGCGTCGCACGTGTTGAGGAAGGCCAGGACTAGCTCGATGTCGTGGTCGAAGTCGAGTTCGACCGCCTCCAGCACGGGCGCGCGGCCCACTTCCGGAGCGACAGCTCTGCTGTTCACGGACACCATCGTAAGCCAGTAGGGGGTTGCGGCCGACCCCTGTAACCAGCATTCTGCTTCTTGACGGTTAGTAACCGCCAACACGTCGAGACTGGTTTGAGAGGGAGTGCGATGAGTGCGTTGAAGCTCGCCGCGTACGCGATCGACTGCGCCGACCCGCGTCGGCTCGCCGAGTTCTACGGGCGGCTGCTGGGCTGGCAGATCGATGAGGAGGAGTCCGGGGATCGCTGGGTGGAGCTCGCCGACCCGTCGGGCGGCGCTCCGCTGGCCTTCCAGCTCGACCCCGATCACCGGCCGTCGACCTGGCCCGATCGGGAGGTTCCGCAGATGGCGCACCTCGACGTCCGGGTGGACACGCTCGACGAGGGGCACGAGCGGGCGATCGGCGCCGGTGCGGTGCAGCTGCCGCAGCCAGCCGACCAGCTCGACGCGAAGTTTCGGGTTTACGTCGATCCGGAAGGTCACCCCTTCTGCATGTGCGCAGCTCAGTAGGGTTGTCGGCCGAGCGCCGACAGGGCGTTAGCTGAGTGCTTGCAATAGTTAGCACTCGGCCGTATGGTGGGTCGTGAGCCGGAGAGGTGCCCGATGGAACGCATGGACAAAGCAGTCCCCAAAGCGGTGAACCAGGCGGTCAGCGACCTCGGGAGCTACATCCGGACCCAACGCAACAACGCGCAGATCTCGTTGCGACAGCTGGCGAAGCTCGCCGGCGTGTCCAACCCGTATCTGAGCCAGGTGGAACGCGGACTGCGCAAGCCGAGCGCGGAAATCCTGCAGCAGATCGCCAAGGGGCTGAGGATTTCCGCTGAGGCCCTCTACGTGCAGGCCGGAATCCTGGAAAGCCGCGAGTCCGGGCCCGTGGTCGACGCGGTCCTCGCCGACCCGGAGCTCAACGAGCGGCAGAAGCAGGTCCTCCTGGACATCTACTCCTCGTTCCGTCGCGAGCAGGACGCGACGGTGGACGGGGACGCCAACGGGAACACCCACCAACCCGAGGAGTGAACCGCGAGATGCCGACTTTCCCCAAGACCGACGACGTCAACAAGGCATTCAAGGACGGCGTCGACCAGGCGCGCACGCCCCTGCTGGCCGCGCTCGGCGCCGGTGACCTCGCCGCGCAGGCCGTGCTGGACGCCGTGAACAAGTTCCGCACCCAGGTCACCGAGCGCACCGAGTCCGCCAAGGCCGAGCTGCCCAAGGACTTCAGCGAGTTCAAGGCCAAGCTGGACCCCTCCGAGGTCCGCAAGCAGCTGGAGACCTACGGCGAGTCCGCCAAGAAGATCTACGACCAGCTCAGCGAGCACGGTGAGGAGACCTTCAAGAAGCTGCAGGACTCCTCGCAGGTGAAGAAGGTCCGCGAGCAGGTCGGGACCGCTCAGGGCCGGGTCGAGGACACCGTCGGCGACGTGCGCGGCCTGGCCGACGACGTGCTGGGCAAGGTCACCCGCACCTTCGCCAAGGACGAGGGCCAGACCGAGACTCCCCAGACCGAGACCGCCCAGGCCGAGTCCACCAAGGCGGAGACCGGCCAGGCTCAGACGGGCCAGAGCGAGACCGCCGCCGAGACCAAGCCCGCGGCGAAGCCGGCTGCGGCGAAGGCCGACCCGGCCGCCAAGGCGACGGCCCCCAAGTCGACCCCCGCCACCAAGAAGTCGACCCCCGCCAAGACCAGCGGCAACTGATCACCGCGAGCACCGGTCCCGGTACCCGACGTGGGTGCCGGGACCGGTCGCTGTGAAGGTGGGTGCCTTCCGCGTTGATGAGCACGTAAGGTGGGGACGTGGGTTTTTCGAGCGGAATGCCGCTGTACTGGTGGATCCTGACGGTCATCTGGGTCGTGTGCATCCCCGTCGGTGTGTTCGCTTTCGTGCACGCCGCGCTGCAGCGCGCGGACGCCTTCACGGCCGCGGACAAGCTGAACAAGCTGGCCTGGATGGGGATCACCGGTGCCGCCGCGCTCCTGCTGATCCTCGACATGCGCGGCCCCTACGGGATCATCTGGATCGCCGGTCTGGTCGCCGCCCTCGTCTACATCGTCGACGTCCGTCCCAAGGTGAGGGAAGTCCAGGGACGGTCCTGGTAGTGCACGCCCGTCGGCGGGTGCTCGGCAGCGGCACCCCGGTGACGCTGGTCGTGCACGGACTCGGCGCGACCGAGGGCGAGGCGCGCATTCCCGCATCCGGGCTGCGCGGCACCCGGGTCGTGGTGACCCTGCCCGGCCACGGCTCCGCGCCGGACGCCCCGGTCGGCTACTGGAACTACGGATCGGTCGCCGCCGACGTGCTCGCGGTCGCCGACGAGGTCGGCGCGACCCAGGCCGTCGGCGTCTCGCTCGGCGCGGGCGCTCTGACCCGCATCGCCGCCGAACGCCCGGACCGCTTCGAGCGTCTGGCGCTGCTGCTCCCGGCGGCCCTGGACCGTCCCCGCGAGCCCGCCGCGGCCTGGGCCTACGAGCGCCTGGCGGCAGCGGTCGCCGCGGACGACGGCGGGGCGAGCCTGCACGAGGTGCTGGCCGCGGAGATCCCGCCCGGCGTCGAGGTCGGCGACCACCTCGACCAGCGCGCCCGGGCGCTGTCCCGGCTCTCCGAGGCGCTGCGCGACCTGCCCGAGCAGGTCCCGGTCGCCGACGCGGGCGCGCTGTCGGACGCGGCCGCGGAGGTCCTGGTCATCGGCGCCACCGACGACCCCATGCATCCCGCCTCGGCGGCGAAGGCGACCGCTGCGGCGTTCCGCTCCGCGCGGCTGGAGCTGCTGGAATCGCAGGCCCCGATGCTCACCCACCGCAGGCAGCTGCGGGACCTGCTGACGAACTTCCTCCGCTGAGCGCTCTATCGTGGGCGACCATGGGTTTCGATTGGTCCGCATCCGCGGGAACGCTGGAAGTCACGACCGCGCTGGAACGGCTCGATCTGCTGGCCGGCCCGGTCGCCGAGGTCGTTCGCTCGCTCGGTGACGATCGGATCGGCGCCACCGAGATCGACCCGGAGCTCGCCGACACCGCCGCGTTCTGCGAGAAGTACGGGTCGCCGCTGGAGCGGTCGGCCAACTGCGTGGTGGTCGCGGGCAAGCGCTCCGGAGAGGTCCGCTACGCGGCCTGCGTCGTGCTGGCCACCACTCGTGCCGACGTCAACGGCGTGGTCAAGCGCCGCCTCGACGTGCGCAAGGCGTCCTTCGCGCCGATGGACGAGGCGGTGTCGCTCACCGGCATGGAGTTCGGCGGGATCACCCCGTTCGGACTCCCGGGCTCGTGGCCGATCTTGATCGACGCGAGGGTGGCCGAGGCGGGCGCGGTGGTCGTCGGCAGCGGCCTGCGGCGGAGCAAGATCATCACTCCGGCGGACGTCCTCACCGAACTCCCCGGAGCGGAGCTCCTGGAGGATCTCGCCCGCTGAACCGCGGTGTTCACTGGCGACGTGCCGCCTCGCGCGGGGGCAGGGGTCAGAAGACGACGGTGCGCTTGCCGTGGACCAGGACCCTGTCCTCCACGTGGGCGCGCAGACCGCGGGCCAGGACCATCTTCTCGATGTCGCGGCCCTTGCGGACCATGTCGGTGACGTCGTCGGTGTGGTCGATGCGGATCACGCCCTGCTCGATGATCGGGCCCGCGTCGAGCTCCGCCGTCACGTAGTGGCAGGTCGCGCCGATCAGCTTCACGCCGCGCTCGTACGCCTGGTGGTACGGCCGGGCGCCCGCGAACGAGGGCAGGAAGCTGTGGTGGATGTTGACGGCCTTGCCCGCCCACCGGTCGCACAGCTCCGGCGGCAGCACCTGCATGAACCGCGCCAGCACGATCGCGTGCGGATCGTGCTCCTCCGCCAGCGTCCTGACCTGCTCGAACGCGGCGGCCTTGGACTCCGGGTCCTTGCTGAAGGGCACGTGGTGGAACGGGATGCCGTGCGCCTCGGTGATCGGCCCCAGCTCCGGGTGGTTGCCGATCACCGCGCACAGCTCGACGTCAAGCTCCCCGGACCCGACGCGCCCCAGCAGGTCGTGCAGGCAGTGCGCCTCCTTGGACACCAGCACGACGACCCGGCGCCGCTCACCGGTGTCCCAGACCCGCCACTCCGCCTGGTCGCTGAGCCCCTCCGCGACGGCCGCGAAGCGCTCGCGCAGCTCGTCGACGCCGAAGGGCAGCGAGTCCGCGCGCACCTCCTGCCGCGTGAAGAACCAGCCGGTCGCGATGTCGGTGTGGTGACCGGCCTCGACGATCCAGCCGCCGAACTCGGCCAGGAATCCGGAGACCCGGGCGACGATCCCGGTGCGGTCGGGGCAGCCGAGGCTGATGACGAAGCGGCGTTCGGAAGAGCTCACGACGATGATTGTCGCAGGTGGGATGGGCTACATCAGCGTCCGGCCGCCACTCCGGCGAGCGTGGTGTCGCCGGTGACCAGCGCCGAACTCGGACGTCCCCACACCCGGCGGTAGAGGGCGTCGGCGGTGCCCGCCACGGTCGCGTCGGTTTCCAGCCCGGCGTCCGACGGAGCCCCCGTCGTGGGTGGTTCGCCCGGCCGGTAGGTCACCAACCAGGCCCGACCGGCGTCCGCCGCGTGGTAGAGCACGGTGCCGGAGTGCTCGCGGGTCGACCAGTCGCCCAGCGGCAGCAGCTTGGTCAGCATCTCGTCGATGCCGTCGGCCGCCAGTTCGGGGTCGAAGACCAGGTCGCCTCCCTGGCCGAGGACGAGTTCGACGTCGAGCCGGTGGATCGCGGTCTCGTGCGCGACCCGGCGCGCCCACCCGGCCGGGGTCCCGCCGGCGAAGATCGCGTACACCGGGAGGTCGGGGTCCACCGTGGACAGCTCGGTGCGCAGGTCGGTGCGGAGTTCGTCCCACCAGGACAGCGCGGCGTCCAGATCCGCCGGCGCTTCGGGCGCTTCCGGTCTGCTGCCGCCGCGCTCGACCTTCAGCGACTCCCGCGCTCGCCAGTAGGCCTGCGCGACGTGCCCGGTCAGCTGCCGGACGTCCCAGCCGGGACAGGTGGGCACAGCGGCGTCCGGGCCGCTCTTGAGCACCGCGCGGCGGAACGCCTCCGCCTGCTCGTGGAACGCATCGAGGTGGAAGTCGAGATCCATGCCCCCCATTAAAGGTGCTGAGCCCGTGGCGCGAAACGGAAATCTCACACCTGCGGGGCGACCGCCGTCCAGGGGACGGTGAGTTCGCCGAGGCGCCAGCGGGGGTGCCGGTCGAGGACCGGCCACCGCTCGGCGAACAGGCGGGCGGTGTGCGCCCAGCGCGCCCGGGGGCCGAAGGTGGCGTGCGGGGCGGCCTTCGCCCAGCAGACGTCGAGATCGCTGAGCAGCGCGTGGATCCGTTCGCCGGGGACGTTGCGGTGGATCAGCGTCTTGGGCAGGCGTTCGGCCAGGTCGGAGGGCTTGTCGATGTCGGAGGGCAGGCAGGCCAGGGTGAGCGTGCGAGGCCCTTCCCGGGTGAGCGTCACCCAGCAGCAGCGGCGGCCGATCTCGTCGCAGGTGCCTTCGACGAGCAGGCCGTCCGGCGCCAGCCGGGAGCACACCTCGTCCCACGCCTTCCACGCTTCCGGTTCCGTGTACTGGCGCAGCACGTTGAGCGCGCGGATCAGCGCCGGGCCGGGGAAGTCGCGGATCCCCGCCGCGAGCCCGGCGAGTTCGAAGCCGCCGCGCCGGAACTCCAGCCGGGGCGGGTCGGCCACTGCCTTGCCCGCCGCCACCCGATCGGGGTCGATCTCCAGGCCGACGACCCGCAACCGCGGGTGCAGCCCGGACAGCCGCTGCGCCAGTTCGACGGTCGTCGTCGGGGTCGCGCCGTAGCCGAGGTCGATGACGACCGGCTCGACGGCGTTGCGCACCGCGCGCGCCGCCCACGGGGTGCCGGCGATCCAGCGGTCGATGCGGCGCAGCCGGTTCGGGTTGGTCGTGCCGCGGGTGGGCACGCCCATCGCGCGGGCGCGCCCGGCGGCGAGCCGAGGATTGCGCTTCTTCGGGACGTTCATCGCGGGCGGGACCCGGAGCGGCGCCGCCCCCTCTTCGCGGTGAGCGCCCGAGCGGGTTTCCCCCACCGCTGCGCGGCGGGACGGCGAAGCGCTCATCAGCCGTGCTTGACCAGCCAGGCGGCGGTGAAGTTGTCCTCGGCCACCAGCATCTTCTGCACCTGGTCCGCGACGAGGTCTTCGAGCTTGCCGGAGATGAACGGGACGGTGACCTTGACCGCGCCCTCCACGACGAGTTCGCTGACCGCGGTGCCGGTCGGCGCCACCAGGTCGCGCAGCCACATCGAGCCGGTGATCGAGCACGGCGCTCCGGCGATCTCCGCAGCGATCTCGCCCGTGTAGTGGCCGTCCTCCTCGCGCCGCCAGGACTCGCTGCGGTCGATGAGCAGGTCACCGCCGACGACCGTGCGGGCCAGCGACGGGAGCTTGTCGACGGGGACGCCCTGCCTGGTCTGGAAGCGCGCGCCGTCCTCGGTGCCCACGTGCTGCACGAGGGTCGCGGTGGAGCCGCCGAGCTCCTCCAACCGGGCTGCGAGGTAATCGGAATCGATCAGCGCCCGGTACACCTCGACGGCGGACCGTTCGGAGGTGCTGCGGTGCTCGATGCGGCGTGCCATGCAGCGGAGGTTACCTTTGGCAACCGTGAGTGCCTCTATGTCCGGTGCCGAAGAAGTGCGCGAGAACACTGCCCTGCCTGGTGAACGGCCGGGCGGTGGGTCGCCGCTGGCCGAGTTCACCACCCTGCGACTCGGCGGCCCCGCGACGGGTCTGGTGGTTGCCACGAGCGACGACGCGCTGATCGACGCGGTCCGCGCGGCCGACGGGAACGGTCACCGGCTGCTGGTGCTGGGCGGCGGCTCGAACCTGGTCGTCGCCGATGAGGGGTTCGACGGGCACGCGGTGCGCATCGCCACGAAGGGCCGCGAGTACGACAACGTCGGCGACGGGATCGTCCAGCTCACCGCCGAGGCGGGTGAGGACTGGGACGACGTGGTCGCCGACTCGGTCGAGCAGGGCTTGGGCGGGCTGGAATGCCTCTCCGGCATCCCGGGCCTGGCCGGGGCGACCCCGGTGCAGAACGTCGGCGCCTACGGCGTGGAGGTCTCCGAGCTGCTGGTCTCGGTGGATCTGCTGGACCGGGCGACCGGGCGGGTGCGGACCGTGCAGGCCGCGGACCTGGGGCTGACCTACCGCAACAGCGTGCTCAAGCACAGCGACTCGGCGGTGGTGCTGCGCGCTCGCTTCCAGCTGCACGACAGCGGGCTGTCGGCCCCGATCCGATACGCCGAGCTCGCCCGTACCCTGGGCGTCGAGCCCGGTGAGCGGGTCGACGCGGCGAAGGCGCGGCAGGCGGTGCTGGAACTGCGGCGCGGCAAGGGAATGGTGCTCGACCCCGCCGATCACGACACCTGGAGCGCGGGTTCGTTCTTCACCAACCCGATCATCGACGAGGCGGAGTTGCCGGACGTGATCGCGCGCATCGCCGCGCAGGTCGGCGCCGACCAGCGGATCCCGCAGTACCCGGCGGCGGGCGGCGGGAAGCTGTCGGCGGCCTGGCTGATCGAGCGCGCCGGCTTCGCCAAGGGCCACCCGGGACCGGGCGGACGCGTCGCGCTGTCCTCCAAGCACACGCTGGCGCTGACCAACCGAGGCCGCGCCACCACCGCTGATCTGCTGGGACTCGCCCGCGAGGTCCGCGACGGCGTGCGTTCCGCGTTCGGCGTCACCCTCGTGCCGGAGCCGGTCATGGTCGACTGCGCGGTCTGACTAGCGGCCGTAAGGGTGACGCTTAGTGACTGATCGATAACCCTGAGTGTTAAATGGTGTGGGTGGAGGGGGCCACCATGTTGAGCATCAGGGAACTTCGAGATCGGGCGGTGATCCGTCCGATCAAGCGCGCGGTCGAGGATCAGCTGCTCGACCTGCCCGGCGTGACGGGCGTCGACATCGGCAGCAGGACTCGCGCGGGCTCCCGTCTCCGGGAGCAGGTCATCGTCGTATCGGTCGTGGGCAAGCGGCCGCGGGAGACGCTCGGGCGCGAGGATTGCGTGCCCGCCGAGGTCTTCGGCATCCCCACCGACGTCGTCCAGGAGCAGCCGGTCCTGCAGCACATCCACCGCGCGTGCGGCGAGCCGCTGCGGTGGCCGACCAGGACCATCGGTTCGGACGGCTGCAGCGCGGGCTGCCCGACTCGGGCGGTGCGCGGCGGCAGCGGTCTGGCGCCTTGCCGGGCGGTCCGGCTGGGGTCCGGCGAGTACCGCCGCGTCGGCACCCTCGGGGTGCTCGTGACCAGTGATTCCGCCGAGCCGATGGGGCTGACGACCTTCGACGTCGGCTGTCTGGACGACGCCTGGTCGGTGGGCGACCGGATGGCCGACGCCGACAGCGGGAGGGTGCACGCCGAGCTCGCGCGGGCGGCGCTGTCCGGCAGGGTCGATGCCGCCGCGGTCAGCCTCGTCCCGGGCCTGGCGGCTTCGCCCGAGGTCGGCGGGCTGGGGCCGGTGACCGGCCGCGCTCGCGCGTACCCGGGTGAGCTGGTCCGCAAGCACGGCTTCGGCACCGGTCTCACCGACGGCTTCGTGACCTCGACCGACGCCACCATCCGCGTGGACCACGGCGAGGCGCTGGGCGTGCGGGTGCTGCGCGAGCAGATCCGCATCGCCACCGACCGGCCGCGCTTCTGCGGTCCCGGTGATGCGGGCGCGGCGGTCCTCGACCCGGGCGGCCGGTTGGTGGGCCTGCACGTCGCAGGTGCCTCCGATGGCGCGATCGGTTTCGCGACGCCCATCGGTGACGTTCTCGCCGAACTGGACGTCCGGCTCAATCCGCAATCGCAACCGCTCGGCGTGTGAGCGGTATTTCGCGCGAATTGTCTTGGGTTTTCCCGCTGAACGCCATTCGCGCGGATTGCGCGCATTTCGGGCGGTTTGACGTGCGGTTCAACGGTTGTGATGCGATGCACAGCGAGGTTCGGACATCTTTTGGTTCCTTCGCGCGTCTTTAATGGTGGGGCGAGGGGAAATCGTCGGCTGAAGGAGAAGTGGGCCGGTTCCGCTTTTTCGGCGATGTCCCTTTCGTCATGTTTGACTCAATTTCAGAGAGGACTTTTCAAAGTGAGTGGTGTGATGCGGCTGCCTTGGCGCGTGTTGTTGGGGGCGCTGGCGGCCGTCCTGCTGATCTCGGGCTGTTCCGCGCAACCGCCGGGGCAGTCCGAACCCGCTCCGCCGGTCGCCGCGGTCCACTTCGAACCGGGTGCCGGTGCGGGTGAGGTCAGTCCGACCGCTCCGATCAAGGCCACGGTCGAGCAGGGCCGCTTCGAATCCGTCCAGCTGACCAACGCCGACGGCAAGGCCGTCGCCGGGCAGCTGTCCGCGGACGGCAAGACGTGGCAGGCCGGCGAGGCGCTCGGCTACGGCAAGGACTACACCTGGTCCGGCCAGGCCGTCGGCACCGACGGGAAGAAGGCGCCGGTGCAGGGCTCCTTCCGGACCGTGCAGCCGAAGAAGACGGTTCGCGCGACGGTGAACCCGACCGACGACGCCCAGGTCGGCGTCGCGATGCCGATCAGCGTCAAGTTCGACGAGCCGGTCAAGGACAAGGCCGCCGCCGAGCGGGCGCTGAGCGTGCAGACCTCCACGCCGGTCGAGGGTTCGTGGGCGTGGCTGTCGGACAAGCAGGTCGACTACCGGCCCAAGGACTACTGGCCGGCCAACACCCACGTGACGGTCAAGGCCGACCTCTACGGCGTTCCCTACGGCAACGGCACCTACGGTCTGGCCGATCTGACCAGCGAGTTCGACATCGGCCGCGCTCAGATCGTCAAGGCCGCGGTGGGCACCCACCAGATGGTCGTGATGCGCGACGGGCAGCAGGTCGCCAGCTACCCGGCCAGCTTCGGCGAGGAGTACGACCCGGGGCGCAACACCCCGAACGGCACCTACATCGTGATGCAGAAGAACCCGGTCGAGATCATGGACAACCCGCGCTACGGCTACCGCGACGTGCGCAAGACCTGGGCCGCGCGGTTCTCCAACCACGGCGAGTTCATCCACGAGAACCAGGAGAACGCCGCCGCGCTGGGCAAGGTGAACAACTCGCACGGCTGCATCAACCTCAGCGCCGCCGACGCCAAGGCCTACTACGACAGCGCCCTGCTGGGCGACCCCGTCGAGGTCACGGGCTCGGCCAGCTCGATGGAGCCCCGCTACGACGTCTACGACTGGATCCTCACCTGGGACCAGTGGACGGCCAAGTCCGCGCTGTAGTCGGGTGCACTCGTTCTGGATAGCGGTGCGAGGAGAAATCGGCTTCGCCGCTTGACTGCACGGCTGCTGTGACGGAAGCCACCGAGGGGCGGCGGAGTGGAGGGCTTCGCCGCCCCTTGGCGGTAGCGTCGAGCGTTGGCTCCGAGGTTTCGCCGACTCGACGGGAATGTTTCAGCGGCGCGCGATGTCGGAGTTGATCAGCGTCCGAACGACTCGGGCGGACCGGCTTGCGAGGGCAGCAGATGACTTCCAGGACATTACGCATGCGGCCTCGCCGCGCCGCCGTCTTCTCGTTGCACACCTCCCCGCTGGAGCAGCCCGGTACCGGTGACGCCGGCGGGATGAACGTCTACATCGCTCAGACCTCCCGGCGGTTGGCCGAGCTCGGCACCGAGGTGGAGATCTTCACCCGCGCCACCTCCTCCGACATCCCGCCGATCGCGGAACTGGCCCCCGGGGTGCTGGTCCGCAACGTGGTGGCGGGGCCGTTCGAGGGCCTGGACAAGAACGAGCTCCCCTCGCAGCTGTGCGCGTTCGCCGCAGGCGCGCTGCGGGTGGAGGCCCGGCACGAACCCGGTTACTACGACCTCGTGCACTCGCACTACTGGCTGTCCGGGCAGGTCGGCTGGCTGGCGCGGGAGCGCTGGGGCGTGCCGCTGGTGCACACCGCGCACACCCTGGCGAAGGTCAAGAACGCCAACCTCGCCGAAGGGGACTCGCCGGAACCGCGGGTCCGCGTGCTGGGCGAGGAGCAGATCGTCGATCAGGCCGACATGCTGGTCGCCAACACCGAGTTCGAGGCCACCGATCTCGTCGACCGCTACGACGCCGATCCGGACGCGGTCGCGACCATCCCGCCTGGTGTGGACCTGGACGTCTTCACCCCCGGTGACGGTGTCGCCGCCCGCGATCAGCTGGGCGTTCCGGCCGACGCGCTGGTGCTGGCGTTCATCGGCCGGATCCAGCCGCTGAAGGCCCCGGACGTGCTGCTGCGCGCGGCCGCCGAGCTGCTGGGCCGTCGTCCCGAACTGCGCGAGCGGCTGGTCGTGCTGGTCGTCGGCGGACCCTCCGGCAGCGGGTTGGAGCGGCCCCGGGCGTTGCAGCAGCTGGCGGTGGACCTGGGCATCGACGACGTGGTGCGCTTCCTCCCGCCGCGCGGCGGGGCGGAGCTCGCGCAGGTCTACCGGGCCGCCGACGTGGTGGCGGTGCCCAGCCACAACGAGTCGTTCGGCCTGGTCGCGCTGGAGGCGCAGGCGTGCGGCACTCCGGTCGTGGCGGCGGCGGTCGGTGGTCTGCCGGTCGCGGTCCGCGACGGTGTTTCGGGACTGCTCGTCGACGGGCACCGCACCGGGCAGTGGGCCGACGCACTCGGTTCGGTCGTGCTGGACCGCGGTTTGCGGGAGCGGTTGGCGGGCAACGCCCGCGAGCACGCGACCACGTTCTCCTGGGCGCGCACGACCGAGTCGCTGCTCGACGCCTACGCGCAGGCCAAACTGGCCTTCAACCGGAGTCTGCGGATCGAGGAGGTGACGGCGTGAACCCCGAGCAGGTCATCACGTCCACGCTGGAGGCCAACGAGCTCGGCTACCAGGACAAGGGCGGCAGCCGGTTCTTCGTCACGCTGCCCGGCACCAAGAAGCTGCAGACCAACTGCTGGCTCATCGTCGCCGAGCACGCACTGCTCATCGAGGCGTTCGTATGCAGGCAGCCGGACGAGGCGCACGAGGACGTCTACCGCTACCTGCTGCGCCGCAACGCCAAGCTCTACGGCGTCCACTACACGATCGACAAGTCCGGCGACATCTACCTGGTGGGCCGCATCGGACTCCACGCGGTCACCGAGGAAGAGCTGGACAGAGTCCTCGGCCAGGTCCTGGAAGCGGCGGACGGGGACTTCAACACCCTCCTGGAACTCGGCTTCGCCACGGCCATCCGCAGGGAGTGGGCCTGGCGCGAGTCCAGAGGAGAGTCCCTGGCCAACCTCCAACCCTTCAAACAACTGGTGCAAGAAGAAGGCAACTGACGACCCCAAAGCCGTCAGGCAAGCGGCGAAGCCGCTTCCACTCTCACCACCCGAGCAACAGGCTCCCCCCGGTCAGGCAAGCGCCGAAGGCGCTTGCTCAGTGCCCCACCTGAGCAGCTCGCACCGCCGGGGGTTCTGAGCGGCGCTGTGGCGAGCACGCCGCGACGCCGTGTATTGGCATACATCAGGAGTGGCGCGCGGAGTCCACAGCGCCGCTCAGGTTCCCCCACCCGCACCGCCACGCAAAACGACCACGATCAGAACCAAGAGAAAACCCCCACGAGGGGGGCGGCTCGGGAGAGAGGGGGAGTCACGAGCTCGAGCCGCCCCACCACGCTGGTCCCGCCTGACGGGTCTGGAGGGCGGGGGGCACCCTGGACCCGGCGGGGTGCGGTTCGTTGGGGGAGCTGAACCGCGTTTCTCGCTCTCGCTGGATCGGGGAGTGCGTGGGAGCCGATCAAGGAGAGCATTGCCAACTTCGCAGAGTTATGTAGCCGCCACAAGGCTGCCGCATTACTCCATTCGTGTGATGTTCGGGAAGAAAACTAGAGCAGGAGCCCTGGAGAAGGCCATATCTTCCACGGAAAGTGACGACCGACACGGTCGTGTCACAGTCGTACGGTGATCGAGTAACTCTCGGGTGAAGCTCACAACCTCGCTGTCCTGCTCAGGTGTGCGGATAGCCTGGGGCCATGACTTCGACTTTGGTGCTGCTGCGGCACGGTGAGAGCACGTGGAACGCCGAGAACCTGTTCACGGGCTGGGTGGACGTCCCGCTGTCGGACAAGGGCCAGGCCGAGGCCAAGCGCGGCGGCGAGCTGCTGCGCGAGGCGGGTGCGCTGCCGGACGTGCTGCACACCTCGCTGCTTCGGCGCGCGATCTCCACCGCGAACATCGCCCTCGACGGCGCTGACCGTCACTGGATCCCGGTCAAGCGCGACTGGCGGCTCAACGAGCGCCACTACGGTGCTCTGCAGGGCAAGAACAAGAAGCAGACGCTGGACACCTACGGCGAGGAGCAGTTCATGCTCTGGCGCCGTTCCTACGACACCCCGCCGCCGGAGATCGAGCTCGGCGACGAGTTCAGCCAGGACTCCGACCCGCGCTACGCGGACCTCGGCGCCGACATGCCGCGCACGGAGTGCCTCAAGGACGTCGTGGCCCGGCTGCTGCCGTACTGGGAGTCGGCGATCGTCCCGGACCTCCAGGCAGGCAAGACCGTGCTGGTCGCCGCGCACGGCAACTCGCTGCGCGCGCTGGTCAAGCACCTGGACGGGATCTCCGACGAGAGCATCGCGGGGCTGAACATCCCCACCGGCATCCCGCTGCGCTACGACCTCGACGAGAACTTCAAGCCCACCAACCCGGGCGGCACCTACCTGGACCCGGAGGCCGCCGCGAAGGCAGCCGCCGCCGTGGCGAACCAGGGCCGCTGAGCCCCGGACAGCGGTGGAGGGCGCCCCGGCACGTAGCCGAGGTGCCCTCCACGCGTCACCCACGTGGGTGAGGAGTGGCGAAAAATCGCCCACTCGGGGAACGGAGCGCTACCGAGGCTCGGTCGGTAGCTGAACCCGCTCCGAGCAGGGGGTGAACCAGAGGTGAAGAACGGCCCGATTCGTGTCACGGGCGTCACTGAACGCCCTCGTGGACTGGCCCTTCCCCACCCGCGCTTGCTTACGATGCAGATGTGACCGCTTTGGGCTACACCGCCCTGATCATCGCCGCGCTCCTGCTGGGCGCGGTCGGCGGATTCTTGGCAGCCGGAGGATCCCGGCCCTACCGCAAGTCCCAGCCGCAGGGCCCCACCGTCGCAGAGCTCCTCCAGCGCCAGGTGCACACCAGCACCAGCGGTGTCGTGCTGCTCAACCGCTTCGGCGACGTGGTGCTGCACAACCCGCGCGCTGCCGAGCTGGGCGTGATCCACGACTACCGAGCCGACCCCCGGGCGCAGAAGGCCGCTGAACAGGCGCGCAAGACCGGGGAGACGGTGACCGTCGACCTCTGCCCGCTGGACGGGCGCGCCTCGCTGGCCGGACGCGGTCCGGCCGCCGTGATCGGCGACGTCCGCCCGCTCGGCGACGGCTTCACCGTCGTCGACGCTGCGGACCAGTCCGACTCGGTGCGGCTGGAGGCGACCCGGCGGGACTTCGTGGCCAACGTCAGCCACGAGCTCAAGACGCCGGTGGGCGCGCTGGCGCTGCTGGCCGAGGCGCTGCTGGACACCGCCGAGGACCCGGAGGAGGTCCGGCGCTTCTCCACCAAGATCCTGCACGAGTCGACCCGCCTCGGGACGCTCGTCTCCGAGCTGATCGCGCTGTCCCGCCTGCAGGGCGCGGAGCGGCTGCCGGAGCTCAACTCGATCGAGGTGGACGAGGTCGTCGAGGAGGCGCTGGGCCGGTCCCGGCTGGCCGCCGAGTCCGCAGGCATCGAGATCGCGGTGGACGGGCCGTCCGGGTACCTGCTGGAAGGCGACCGGGCGCTGCTGGTCACCGCGCTGACCAACCTGATCACCAACGCGGTCAACTACTCGTCCCACGGGAGCCCGGTGTCGATCTCGCGCCGGTTGTCCGAGGACTTCGTCGAGATCGCGGTCACCGACCGCGGTATCGGGATCGAACCCGAACACCACGAAAGGGTGTTCGAGCGGTTCTTCCGGGTGGATCCCGCTCGCTCGCGGGCCACCGGCGGTACAGGTTTGGGGCTGGCCATCGTCAAGCACGTCGCCGCGAACCACGGAGGCGAGGTGAAGCTGTGGAGCAGGCCGGGGACGGGTTCCACCTTCACCATCCGCGTGCCCAGGCACGGCACGGGCGAGGTCGACGGCGATGAGGCGACCACCGAACCGGATCGCGCGGCACCAGCCGCGCGGTCGATCACCGAAAGCGCGGACGGCGTGACAACCGTCGAAACGGGAGGAGTCCGGTGACCAGAGTGTTGATCGTGGAGGACGAGGAGTCCTTCGCCGACCCACTTGCCTTCCTGCTCCGCAAGGAGGGCTTCACGGCCGCCGTCGCGACCAACGGCACCGATGCCCTGGACGAGTTCGACCGCAACGGTGCGGACATAGTGCTGCTGGACCTGATGCTGCCCGGGATGAGCGGCACCGACGTGTGCAAGCAGCTGCGGCAGCGCTCCGCGGTCCCGGTGATCATGGTGACCGCGCGCGACAGCGAGATCGACAAGGTCGTGGGTCTGGAGCTGGGAGCCGACGACTACGTCACCAAGCCCTACTCGGCGCGCGAGCTGATCGCCCGCGTGCGCGCCGTGCTGCGCCGCCGCGGTGAGGCCGAGGAGCTGCAGCCGCAGGTGCTGGCGGCGGGCCCGGTCCGGCTGGACGTCGAGCGGCACGTGGTGACCGTCGAGGGCGAGGACGTGAGCCTGCCGCTCAAGGAGTTCGACCTCCTGGAGTACCTGCTGCGCAACGTCGGCCGGGTGCTCACCCGCGGTCAGCTCATCGACAGGGTGTGGGGCGCGGACTACGTCGGCGACACCAAGACCCTCGACGTGCACGTCAAGCGGCTTCGCTCGAAGGTCGAACCGGACCCGGCGGACCCGCGCTACCTGATCACGGTGCGTGGTCTTGGCTACAAGTTCGAGGCCTGAGCCGGGCGCGCGGGACCGGTCGCATCCCCGAGGGGCTGCTGACCTGGTGGCGGGCGTGTTCGGAGTGTTCCGGAACGCAGTTTCCCGCCCACCTGACGCCCCGGCGCATGCGCAGCCGGTAATTTGTCGGTCATGCGCCTAGGGGTCCTCGACGTCGGATCCAACACCGTCCACCTGCTCGTGGTGGACGCGCACCGTGGTGCGCATCCGACCCCGATGACATCGGAGAAGACCGTGCTGCGGCTCGCCGAGCGGATCGGTGCGCACAACGGGCGGCTCTCCGACGACGACGCCGACGAACTGATCCGGACCATCTCCGAAGCTCGGGATTCGGCCGTGGCGGCCGGTTGCGACGAGCTGATGGCCTTCGCGACCTCGGCGATCCGCGACGCGGACAACGCGGTGGAGGTGCTGGAGCGGCTGAGCACCGAGACCGGGGTCGAGCTGGAGGTGTTGCCGGGCGAGGACGAGGCCCGCTACACCTTCCTCGCGGCCCGGCGCTGGTACGGCTGGTCGGCGGGCAACCTGCTGCTGCTGGACATCGGCGGCGGTTCTCTGGAGATGGCGCTGGGCATCGACGAGCATCCGGACCTCGCTGTCTCGCTGCCGCTGGGCGCGGGACGGATGAGCCGCACGATGCTCAAGGACCCGCCGAAGCAGGACGAGATCAAGAAGGCGCGGGACTGGCTGGAGGGCCAGCTGGCGCCCACCGCCAAGAAGTTCCGCAAGCTGGCCCGGCCGGACCGGGTGGTGGCGTCGTCGAAGACGTTCCGCTCGCTGGCCCGGCTGACCGGTGCCGCACCGTCCTCGGCGGGGCAGCGCGTGTCGCGCACGTTGACCGACACGGGGCTGCGGCAGCTCTTGGCATTCATCACACGCATGTCCTCCAGCGACCTCGCCGCGCTCGACGGTGTGAGCTCCGCGCGGTCGCACCAGCTCGTCGGAGGTGCGCTGGTCGCGGAGGCCGCGATGAAGGCCTTAGGCGTCACCGAACTCGAGATCTGCCCGTGGGCGCTGCGCGAGGGAGTCATCCTTCGGCGGCTGGACCACACCAACGGAGATAGTCACACTGCGTTCAAGAGCGGCGTTCCGGTGCGTGCGGGGGGCACGGAAGGGCTCGTGCCGGCGCAGGAGAATGCGTCCGGCCCGACACGGGATGAAACCGAGGCACCGGTGGACGGAACTGGACTGCGAACGCGGCACGGGGCACGGTGGGAACGATGAGTCGGGACAGCGGGGCGGACCAGCCCACCCAGCGCACCGTTGCAGAGCTGCTCGCCGAGTACGGCGGCAGCTCGGAGAAGAGCTCCCGGCGCCGGCGCAGGAAGGCCGAGGACCCGACCGAGACGGCGCCTCAGGAGATCATCAACCGGGTGCTGTCCGACAGCGGCAAGATGCGCCCGGTCAAGCCGGACGAGGAGCCGCCGACCAGCCGCAGGCAGGCGGGTCCGGCCGCCTCCCCGCCCCAGGCGGCTCCGGCGAGCCCACCGCCCGCTCAGCCTCCGGCGGCCCAACCTCCGGCGGCACCACCAGCGGCCCAACCTCCGGCCGCCCAGCCACCGGCCCCCCAAGCTCCGGCAGCGCAGCCTCCGGCTCCCCAGCCTCCGGCCTCTCAGCCCCCGGCGAAGCCGCCGCAGGCCTCCGGGCCGGTGTCGCCGCCCAGCACGCCGCCCGCGCGCCCCGCGGCCGAACCGCCGGCCGAGTCCGGCGGCGCCGGTTACTGGGCGCAGCGCTTCGGCAGCACGGGCAGCGCCTCCTCGACCCCGCCGGCGCCCTCCGCGCCGAGCAGCGACGCCGAGGCGACCATCCGGCAGCCCGCGCTGCCGACACCGCCCGCTCGGTCGGGGCCGCCGATGGCGCCCGCCGGCCCGCCGCAGCTGCCGGAGAACTTCACCGAGCAGCTGCCGCGCATCGACGGCGGTGCTGATCAGGCGTACCCGGCGCAGACCGCCGAGCCCAACGCCGATCCGTACGACTACGAGTCCTTCGACGACTCCGAGCAGAGCTACTCCGGTGCCTACGAGCAGCCCTACGACGAGCCGTACGACCAGGCCTACGACGAGGACTACGCCACCTCGGCGCCCGCCGGGCTGAACGACGACTACGACCCCGACGACGAGGTCGACCGCCCGCCGTCGGCGGGCAAGGAGTGGGGCACGCTCGCCCTGCAGGGCGTCCTCGGCCTGGTCGGCGGCGGTGCCGTGTGGGTGGGTTTCCGCTGGTTGTGGATCAACGCGACCCTCGCCGCGTTCGGCGCGGCCCTGGTGTTCACCGGCCTTTTGGTGCTCGTTGCGTGGAAGTTCTTCCGCACCAACGATCTGCAGACCATCCTGCTCTCGGTGCTGGTCGGCCTGTTCTGCACGGTGTCGCCGGCCGCGTTGCTGTTGATCAATCAGTGAGAGGTTGTCGGTGTTGGCTCGGACAGGTGAACGCCGGGCGGTGCGAGGCCGGACGACCCACCGCCGCGCAACCTCACCGAGGTCGTGGGTCATGCTTGGGTCGAGATGACGGGACAACCATCGCGGTCTGAGCGCCAGGACACCCCCGGGCGGATTCCGGTGGGGCTGTCCAGCGCCTCGGTGTGGCCGCAACCTGCTCGCGCGGCCTTCGAGATGTCCGCCGACCTCGGTTTCGACGGGGTCGAGGTGATGGTCTGGGCCGATGCGGTCAGCCAGGACGTCGACGCGCTGAGCCGGTTGTCGCAGCAGCACGGGGTGCCGGTGCTCGCGGTGCACGCGCCCTGCCTGCTGATCACCCAGCGGGTCTGGTCGCCGGAACCCGAGGAACGCCTGCGCAGGGCCGTGGTCGTGGCCGGCGAGCTGGGCGCTTCGACGGTCGTGGTGCACCCGCCGTTCCGCTGGCAGCGCCGGTACGCCGACGCGTTCCCGGAGCTGGTCGAGGAGCTGGAGGAGATCAGCGGCCTCAAGATCGCGGTGGAGAACATGTTCCCGCTGCGCCCGCCGAACACGCTGAACCGGCTCCGCAGCAGCCGGAGCAACGGGCTCTCGGCGTTCAAGCCCTCACCGGACCCCACCGACGTGGGCTTCCGCAACTACACGCTGGACCTCTCGCACGCGGCCGCGGCGCACGTGGACGCCATCGAGCTGCTCAAGCGGATGCGCGACGGCCTCGCGCACGTCCACCTCGCCGACGGCACCGGCGCCTCCCGCGACGAGCACCTGCTGCCCGGCCAGGGCAGCCAGCCGTGCGCGGAGGTCTGCGAGGCGCTGGCGGCCGACGGCTACGACGGTTCGGTGGTGCTGGAGGTCAACACCCGCAAGGCGCGGAATCCCCAGCAACGAGCGGAAATACTCGCCGAAGCGCTGCTGTTCGCCCGTCTGCACCTGGAACCGCTGGGAGCTTAGGGCCGCTAACCGATACCTGATGATCAACTTCGGGCAAGGTCATTAGAATCGTCGACCATGAACTCGTTGCGCGTAGTGGGCGTTCGACCGGTGGATCGCACGTGACCGAGGTCCAGGATCCGTTCTCCGCGGCCACTTCGGTGCGTTCGCTCGGCGACGGCAGTTACGTCGCGAACCTCCACCCGGATTGGGCTGTCGGTGACAACCCGCACGGCGGGTACTTGCTGGCACTGCTCACCAGAGCCGTCAGCGACGGCAGCGGGCTCGAACCGCTGTCGATCAGCGCGCAGTACCTGCGCCCGCCGCGCGTCGGGCCGGTGATGATCCGGTTGCAGCCGCTCAAGACCGGCAAGACCGTCACGGTGGTGCGCGCGGCGCTGGAGCAGCGCGGTCAGGTGTGCGTCGACGCGACGGTCACCGCGGGACGGATGCCCGCGGCCGAGCCGGAGTGGTCGGATCTGCCGTCCATGCCGGTCAACCCGCCGCCGGACGCCATCGACCTCAGCCAGTCCACGAGGTTCTTCCACCTCGCCGAGGTCTGCGACATGCGGCTGGACCCGAACACGGCCGAGTTCCTCAACGGCGGCACCGGCGAGCCCCGCTACCGGATGTGGGTCAGGCCCCGCGAGGGCCAGCCCGACCTGCTGTTCGGCCTGGTCGCGGGGGATCTCACGGTTCCGGTCACGCTGAACATGGGCCGCTTCGGCTGGGCGCCGACGGTGCAGCTGACCGCCTACCTGCGCGCTCACCCCGCCAACGGGTGGCTGCGCATGCTGGTCGACTGCCGGGCCGTGCACGGCCAGTGGTTCGACGAGGACGTCCAGGTCATCGACTCGGTCGGCCGCCTCATCTGCCAGGCCCGCCAGCTCGCCCTGTCCCCCTCCTGACGCGGGAGCGAGTGCGGGGACGCCCGGAAATCCCGTCCCCGCCCTCGCCGCCTCGATCAGGTGAGGTGGATGACGTCGAGATCGCCTTCGGAGTGCTGCTTGCGGAGGCGCTTCTTGTCGAACTTGCCGACGCTGGTCTTCGGCGCCTCGGTGATGAACGTCCAGTACTCGGGCAGCTGCCAGCGCGCGACCGAACCGGACAGGAACTCGCGGAGCTCCGCCGCGTCGGCGGTCTCGCCCTCGCGCAGCACCACCGCCACCAGCGGGCGCTCCGACCACTTCTCGTCCGGGACGCCGATGACCATCGCCTCGGCCACCGCGGGATGCGCCATGACCTGGTTCTCCAGCTCCACCGATGAGATCCACTCGCCGCCGGACTTGATGACGTCCTTGGCCCGGTCGGTCAGGTGCAGGAAGCCCTCGGGCGTCAGGTAGCCGACGTCGCCGGTGCGCAGCCAGCCGTCGTGGAACTTCTCCGGATCGTCGTCGCCGTAGTACGCCTCGGCGACCCACGGGCCGCGAACCTCCAGCTCACCGACGCTCTGCCCGTCCCACTGCAGGAACCGGCCGTCGTCGTCGACGAGCCGCGCCTCCACCGAGGCGGGCAGCCGTCCCTGACTCACGCGGTAGGCCCACTGGTCCTCGCCGGTGACTCCGGCGGGTGGCCGGGCGAGGCTGCCCAGCGGCGAGGTCTCGGTCATGCCCCAGGCGTGCACGACCGTGATGCCGTACTCCTCCTGGAAGGTCCGCATCATCGCAGGCGGGCACGCCGAACCGCCGATCACGACCTCGCGCAGCGAGGAGATGTCGCGGGGCTCCTTCTCCAGCTCGGCGAGCACGCCCTGCCAGATGGTCGGCACCGCCGCGGCCATCGTCGGGCGCTCGGCGGCCATCATCGCCACCAGCGGTTCGGGCTGCAGGAACCGGTCCGGCATGATCATGGAGGCGCCGACCATGAACGCCGCGTAGGGCAGGCCCCACGACATCGCGTGGAACATCGGCACCACCGCGAGACCCCGGTCGCCCTGCTCCAGGGCCATCCCGTCGGTCATGCACACCTGCATCGAGTGCAGGTAGATCGAGCGGTGCGAGTAGACGACGCCCTTGGGGTTGGCGGTGGTCCCGGACGTGTAGCACATCGCGGCGGCGGAGCGCTCGTCCAGCTCGGGCCAGTCGAACTCCTCCGGCTGCCCGGCCAGCAGGTCCGCGTAGCCGTGCACCTCGACGCCCGCTGGTGCGTCCAGGGCGCTCGCATCACCGCCGACCACGACCGCGTGCCGGACGGTCTTCATCTCGGGCAGCAGCTTGGCGAACAGCGGCAGCAGGGTGTGGTCGACCAGCACCACGTGGTCCTCGGCGTGGTTGGCGACGTAGACCAGCTGCTCGGGGAACAGGCGGATGTTGAGGGTGTGCAGCACCGCGCCCATGGACGGCACCGCGAGGTAGGCGGTCAGGTGCTCGGCGTTGTTCCACATGAACGTGCCGACGCGCTGGTCACCGGTGACGCCCAGTCCGCGCAGCGCGTGCGCCAGCCGCGCGGCTTCCCGGCCGATCTCGGCGTACCCGCTGCGCCGGGGCTCGGCGCCGGTCCAGGTCACGACTTCGGCGGTGGCACCGTGCGGGCCGGTTCCCTGCCGCATGATCCGGGCGATCGAGAGGGGGCCGTCGTTCATCGTGCTCAACATGGTCGAAGCTCCTTCGCTGTGGGGGTCGCGTGGCGGCGGCGGGGTGAAAGACCTTCGATGTGTGGTGCGAAACACAGTAGCCGCCGGTGCGGGTCAACGGGAGGGGTCGACACGCAGCGTGGTCTGGCACCCTGAGCCTCATGACGACCATCGCCGTGCTCGGAGCCGGAAAGATCGGAGAAGCCCTGCTCTCGGGCTTGATCAAAGCCGGACGAGCCCCGTCCGATCTGCTGTTCACCGAGCGCTTCCCGACCCGTGCCGAGGAGCTGACCAAGACCTACGGCATCTCGCACGTCGACGTGCCCACGGCGGTGCAGCGCGCGGACGTGATCGTGGTGGCGGTCAAGCCGCAGGACATCGAGCCGTTGCTGGACGAGATGGCGCCGAAGATCCCGGGCGGCAAGCTGGTCGTGTCGCTGTGCGCGGGTCTGCCGACGAAGCTGTTCGAGCGCCGGCTGCCCGAGGGCACGGCGGTCGTCCGCGTCATGCCGAACACCCCGATGCTGGTCGGCGAGGCCATGGCCGCCATCTCCGGTGGTGCGCACGCCGCGGACCGGGACCTGGAGCTCGTCGAGGAGCTGCTGGGCAGCGTCGGCAAGGTCGCGAGGGTTCCGGAGAGCCAGCAGGACGCGGTCACCGCGCTGTCGGGCTCCGGTCCCGCGTACTTCTTCTACCTGGTCGAGGCCATGATCGACGCCGGGATCCTGCTGGGCATCCCGCGCGCCACCGCCGCCGACCTCATCGTCCAGTCCGCGGTCGGCGCGGCGGCCATGCTCCGCGAGGGCGGCGGACACCCGGTCATGCTCCGCGAAGCGGTCACCTCCCCGGCGGGCACCACCATCGCAGGCATCCGGGAGCTGGAGAAGCACGGAGTCCGAGCAGCCCTCATCGACGCCATCGAAGCAGCCCGAGACCGCTCAGTCGAACTCGGCAAAGCCCACGAAGAAGACGACTGAGCCGGGCAACGACCGTCAGGCAACCGGCGAAGCCGGTTCCTCCGTGCCCCACCCGCGCAACCGGCACCGCCGCAGGTTCCGCCACCCGCACCGCTCAACAAGCCGACCGGCAACCTAAGAGGCAAAAGTCAACTCAACAATTGTTGTGTGTCCCGTTAGTCTCGATGGAGCACGTGCGTGAGGTTTCCGGCGGACGGGGAAGCCGCCGGGGGCGACACGTGTGGAGGGCACGGTGAAGCATGTCTGCGAACTCCGAACCCGGGCGCCAGGCACCGCCGAGCATGGGCCAGGTGCGGTTCCTCACCGTCGCCGAGGTGGCCAAGCTGATGCGGGTGTCGAAGATGACGGTCTACCGGCTCGTGCACGCCGGCGAGCTGCCCGCCGCGAGGGTGGGCCGCTCGTTCCGCGTGGCCGAGAAGGACGTCCACGCCTACCTCGAACACGCCTACTACGACGCGGGTTGAGCCGCTCTCGAAGATCACCCCCAGGCCCGCCCCGGGGGTGATCGAAGCGCGCTTGCCGGACCACGGCGGCAGGGCCGAGACCAGGGCAGGTAAAGTTTTGGGTTGGTCGTGCCTGATGCGCTCCTGGCAGCTGCTCCGGCACGGAAGACGTTCGAACCGCCGTCAAGAGTGAAGGAGTCCGCATGGGCTCGGTCATCAAGAAGCGCCGCAAGCGTATGTCCAAGAAGAAGCACCGCAAGCTGCTTCGCAAGACGCGCGTCCAGCGTCGCAAGTTGGGCAAGTGATCTGACCAAATCCGCCGTCGACCCTCGGAGTCGACGGCGGTTTTGCTTTTTCGACCCCGCCCGGTAACGCCGTGCTGGCTGGTGGGAGGCGGGTCCGCCTGTAGCATCGATCTCTGGCGGCACTCCTTCGACTGCGCGGGGTGAACATGGGGCCGAAAGTCGTGCTGGTGACGGGTGTCAGCCGCTTCCTGGGCGGTCACCTGGCGGCGCGGCTGGCGGCCGACCCGGCGATCGACCGGGTGCTGGGCGTGGACACGGTCCAGCCCGGCCGCGACCTGATGCGGCGGATGGGGCGCACCGAGTTCGTGCGCGCCGACATCCGCAACCCGCTGATCAGCAAGGTGATCAACAACGCCGGGGTCGACACCGTGGTGCACGCGGCGATCAACACGCACACGGGTCCCGGTGGCCGGACGACGCTCAAGGACATGAACGTCATCGGCTCCATGCAGCTGCTGGCGGCCTGCCAGCAGTCGCCTCGGGTCCGCAAGGTCGTGGTGCGCTCCACCTGTGCCGTCTACGGGTCCAGCTCCCGCGATCCCGCGGTGTTCACCGAGGACATCGAGCCGAAGGACCTGCCGTCGTCCGGCTACGCCAAGGACGCCGTGGAGATCGAGGGCTACGTGCGCGGCTTCGGCCGCCGCCGGCCCGACGTGGACGTCACGACGCTGCGGTTCTCGAACCTGATCGGTCCGCGCATCGACGCGATGCTGGCCCGCTACTTCATGCTGCCGGTGGTGCCCACCATCCTCGGTTTCGACGCGCGCTTCCAGCTGCTGCACTCCGAGGACGCGCTGGCCGTGCTGGAGCGCGCGACGCTGGGCGACAAGACCGGCGTCTACAACGTGGCCGGTGACGGGGTGCTGATGCTGTCGCAGGCGATCCGCCGCGCGGGCCGGGTGGCGCTGCCGCTGCCGAGCCCGTCGGTGCCCGCCGTGACGCAGCTGTTCCGCAGCGCCCGGCTGGTGGACTTCTCCCCGGAGCAGCTGCGCTTCCTCAACTTCGGCCGGGTGCTGGACACCACGCGGCTTCGTGAGACCTTCGGGTTCACCCCGCGCTGGACCACCCAGCAGGCGTTCGACGACTTCGTGCGCGGACGCGGCCTGCGCCCGGTGGTGGAACCGGAGAACATCATGGCGTTGGAGCGGCGCGCCGGAGAACTGCTTTCGAGACTGCGGTGAGCGGAAGGCGAGACGGAGGCGCGATGGCCGATGCGCAGGTGATCCCGTTGCGACCGGAGAACGGCGATCGGATTCCTCCCACCCCGGACGAGCCGGGCTGGGAGGAAGCCGTCATCGACGTGCTCGCCTTCGCCCGACGTCGGCTGCTCGGCGAGTACCGGGTCGACGAGTTCGGCTTCGACGAGGAGCTCACCGACGAGGTCTTCCTGCGGCTGATCCGCCCGTTCTACGAGAAGTGGTTCCGGGTGGAGACCATCGGCGCGCACAACGTTCCCGATGACGGCGCGCTGCTCGTCGCCAACCACTCGGGCACCTTGCCGTGGGACGCGCTGATGACCACGGTCGCGCTGCACGACCACCACCCCGCCGAGCGGCACCTGCGGATGCTGGGCGCGGACCTGGTGTTCCGCATGCCGATGCTGGGCGCGGTGGCTCGCAAGGCCGGGCACACGCTGGCCTGCAACCCCGACGCCGAGCGGCTGCTGACCGGCGGGGAGATCGTCGGGGTGTGGCCGGAGGGCTTCAAGGGCATCGGCAAACCGTTCAAGGACCGCTACAAGCTGCAGCGCTTCGGCCGCGGCGGTTTCGTCTCGGCCGCGCTGCGCACCGGCGCGCCGATCATCCCTTGCGCGATCGTGGGAGCCGAGGAGATCTACCCGAAGCTGGCGGACCTGAAGCCGATCGCCCGGCTGCTGGGTCTGCCCTACTTCCCGGTGACGCCGCTGTTCCCGCACTTCGGTCCGCTGGGCGCGGTGCCGCTCCCCTCGAAGTGGTACATCGAGTTCGGTGAGCCGATCGAGACCTCCGGGTACCCGGAGGGCGCGGCGGACGATCCGATGCTGGTGTTCAGCCTGTCCGACCAGGTCAGGGAGATCATCCAGCACACGCTCTACCGGCTGTTGTCGCAGCGCACCAACGTCTTCCTCGGTTGATGTCCACCCGGACTGATGATCCGGGGTCTCCGGGCGGGCGTGGGGCACCGCCGCGTGATGAGGATGTAGCGGGCCGGCGCGGCGGGCGGGGATGCCGCCGCGCCGGCTCATCCGCACCCCTAAGTGCAGGAGGCGATTCACCGTGGCGAAGCTCAACCCGTACCTGCAGTTCAACGGCGACGCCAAGCAGGCGTTGGAGTTCTACCGGTCGGTGCTCGGCGGGGAACTGACGCTCAACACCTACGGTCAGTTCGGTCAGGCCGAAGGCCCGTCCGCGGACAAGATCATGCACGGCAACCTGATCACGCAGCTCGGCTTCACGCTGATGGCGGCCGACGCTCCGCCGGACATGCCCACCCAGTCCGGCAGCAACTTCTCGATCAGCATCAGCGGCGAGGCGGCCGACGCCGACGCGCTGCGCGACTACTTCATCAAGCTGGCCGAAGGCGGCCAGGTCCTCGTCCCGCTGGAGAAGCAGATGTGGGGCGATGAGTTCGGGATGTGCACCGACCGGCACGGCGTCAACTGGATGGTCGACATTTCAGGTTGAGAGTCGTCGGCTTGCGTTTGGGTGGGGAAACCCCCGGACGGGGAAGGCGCAGACGTCCTCTGGCTCCGGGATCCGCGACTTGAGCACGTCCAATGCGCGGCGCTGCGGCTGTCCTCGCCAGAGGACGTCTGAGAACCCCGGCGGTGCGAGTTGCTTGCTCGGGGTGCTGAGAATGCACCTTCGGTGCTTGCAGCGCTGGTCAGGAGCGGTCTCGGCGGCGGTAGGCGAGGCCTGCTGCGACCGCGCCCGCTGCCGCGCCCGCGCCGAGCATGGAGTTGAGGCCGATGCGGACGGCCTTGCGGCCGGTGCGGAAGTCGCGGACCTCCCAGTCCCGGGCGCGGGCGATCTCGCGCAGCCGCTGGTCCGGGTTGACCGCGACCGCGGTGCCCACGACCGACAGCATCGGGATGTCGTTGGCCGAGTCCGAGTAGGCGGTGCAGCGGCGCAGGTCCAGGCCTTCGCTGGCGGCGATCGCGCGCACCGCGTGCGCCTTGGCGCGACCGTGCAGCATCTCGCCGACCAGGCGACCGGTGTAGATGCCGTCCTCGCTCTCGGAGACCGTGCCCAGGGCGCCGGTCAGGCCGAGCCGCCGGGCGATGATCGAGGCCAGCTCGACGGGGGTGGCGGTGACCAGCCACACCCGCTGCCCGGCGTCGAGGTGCATCTGCGCGAGCGCGCGGGTGCCCGCCCAGATCCGGTCGGCCATCAGCTCGTCGTAGATCTCCTCGCTGAGGTTGACCAGCTCCTCGACGCTGCGCCCGGCGACGAAGGACAGCGCCTGCTCGCGGCTGGCCTGGATGTCCTGCGGGTTCTCCCGGCCACCGATCCGGAACTTCAGCTGCTGCCAGGCGAACCCGGCCAGGTCACCCGGGTTGAAGAACTTCCGGGCGGCGAGGCCTCGCGCGAAGTGGAACAGCGAGGCGCCCATCATCATCGTGTTGTCGACGTCGAAGAACGCCGCCGCGGTCAGGTCCGGCGGTGTCGTGAGCGTCCCGTCCTGAACCGGGGCGGCCGCAACCGCCGCCTCGGCTGAGGCGCGACCCGCTACTTTCGCGCTGTCGATCTGCTCTGTGCTGGACGTGCGCATGCCGTTGTGGTCCGCGTCATCGGCCGAGCCCTGCCGTGTCGGCACCGCCGCGCCTCCCAGGGTCCTCCGGAGTGGTGGTGTGCGAAGTCCGTGATCTCCAACCGACCCCGGTCCGGGGCGGCTGCCTCATAGCTTAAGACCTCGTCCGCGCCACGATTGCGCACCTCCGCCGGGATCGGCAAGCACTATCGGAGATCGTCGGGCAGGAGTTGCGCCAGTCTGCGGACCGCGCGGTGCTGCAGCGCCTTGACGGCGCCCTCGTTGCGTTGCATGGCGATGGCCGTTTCGGTCACCGACATGTCCTTGAGGAACCGCAGCCGGATGCATTCCCGCTGGTCGGGGTTGAGCTGGCGGATGCACTGCAGCAGCTCGTCGTTGGTGGCGTCGAGCAGCACCTGGTGTTCGGGCCCGACGTGCGAGCCCTTGGCGGGCAGGTGGTCGGTGACCTCGGAGGT
The DNA here is from genome assembly GCF_040677225.1 of Saccharopolyspora sp. NPDC049357. Lineage (NCBI taxonomy): Bacteria > Bacillati > Actinomycetota > Actinomycetes > Pseudonocardiales > Pseudonocardiaceae > Saccharopolyspora > Saccharopolyspora sp. NPDC049357. The sequence goes on along the minus strand of NZ_JBFAQJ010000015.1, from coordinate 27,473 downwards.
CGGGATCTCCAGGCGGTTCCGGCTCGACTTGATGTGGTCGAGTATGAGGTTCTTGGCGATGGTGATGAACCAGGCTGCCACGTCGCGGCCCTGGTAGCTGATCGAGGCGATGCGCCGCAGCGCCCGCAGGAACGTCTCGCTCGTGATGTCCTCGGCCAGGCAGTGGTCGCTGACCCTGAACAGCACGTACCGGTAGACGGTCTGGGAGTACTCGTCGTAGAGCCTGCCGAAGGCGTCGTTGTCGCCTTGCTGCGCCGCGCTGACGTAGGCCCAGGTGTCCGGGGTGAACCTCTCGGTCGGCCAGCTGTCCGGCACGGAGACGTTCGTGCGCGTTGAGCTCACCGGCCGCGGCGAGACGTGTTGAGTGAGGTCTGCGGTGTCGGGGGCGGGGGGTGTGAGCGTCTTGGGGCTGCTCATCTCCGGCGACCTCCTGCCTTCGTTGGCTTCACCGGCTCTGGTGGTTCTGGGACGCATCGGGCCGGCAACCATGTCGTCGTACCCGTGACGGGCACCTGATCCGGGGACCGATCAGCTACGACGGGTCGCGCCGATACCGCTCGATCGGGCCTTCACTCGACTGGCGAACGCCCACCGGGATGGGCGTTGGAGCAGCAGCATACGTGTTGTTACTCGGAAGTAGGTAGATCTCTCCGGTGACGGTCCGGTCGCGCTCCGTGCTCTTCGGGAGGAATGACCATGATCACGCCGGGTGATTTTGCGCACGTGAGCTGCTCGGTCGTGCAGGTGAGCCCGGTCTCCGCGGTGTCGCGGGCTGAGTACGTTGGAAGTGCCGAATTTTTTCGAACGACTCGCCGAGGAGGCGACGTGCACGAGGTGACCGTGATGTCCCGCGAGGCCTGCCACTCCTGCGTCGACGCGATCGCCGACGTGCGTCGGATCTGCGATGAGCTGGGCGTCGCGTGGTCGGTCAGCGATGTCGACGCCGACTCGGAACTGCGCGCCGAGTACGGCGACCGCGTCCCGGTGATCTTGATCGATGGAGTCGAGCACGGTTTCTGGAAGGTCGAGGAAGAACGCTTCCGCCGCGCGCTGCGGAACTGACCGCCCTCGGGGCCCGGCGACGTCGGTCACGTGCCCTGTGCCACCCGTTTTGGCACTTCAGGGGGGTATCCGCAATGATGGCGGGGAAGGTTTGCGCCTCCGGTGCGCTCGCCCCCGCCGACTTTGTGCATGCATTCACAAATGGCTACGGTGTAGGGGTCGTGCCGCCGGAACTCCCCGTCGGATTTTCCGGCGCGGAACAGCGGATCGGGTGGTTCCGTCTCACCGTTTCCCCGGTGTTCGCACCACTTCGGTGCCGCCCGAGGCGCAGACCACCAGCAGGCGAGGGAGATCCAGCGTGACGGCCCAAGGAGCGGACGTGCCAGAAGGAGACGGGCAGACACCTGCCCGGACCGCTGCGTCCCCGGGAGCGTCGAACGGGGCCGACGCCAACGGCACCTCCATCGCCGTCCCGGCCGCCCGCGAGCGCGCCCGCTCCATCCCGGAAGCGGCCGTCGCCCGGCTCGCGGTCTACCTGCGCGCCCTGTCCGCGCTCGCCGAGCAGGACATCACCACGGTCTCCAGCGAGGAGCTCGCCACCGCGGCCGGCGTCAACTCCGCCAAGCTGCGCAAGGACCTCTCCTACATCGGCTCCTACGGCACCCGCGGCGTCGGCTACGAGGTCGAGGTGCTGATCGGTCAGATCGAGCGGACGCTCGGCCTGACCCGCAAGCACAGCGTCGCCGTCGTCGGGATCGGTAACCTCGGGCACGCGCTCGCCAACTACGGCGGGTTCCCGGGCCGCGGATTCCCGGTCTCGGCGCTGTTCGACCTCGACGACGACCTGGTCGGCGTGCCGGTCGGCGGCATCCCGGTCAGCCACATAGACGACATCGTCGAGGTGTGCTCCGAGCGCGAGGTCACCATCGGCGTCATCGCCACCCCCACCCAGGGCGCGCAGGAGGTCTGCGACCGCTTGGTGGCCGGCGGCGTCATGTGCATCCTGAACTTCGCCCCGATCGTGCTGCAGGTCCCCGAGCACGTCGAGGTGCGCAAGGTCGACCTGGCGGTGGAGATGCAGATCCTTTCCTTCCACGTGGCCCGACGGCAGCAGGAAGCCGCGAGCGCGGTCGACGGCGCGGCGTCCGACGGCGGACCGCCGGGCGGCGGCGCGGGGCTTCCGGGTGAGATCGATTCGGCGAACAGGATGGTGGAACGGCTGTGAACCTGCTCACCGTCGGGATTTCCCACCACAGCGCACCGGTCCGGGTCCTGGAGCGGGTCGCCATCAGTGGCGGGGACATCAACAAGATCCTCGACGAGCTCGTGATGCGCGAGCACATCGCCGAGGCGTTCGTGATCTCCACCTGCAACCGGGTCGAGATCTACGCGCTGGCCGAGACCTTCCACGGCGGCCTGGACGACGTGACGGCCGTGCTGTCGCGCCACTCCGGCACCGAGGTCGGTGAACTCGCCGACCACCTCTACGTCTACTACGCCGGCGCCGCCGTCGAGCACCTGTTCTCGGTGTCGTCCGGGCTGGACTCGATGGTCGTCGGCGAGGCCCAGATCCTCGGCCAGCTGCGTCAGGCGTACGGGACCGCCGACGAGCGCGGCACCGTCGGCAAGACGCTGCACGAGCTGGCGCAGCAGGCGCTGCGCGTCGGCAAGCGCGTGCACAGCGAGACCGGCATCGACAACGAGGGCGCTTCGGTGGTCTCGGAGGCCCTGGCCGACGCCGAGGCCGCGCTCGACGGCCTCGAAGGCAAGAGCGCGCTGCTGGTGGGCGCCGGTTCGATGGGCGGCCTGACCGCCGCGCAGCTCAAGCGAGCGGGCATCGGTCGCATCGTCATCGCCAACCGCACCGCCGCCAACGGCGAGCGGCTGGCCGAGTCGCTGCGCGCCGACGGCGTGGATGCCGGCACCGCGGACCTCTCGGGTCTGGCCGACGCGATCGCCGCCGCGGACCTGCTGGTCGCCTGCACCGGTGCGGTCGGTGCCGTGGTGACCGAAGAGGTCGTCTCCGCAGCGCTGGTGGTCCGGGACGACCGGCCGCTGCTGTGCTGCGACCTGGGGCTGCCGCGCGACATCGCCGCCGAGGTCGGCGACCTGCCCGGCGTCACCGTCGTCGACCTGGCCAGCCTGCAGCACCGGCTGTCGGCCAAGCAGGGCGGCAACGAGTCCGAGCGGGCCGCCGAGATCGTCGCCGAGGAGGTGCGCGGCTACCTGGCCGCGCAGCGCTCGGCCGAGGTGACGCCCACGGTCACCGCGCTGCGCAAGCGCGCCGCCGAGGTCGTCGACAGCGAACTGCTGCGACTGGACTCGCGGCTTCCCGACATCGACGCGCCGACGCGCGAGGAGCTCAGCCGCACGGTGCGCCGCGTGGTGGACAAGCTCCTGCACGCGCCGACCGTCCGCGTCAAGCAACTCGCGTCGCAGCCGGGTGGTTCCGACTACGCCGACGCACTTCGTGAGCTCTTCGAGCTCGACCCGCAGACCGCTGCGGTGATCGGCACCCCGCAGGCCGAGGAGAACCTCCCAGGCGGGGTCACGGTCGCCCAGGCGCTGCTGCGCGGCCGGGCGGAACAGGACGGTGAGGACCGTTGAACAAGACCCTCCGGATCGGCACCCGCGGAAGCGCGCTCGCGATGGCGCAGAGCACGTGGGTCGCCGAGCAGTTGGAGGCGGCGGGTTACCCGACCCAGCTGGTGTCGGTCACGACCCCCGGTGACCAGTCGATGGCCCCGATCGCCGAGATCGGCGTCGGCGTGTTCACCTCGGCGGTGCGCGAAGCCCTCGTGAACGACGAGGTGGACGTCGCCATCCACTCCTGCAAAGACCTGCCGACCGAACCGGACCCCCGGTTGTCGCTGGCCGCTGTCCCGGTCCGGGAGGACCCGAGGGACGCGCTGGTGGCACGGGACGGTCTGACGCTCGGCGAACTGCCCCCGGGGTCCGTTGTGGGCACCGGTTCGCCGCGCCGCGCCAGTCAGCTCCGGGCCGCCGGCCTGGGGCTGGAGGTGCGCGGCATCCGCGGCAATGTGGAGACCCGAATGCGCAAGGTGACAGACGGCGAGCTGGACGCCGTCGTCCTCGCCCGCGCCGGGCTGGCCCGGGTGGGCCGGCTTTCGGTGATCACGGAAACGCTCGATCCACTGCAGATGCTGCCCGCGCCCGCCCAGGGCGCGCTCGCAGTGGAATGCCGCGTCGACGACGTGGACACAGAGCACTTGCTGCAGTCCGTTTTGGACGATCAGGCCAGCCGCGCCGCGGTTGCCGCCGAACGCGCTGTGCTGGCCCGGCTTGAAGCCGGCTGCCACGCGCCGGTCGGCGCGCTGGCCGAAGTGGTGGAGGACCTCGACGATGACGGGCGCGTGGCGCTGCGCCTGTCCCTTCGTGGAGTGGTAGCGACCGACGACGATGTTCTGGTTCGCGCTTCCGCCACTGGTGAGACGACCGCCGCAGAGCAGCTGGGCCTGGAACTGGCCGATGAGCTGCTCGAAGCCAGGGCCGCTTTGCTCAGCGGTCCCGGCAGTAGTTGATGGGGAGTGCCCTGATGACCCGAGCACGTAAGACCCCCGGACGGATTGCTTTCGTGGGTTCCGGTCCCGGTGACGCGGGACTTCTCACCGTTCGGGGCCGGGATGTGATCGCCCGCGCTTCGCTGCTGGTGACCGACCCGGACGTACCCGCCGACATCGTCGCGATGGCCGCCGAGGGGGCGGAAGTCCGCCCCGCCGTCGGCGACCCCGCCGACGTGGCCAAGGACCTGGTGAACGAGGCCGACACGGGCCGCAACGTGGTGCGCCTGGTCGCCGGTGACCCGCTCACCGCCGACGCGGTGGTCCGCGAGACGCAGGAGGTTTCCAAGACCGAGGCTCCGTTCGACGTCATCCCCGGTGTTTCCGGCGGCAGCGCGGTTCCGGCCTACGCCGGCATCGCGCTGGGCGCGGTGCACACCGAGGTCGACGTCCGCGGTGACGCGGACTGGCCGGCGCTGGCGGGTGTGCCCGGCGCGCTGGTGCTGCACACCACCGGCAGCCACCTCGCCGAGGCCGCTTCGCGGCTGGTCGAGCACGGCCGTCCGGCGACCACACCGGTCGCGGTGACCGCGTCCGGAACCACGGTGCAGCAGCGCACCATCGACACCACGCTGGCTTCGCTGGCCGCCGACGCCGGCGAGCTGCAGGGCCACCTGGTGGTGACGATCGGCGACATCGTCTCCGAGCGCAGCAAGCTGTCCTGGTGGGAGTCCCGAGCCCTGTACGGCTGGAAGATCCTGGTGCCGCGCACCAAGGAGCAGGCCGGCGTGATGAGCGAGCGGTTGTGGTCGCACGGTGCGGTGTCGCACGAGGTGCCGACCATCTCCGTGGAGCCGCCGCGCAGCCCCGCTCAGATGGAGCGCGCGGTCAAGGGCCTGGTCGACGGCCGCTACCAGTGGGTCGTGTTCACCTCGGCGAACGCGGTCCGCGCGGTGTGGGAGAAGTTCGCGGAGTTCGGCCTGGACGCCCGCGCGTTCTCCGGTGTGAAGATCGCCTGCGTCGGCGAGGCCACCGCGGAGAAGGTGCGCGCCTTCGGCATCATCCCGGAGCTGCTGCCCTCGGGTGACCAGTCGAGCGAGGGCTTGCTGCAGGAGTTCCCGCCGCACGACGACATACTGGACCCGGTTGACCGGGTGCTGCTGCCGCGCGCCGACATCGCCACCGAGACGCTGTCGGCCGGGCTGCAGGAGCGCGGCTGGGAGGTCGACGACGTGACGGCCTACCGCACCGTCCGCGCGGCTCCGCCGCCCGCGGAGACCCGCGAGATGATCAAGACCGGTGGTTTCGACGCCGTCTGCTTCACCTCGTCCTCCACGGTCCGCAACCTCGTCGGCATCGCGGGCAAGCCGCACGCCCGCACGCTCGTCGCCTGCATCGGCCCGAACACGGCCGAGACGGCGAAGGAGTTCGGTCTGCGGGTCGACGTCCAGCCCGAGACCCCCCGGGTCGAGGAACTGGTCGACGCCCTCGCGGCCCACGCTGCCCGCCTCCGCGCGGAAGGCGCGCTGCCGCCCCCGCGCAAGGCCAAGCGAGCCCGCCGGAGCTGATCCGGCGACGAACGCCGATCGAGACCCCGAAGGGCGCCCAGGACACCACGTCCGGGCGCCCTTCGGCGTCTCACCGGGACGAACACCGCTGTTGGAGTCCCTCGAGACCGTCTCGGGTTGAGGGGACGATCACTGTCGGTTGAGGTCTCCGGAGTCCGAATTTCCGGAGTGGTTACGCTCGGGGTGTCACCCCGCCTAGTCAGCTTGGGGAGCCGCTGTTATGTATCCGACGAGCCGTCCCCGTCGACTCCGCCGCAACCCGGCGGTGCGTCGGTTGGTTTCCGAGACCTCCGTGGAGCCGCGGCACCTGGTGCTGCCGATGTTCGTCCGCGAAGGCGCCTCGGAGCCGGTGCCGATCACGTCGATGCCCGGGGTCGTGCAGCACACCCGCGACTCGCTGAAGAAGGCCGCCGTCGAGGCGGTCAGCGCGGGCGTCGGTGGGCTGATGCTCTTCGGCGTGCCGGAGAAGCACGACGCGGACGGTTCCGGCGCGGTCGACCCCGACGGGATCCTCAACGTCGCGCTGCGCGACCTGCGCGCCGAGGTCGGCGACAGCACGGTGCTGATGGCCGACCTGTGCCTGGACGAGTTCACCGATCACGGCCACTGCGGCGTGCTGGACGAGGACGGCAACGTCGACAACGACCGCACGCTGCAGATCTACGGCGAGATGGCCGTGGTGCAGGCGCAGTCCGGTGCCCACGTGGTCGGGCCGAGCGGCATGATGGACGGTCAGGTCGGCGTGATCCGGGATTCGCTGGACGCCACCGGCTTCGACGACGTGTCGATCATGGCCTACTCCGCGAAGTACGCCTCGGCGTTCTTCGGCCCGTTCCGCGAGGCCGTCGACTCCCAGCTCAAGGGCGACCGCAAGACCTACCAGCAGGACCCGGCCAACGGCCGCGAAGCCCTCCGCGAAGCGGACCTCGACCTGGCCGAGGGCGCCGACATGGTGATGGTCAAGCCGGCCATGTCCTACCTGGACGTGCTGCGCGACATCGCCGGTGTGGCCGACGTCCCGGTCGCCGCCTACCAGGTGTCCGGCGAGTACGCGATGATCGAGGCGGCGGTGGCCAACGGCTGGCTCGAACGTCAGCGCACCGTGCTGGAGGCGCTGACCTCGATCCGCCGCGCGGGAGCGGACGTCGTGCTCACCTACTGGGCCACCGAAGCCGCGCAGTGGTTGCAGGACGCGCGCGCATGACCGACTTGGAGCAGCGGGTGGACGCCTTCGGCCGACCGGTCCCGCCGCCGGAACCCCCGCAGCCGCCGAAGGCGCTGCAGACCGCGCGGTGGCTGTGGATCGGCGCCGTGCTGGTCGGCGTGGTGCAGGCGTTCGTCGAACTCCTCGATCGGCAGCGGCTGATCGGCGAGCTGCGCCAGCTGCAACCCGAGATGACCCAGACCGACCTGGACGCCGCCGCCAACAGCGGCATCATGTTCACCTTCATGTTCAAGGCGTTGACGCTGATGGTGTACGTGCTGCTGTGCAGGCGGATGCTGGAGGGCCGCAACTGGGGCCGGATCACGCTCACCGTGTTCGCCGGTTTCGGCGTGTTCAACGCCGTGATCACCGTGCTGACGGTGTCGCTGGTCGGCCCGGCGCTGATCAAGCAGCTGACCGGGATGACCGTGAGCGGCGTCGACGTGGTGTTCGCGGTGCTCGTGGCCGCCGTCGAGGTCGCGGCGATCGTGTTCATGTACCGGCCCGAGGCGAACCGGTTCTTCCGCGAGTCCCGCGGTTTCCGTCCGCAACCACCTCGTAACGTGTGGTGACCGTTCGATGGACACGGCCTCGGCCCGTTCCTAGGCTGGCCTGGTGACGCCGCCAGACGCAGTCAACCCGTACGGCGCTGCCCCGCCGCCACCGCCGGAGCGGTCGCCGGGGTCGCAGCGCCCGCGCACGATCGACAACTCGTTCTGGGCGGGGATCGCCAGCCCGGTCGTCGGGTTCGTGATGTTCGCGCTGGCGTTCGCGACGATCAGCGACGCCGAGCTGCAGACGGTGCTGGGACAGGCGGGAGCGACCGGTCAGCCGGCGCTCAGCCTCGATCAAGCCCGCGCGCTGTTCCAGGTCACGATCGCGATCGCGGCTGTGTTCTGCCTGGTCCTGGCGGGACTGTGGATCATGTTCCTGATCTTCATGCGCAACGGCCGCAACTGGGCGCGCATCGTGATCACGGTGGTCGGCGCACTGTGGTTCCTGCTGACGATCCCCACGGTCATCGGAGGCGCGGCCGGCGGGATCATCACGGCCCTCGTCGCCGTCCTCCAGCTCGCGACGATCGCCGCCACCATCGTCTACGCGTACCTGGCGCCGTCGAACCAGTACCTCCAGCCCCGCTGAACCACCCGGTTGCTCCGCTCGCCGGAGTCGGGTGGTGATGTGAACGTCCTCTTCGCGGTACTTGACCTGAACCGGTGGACAGGGGTATCGGCTGGTTTCTAGGGTTCGGACGTGAACTTCCCGCAGAATCCTTGGCAGCAGGGTGGTTACCCGCAGTCGGGGACTCCTTCCGGCGGTTTTCCGCAGCAGCAGCCCGGCGGATACCAGCCCTACTCGCAGAACCCGTTCAGCGCGCCGCCGGTGCCCGTCCACGAGATGGCCGTGCCGCAGCGGCCCGCGACGGTCGAGACCGCGTTCTGGATCGCCGTCGTGCTCCCGCTGCTGGTGACCGTGCTCAACGTGGTCAGCTACCTGGTGCTGCAGGGCTGGGTGCAGGACTCGATCGGCGGGGGTTCGGAGGACGTCGCCGCGGACGTGACCTCCGCGGTCAACGGCGTGATGATGGTCTTCTTCGTCATCCTGACGATCTTCTACCTGATCCTGACCGGGCTGTGGATCACCTTCGGATTCAAGCTGCGGGCCGGCCGCAACTGGGCGCGGGTCACCCTGACGATCTTCGCCGCGTTCTGGGCGATGTCGAGCATCGGCACCCTCGCCTCCGGCGGCATGGCGACCGGTCTGAGCGAGACCGAGGCGCTGCCCGGCGGCTACTACGCGCTGAGCTACGTGCAGGGAGGGCTGGGCGTGGTCGGCACGGTCGCCTTCGTGGCGCTGGTCTTCACGGCGAAGTCCAACGCCTACTTCGACGCGTCGAACCGCCGGTACTGATGGCACCGCCGAAACCGCTGCGCATCGCGGTCGTGCTGTGGTGGGTCGTGGCCCTGCTGCTCCTGCTGGAGACCGGGCTGGCCTGGTTCGATCCCGCCGTCCAAGGCCGGTTGCTGCTGATCAACACCGTCGTCGGGGTCGTCATGGCGGTGATCTACCTGGCGCTGGGGGCGCTGGTGTTCCGCCGCCAGGCGTGGGCGCGGTTCGCGCTCACCGCGTTCGCCGCGGTGCACGCCGTGCTGATGGTCGTTTCGGGTGCAGGTTTCGGAATCCCCGTCCTGCTCCTTGTGCTGGGCGTCGCCGGAACCGTATTGATGTGGGCGCAGCAGAGCTCCGACTTCCTGACGGGTGAGCGATGAGCGATCCGGTGTTGTACTCCGAACGCGGCAGCAGCTGGTGGCCGGTGCTGTGGGGCCCGGCCTTCGCGCTGCTGGGACTCCTCGCCGAGCAGCTGACGCTCGGCCCGCAGCACCTCGCCGGGTGGATCCTGGTCGGCCTCGCGCTCGCCGTCGGCGCGGCCATCTGGGTCTACGGCAGGCGGCGGCTGCTCGCGGTGAGCCTGACGACGTCCGAACTGGTGCTCGGCAGGGAGGCGCTCGCCGTCGAGAAGATCGCCCAGGTCAGCGACGTGGGTGCGCCCGTGGGGGCGCGCGTGCTGGGCGGCAGCTGGACGGTCCCGAAGGGCACCGGCGAGATCCCGCTGCGGCTGACCGACGACACGGTCGTGCTGGCCTGGGCCAAGGACCACGAGAAGCTGTCGGCCGAACTCGCGAACCTCGTCGAGAAGCGCTCGTCGGAGCTCTAGGCAGCAAAGTGCCCCGGGCGGCATGCGCGAAGCAGAGGCGGACCCGGGGCCTACGCCGTCCAATCTAGCACGAGATCCACAGCGGTCGAAAGGAAAGCCCCATGACCAGGGACGACGTCGAGCTCCCCGGTTGGGTGCGGGAGCTGCTGTCGGAATCGCGCTTCGACCGCTACCTCAAGAAGGCCGGTGGCGACGTCGACGTCGCGGTCCGGCTCTACGACTGGAACGTGCAGGTCTCGGCGGCCTTCTACGGCCCGCTGCACTGGCTGGAGGTGTCTCTGCGCAACGCCCTGCACCACCGCCTCCGGGAGCGCTTCGGCCGGGACGACTGGTGGAAGGTCGCGCAGCTGGCCGACAACGCCAAGTTCAAGATCGGCCGCGCGCGCCGCAAGATCGAACGCCGGGCGGACTTCACACCTGATGACGTGGTGGCCGAGCTGACCTTCGGGTTCTGGGTCTCGCTGCTCAGCCGCACCCACGACCGGCAGATCTGGGTCCCCGCGGCGCACCGCGCGTTCCCCCACTACACGGGCCCGCGCAACGCGCTGCACGACGACTTCATGGGCATGCTCGACTTCCGCAACCGGGTCATGCACCACGAACCGATCTTCTACCTCGACCTTCCCGAGTACCACGAGCGGATCTACCGGCTGCTCGGTCACCTCTCGCACGACGCGGCCCGGCACGCCGAGCGCACCGACCGGATCAGCGCGGTCCTCGACGCCCGCGACGTGTGAGACGCTTTCCGCCGTGACGACTGCCGAACCGTGGCCCGCGAGCGGGCCGAAGCTCGACGGCGACGCCGAACCGGTGCGCTCGGGTGGCCGGCTGAACCAGCCGTGGCGCGCGGCCGTGGCCGGGATCGAACTGGTCGCCGCGGTAGCGCTGGTGCTGCTCGCGTGGTGGGCGTGGCACCGCGGCGTGGTGACCATCTACCTGCCCGGACCGCGAGGCGCCGTGGACGTGGTGACCCGCTCCATCGGCAGCTGGCTGTCCGGTGCCGTCATCGCCGCCACCTTCGCCGGACTGCTGCTCATCGACGCCCTGCGCCAGATCGGCCTCGCCATCCGAGCGGGGAGCTAGAGGTCGGTCGCGGCGGAGCCGCTGCTTCAGGTGGGGGACTCGGCCCGCACCGCCGTGGGTTCCACCACCCGCACCGACACGCACGGTGACCGTTGACCAGTCCTTGAAATGGTGTGCGCTCGGCCACAGCGCGGGGGGTGTCAAACTGGGGGGCGTGACAGCTTCTGCGAACTCCGCTTCGACCCGGCACGACGATCCGGCTCCGCAGTCGCGGCAGCTGTTCGAGCGTGCGCAGGCGGTGACGCCCGGCGGCGTCAACTCCCCGGTCCGCGCCTTCCAATCCGTCGGCGGCACGCCGCGGTTCATGGTGCGCGGCGAGGGCGCCTACCTCTGGGACGCCGACGACAACCGCTACGTCGACCTGGTGTCGTCCTGGGGCCCGATGATCAACGGGCACGCCCACCCCGACGTCGTCGCCGCGGTGCGGGACACGGCGGTGCACGGCACGTCCTTCGGCACGCCCGGCACCGGTGAGATCGACCTGGCGCAGGAGATCATCGACCGCGTCGAGCCGGTCGAGCAGGTCCGCCTGGTCAACTCCGGGACCGAGGCGACGATGAGCGCCGTGCGGCTCGCCCGCGCCTTCACCGGCAAGCAGAAGATCGTCAAGTTCGCCGGCTGCTACCACGGTCACGTGGACGCGCTGCTGGCCAGCGCCGGTTCGGGCGTCGCGACGCTCGGCCTGCCGACCTCGCCGGGCGTCACCGGCGCGCAGGCCGCCGACACCCTCGTGCTGCCCTACAACGACCTCGAAGCCGTGCGGCAGGTCTTCGCCGAGCAGGGCGACGAGATCGCCTGCGTGATCACCGAGGCCGCCGCGGGCAACATGGGCACGGTCGCGCCGGTGCCCGGCTTCAACACCGGACTCAAGGAGCTGACCAGCGCCAACGGCGCGCTGCTGATCATGGACGAGGTGATGACCGGCTTCCGCGTCTCCGCAGCCGGCTGGTTCGGCATCGACGGCGTCGCCGGTGACCTCTACACCTTCGGCAAGGTCATGTCCGGTGGTCTTCCCGCCGCAGCCTTCGGCGGTCGCGCCGACGTGATGTCGCGCCTCGCACCGACCGGCCCCGTCTACCAGGCGGGCACGCTCGCCGGGAACCCGATCGCCGTCGCCTCCGGCCTGGCCAACCTCCGCGCCGCCGACGCCTCGGTCTACGCGGCGCTGGACCGCAACGCCGACCGGCTCCGCGAGCTCATCGGGTCCGCGCTCAGCGCCGAAGGCGTGGTCCACCAGATCGCCTCGGCGGGCAACATGCTCAGCATCTTCTTCAGCGAGACGCCGGTGCACGACTACGAGCAGGCCCAGGCCCAGCAGACCTGGCGCTTCCCGGCGTTCTTCCACGAGCTGCTCGCGCGCGGCATCTACCCGCCGCCGAGCGCCTTCGAGACCTGGTTCGTCAACGCCGCCATGGACGACGCCGCCTTCGAGCAGATCGCCGACGCCCTGCCGCACGCCGCGCGGGCAGCCGCCGCGGCGACCGCCCCGGAGGCGTCGAAATGACCGAACCCCAGGCTGAGAAGACCCTCGTGCACTTCCTCCGCCACGGCGAGGTGCACAACCCGGAGGGCATCCTCTACGGCCGACTTCCCGGCTACCGGCTGTCCGACAAGGGCGAACAGCAGGCCAAGCTCGTCGCGGAGTTCCTCTCCGGGCACGACATCGCCCGCGTGATCTCCTCGCCGCTGCAGCGCGCGCAGGAGACCGCCCGCCCGCTGGGCGCGATGTTCCAGGTCGACGTGGCCACCGACGCCCGGCTCATCGAGGCGGACAACCGCTTCGAGGGCCTGAAGGTCTCCGTCGGCGACGGTGCCCTGCGGTCTCCCCGGCACTGGCCGAAGCTGTGGAACCCGTTCGCGCCCTCCTGGGGAGAGCCCTACCTGGAAATCGCGCACCGGATGCTCGGCGCCGCGCACCGCGCGCGTGCCGCGGCGGCCGGGCGGGAAGCGGTGTGCGTCTCGCACCAGTTGCCGATCTGGACGCTGCGCCGCTACGTCGAGGGCAAGCCGATGTGGCACGACCCCCGCCGCAGGCAGTGCTCGCTGGCGTCGGTGACGACGCTGGTGTTCCGCGGCGAAGAGCTGGTGCGGGTGGCCTACGTCGAGCCCGCAGGTGGCACCGATCCGAGAGTGACGGGCGCATGAGGAAGCTTCTTCTGCGGCTCGGCCTGATGACGGCCGTGCTGGCGATGGTCGGTGGCTGCGCCACCGAGGGCGACGACTCGAACAAGGCGGGTGGCGAGTTCACCTTCGTCTCGCCCGGCGGGCAGACGCGCATCTTCTACCCGGCTGGTGAGCGGGGACGGATCAGCCACCTCTCCGGCGACGACCTGCTCAACCCCGGGAAGCAGCTGGGAATCCAGGACTTCCAGGGCCAGGTCGTGGTGCTCAACATCTGGGGTTCCTGGTGCGGACCGTGCCGCTCGGAAGCCGACGACCTGCAGGCCGTGCAGGACAAGCTCGGTCCGCAGGGCGTGAAGGTGCTGGGCATCGACGTGCGGGACGACCAGAGCGCGGCGGCGGACTTCCACCGCGACCGCGGCCTGAGCTACCCGTCGATCTTCGACCCGGCAGGCCGCACGCTGCTCTCGCTGCGCCAGTTCCCGCGCAGCACCGTGCCGGCCACGATCGTCCTCGACCGGCAGCACCGGGTCGCGGCGATCTTCCTGACGGAGATGCTGGAGAGTGAGTTGCTTCCCGAGGTGCAGAAGATCGCGTCCGAGCCTGCTGCGTAGGGATCGAATTTCACTCCAACTGCTCTGTGGTCCTTTTGCTCAGCGGTGCGGGTAGCGGAACCTGACACGCCTTCTGGCTCCGGGATCCGAGACTGATGTATGCCAATACACGGCGCTACGGCTGTCCTCCCCAGAAGACGTGTCAGAACCCGCGGCGGTGCCGGTCGCGTGCGTGGGGCAAGGAGAAAGCACCTTCGGTGCTTGCCTGACGGTGATTGGTTGTGACTTGTGCCTCTCGGGGGTGGTCGTTGGTCCTGAAATGGGTGGGACCAACGTCCTCCTGGCGCGTGGTTCGTGCCTGGGCATCGCGTTCACCTGGGGGTTCGCGGGCTGGTTCACCGAGCCCGGTGCGTGAGGGCGACGTCGGCTTTCCTACCCTCGAAGCGTGAACCCCACCGAGCTCGCCGCGTCCGGACCGCTGCTGTTCGCGGCGGCTATCGCGGCGCTCGCCGGGGCGATCAGCTTCGCCTCGCCCTGCGTGGTCCCGCTGGTGCCCGGCTACTTGGCGTACCTCGCCGGTGTCGTGGGCGCGGATTCGCCGCCGGTCGACGAAGCCGAAGCCGAGGAGAACCGGCGCGGCCGATGGCGGGTGGCCGGTGCCGCGCTGCTGTTCGTGGCCGGCTTCAGCGTCGTGTTCGCGGCCGGAGCGCTGCTGCTGCTCGGGGTGTCCGACGCGCTGCTGACCAACGAGCTGCTGCTGCAGCGCATCGGCGGAGTCGTCACGGTCGCGATGGGCCTGGTGTTCCTCGGCCTGATCCCCGCCCTGCAGCGCGACGTGCGGGTGCACCGCGTGCCTCGCGCCGGGGTGTGGGGCGCGCCGCTGCTCGGCGCGGTGTTCGGCCTCGGCTGGACCCCGTGCCTGGGACCGACTCTGGTGGGCGTCATCTCGGTCGCCGCCGGCACCGATGTGGACACCGGAACCGCGCTGCGCGGAATCCTGCTGGTGCTCGCCTACTGCGTCGGCCTCGGCGTCCCGTTCGTGCTGCTGGCCCTGGGCGCCCGCTGGGCGGTGCGCAGCGCGGGCTGGCTGCGGCGGCGCGGCCGCGCGATCCAGATCGCGGGTGGAGTGCTGCTGGTGGTGGTGGGCCTGCTGCTCGTCACCGGTCTGTGGGGAGAGCTGATCTCGATGCTTCGTGGCCCGATCGCCGGATTCGAGACGCCGATCTGATGCGCGACCACCTCACGACCGCCCTCGCTTTCCTGCGCAACACCTGGCGCGGGCTGACGTCCATGCGCACCGCGCTGGTGCTGCTGTTCCTGCTGGCCATGGCCGCGCTGCCGGGCGCGCTGATCCCGCAGCGCTCGCTGAACCGGTCCGAAGTGGACAAGTACTTCCAGCAGTACCCGGACATCGCGCCGCTGCTGGACAAGATCGGCATGTTCGAGGTCTTCAGCTCGGTCTGGTTCGCCTCGATCTACGTGCTGCTGTTCATCTCGCTGATCGGCTGCCTGCTGCCGCGCTGCTGGGAGTACTTCAAGCAGTGGCGCAGCAAGCCGGTCCGCACCCCGCGCAACCTGGGCCGACTGCCGCACCACGCGGAGAAGACGCTCGACGACACCTCGGTCGACGAGGCCATCGCCGCGGCGAAGACCCGGCTGCGCGGCTGGCGGACGGTCGAGCACACCGAGACCGACGGAGCCCGGTCGATCAGCGCCGAGCGCGGATTCCTCCGCGAGGTCGGCAACCTGGTGTTCCACTTCGCCCTGGTCGGACTGCTGATCGGCCTCGCGGGCGGCAAGCTCTACGGCTACGAGGGCCAGGTCATCGTGGTGGCCGACGGCTCCGAGTTCTGCAACTCGGGCACCTACAACTACGACTCGTTCCGCGCGGGCCTGTCCGTCGACGGCACCCAGCTGTCCCCGTTCTGCGTCAAGGTCGACGACTTCGACGTCGACTACCAGCCCAACGGCCAGGTGGCCAACTACCGCGTGGGCATGCAGTACCAGTCCGGCGAGGGGCTGGAGACGAACTCCTGGCTTCCCTACACGCTGCAGGTCAACCACCCGCTGCGCACCGCCGGTGACCGGATCTACCTGACCGGCAACGGCTACGCGCCCCGGTTCACCGTGACCTGGCCGGACGGCCAGCAGCGCACCAGTCTCGTGCAGTGGCAGCCGATGTCGCCGCAGACGATGCTCTCGCAGGGCGCCACCAAGTTCGACCAGCCCGGCGTGACCGACGAGGTGCAGCGCAGGCAGAGCCAGCTGGCGATCACCGGCCTGTTCGCGCCGACCGCGGCGTTCGACGGCAAGATCCTCAGCTCCGGGTTCCCCGACCTGCTGGACCCGACCGCGGCCATCGACGTGATGCGCGGAGACCTGGGCCTGGACTCCGGACGGGGTCAGTCGATCTTCGGCGTCGACCAGTCGATGGTCGAGCAGGGCAGGCTCAACCGGGTGGCCCGGGAGAACGTCCGCGTCGGCGAGGAGATCCGCCTCGACGACGGCACCACGGTCCGCTTCGACGGCGTCGAGCGCTGGGCGAACCTGCAGGTCTCGCACGATCCGTTCCAGACATCGGTGCTGGCCTTCGCGGTGCTCATCATCTTCGGACTCGGCACCTCGCTGATCGTCAAGCGCCGCCGCATCTGGGTGCGGGCGGCTCCGCACCCGGAATCCGCCGAAAGCTCCGCCGCGCGTACCGTTGTCGAGGTCGGCGGGCTCGCCCGCACCGATCAGGCCGGGTACGGCGAGGAGTTCGCCCGGATCGCCGATGACCTGCTCGGTGCGGATGTCGACCACTCGCCCCAGCCCCGCGCGGACTCTGGGACCGCGCGCGAAAGGAAGAGCTGATGCCGGTCAACGAGACGCTGTCGAACTACAGCGACATGGCCTACGCCACCTCGGTGGTCATCTACATCGCGGCGATGCTGCTGTACTTCGGCGAGTTCGCCTACGGCCGGGTCGCGACGGCGACCCGCACCCGCGAAGCCGCCCTGGTGGGCGCGGAGAAGTCCTCCGAGGCCAAGGACGTGGTCGGCCACGTGCCGGCCCAGCCCAAGCGTCCGCTGGCCGAGCGGCTCGGCGGCATGGCCGTGTCGATGACCGTGCTCGGCGCGCTGGTGCACTTCGGTTCCCTGCTGACCCGCGGTCTGGCCACGGGCCGCGTGCCGTGGGGCAACATGTACGAGTTCGGCTCGGCGATCTGCCTGGCCGCCGTGGTCGCCTGGATGATCGTGCTGTTCCGGCAGCTGCGCAACGCCCGCCGCGAGGCCACTCCGGCCCAGCTGCGCGGCCTCGGCGGCTTCCTGATGCTGCCGGTGACGCTGCTGCTGTTCCTGTCCGGCACCGTGCTCTACGCGGAGGCCGCGCCGCTGCAGCCGGCGTTGCAGTCGTACTGGATCGTCATCCACGTCGCCGCCGCGATCGTCTCCAGCGGTGCGCTGCTGTTCGCCGGTGTCGCCAGCATCCTCTACCTGCTGCGCTGCCGGTACGAGAACAACCCGCTGAAGATGACCAAGTTCGGTTCGCGGCTGCCCACCAGCCAGGCGCTGGACCGGATGGCCTACCGCGCCACCGTGATCATCTTCCCGGTGTGGACGTTCGCGATCGTCGCCGGCGCCATCTGGGCGGAGGCCGCGTGGGGTCGTTTCTGGGGCTGGGACCCCAAGGAGACCTGCGCGTTCATCGCCTGGATCGTCTACGCCGCCTACCTGCACGCGCGCGCGACCGCGGGCTGGCGCGGGGTGCGTTCGGCGTGGATCAACGTCCTCGGCCTGGCCGTGATGATCTTCAACCTGTTCTTCGTGAACCTCGTCGTCACGGGTCTGCACTCCTACGCCGGGCTGTGAGCAGCACCCGATCCGGCGTTCGCAGGAGTGCGACGGCGCGTTCGGCTCGCAGCCGTGGCGTGAATCGCGTTTGGTGGCGTGAGAAACCCGCGGCGCCTACCTGCCACCTATGGTGACTAGGGGGTATGTGTGGGTTTAGGTTGCTGTGCGCAAGCGCGGTACAGCTCGGCTCGAACGTTGGAGGGACGGCGACGGTGACGGGACAGTACGAAGAGCCCGAGACGAGGCGGGACGTCGGTGCCGTCTCGCCGCAGGCCGACGGCCCGGCCGGCACCGAGGCCGGGAGCAAGAGCGGCAACGGCTCCTACAGCGACCCGGAGACGCGGCCGCACCAGCCCAAGCCGGTTCCGGAACACCCCGAACCGTCGTACGTGGACCCGTCGCAGCCCGACGTGTCCGGCCCCTTCCCGGTCGCGGACACCCCGCAGCCGTACTACCCGAGCGGAGCGCCGGTGTACCCCGACCCGTCCCAGTCAGGCCCGCACCCGCACCCGCAGCAGCAGCAGCCGTGGCCCGGATACCCGGGGACCCAGTCCGGTCCCCACCAGGTCTCGGGCCCGCACCAGGTCACCGAGGGCGGCTCAGGCCCGGTCCCGGTGAGCCCGTACGCGCCCGTCTCGGGCGGTCAGTCCGGGCCGTTCCCGACCGGCCAGCCCTACCCGCAGCAGCCGCCCCAGCAGCCCGGTCCGCAGCAGCCGGGTCACCAGCAGCCCGGTGGTCCGCAGCACCCGCAGCCCAACGCCGACCTGTCGTCCGCGCAGCTGCTCCGGCAGACCAAGCGACCGCCGCAGTCCGGCTGGCGCAAGGCCGTCTACGTGGCCAGCGGCAAGACGGTCAACTTCGGCGAAGGACCGACCGACCGGCGGCGCCGCGAGCTCATCACGCGGATCAACCAGCCGCTGCAGGGCTGCTACAAGATCGCGATGCTCAGCCTCAAGGGCGGCGTCGGCAAGACCACCGCGACCGCCACGCTCGGCGCGACCTTCGCCTCGCTGCGCGGCGACCGGGTCATCGCCGTCGACGCGAACCCGGACCGCGGCACGCTGAGCCAGAAGATCCCGCTGGAGACCACCGCGACCGTCCGGCACCTGCTGCGCGACGCGCACCGGATCCGCCGCTACAGCGACGTCCGCTCCTACACCTCGCAGGGCCCGAGCAGGCTGGAAATCCTCGCCAGCGAGCAGGATCCGGCCGTGTCCGAGGCCTTCAGCGAGGACGACTACCGGCGCACCGTGACGCTGCTGGAGCACTTCTACAACGTGGTGCTCACCGACTGCGGCACCGGCCTGATGCACTCGGCCATGAAGGGCGTGCTGGACGTCGCCGACTCGCTGGTGATCGTCTCCTCCAGCTCGATCGACGGCGCCCGCAGCGCTTCGGCCACTTTGGACTGGCTCGACGCCCACGGCTACGGCGAGCTGGTCTCCCGCTCGGTCGCCGTGATCAACTCCGTGCGCCCGGCATCGGGCAAGGTCGACGTGGACAAGCTCGGCGCCCACTTCGCGTCCCGCTGCCGCGCCGTGTCGCGCATCCCGTTCGACCCGCACCTGGAAGAGGGCGCGGAGGTAGAGCTCGACCAGCTGGCGGCTCCGACGCGGATGGCGCTGCTGGAGCTGGCAGCAATGGTCGCCGACGACTTTCCCCACGCGCCTGGGCGTCAAGCTCAGTCCTAAGACTCCGTGGCTGGGTTGCTGGGCGGTGCGGGTGGGGGAAACCCCCGGACGGGGAAGGCGCAGACGCCTTCTGGCTCCGGGATCCGCGACTTGAGTATGAGGAGATACGCGGCGCTGCGGCTGTCCTCGCCAGAAGGCGTCTGAGAACCCCCGGCGGTGCCGGTTGCTTTCGTGGGGTACTGAGAAAGCGGCTTCGCCCCTTGCCTGACGGGTGGTTAGTCGTCTTCCGTCGGGCGTTGGTTCTTGCGCTGCTCTTCGGCGATCTTGCGGAGGAAGTCCGGGTCGTCGTCGGGTGCGACGGGTGCTCTTCGGGTGCGCGGCGTGGCGACCTGCGGGCCGAACGCCTTCCACATCAGCACAGCGATGGTGAGCGCGCCAATGGCGGCGAGGGCATAGATCATCGTGGCCACCTCCAACCGTTCCGCTTACGACACTAGCCAATCAGAGGCGGTGGTGTCTTTGTCCGGAGGTGTCCGGTTCGAGCGGGGTCCCTGGTGACGCCTCGCGGACGTGCGAGGTGTCACCAGGGACGGCGGTCGTCATCGGCCGGCCGCCCAGCGATCTTCGACTTGGTGCAGTGATTCTCGACTGTTGCGACTGCTTTCTCCGGCGCCTGCCGCGGTGCCTCGGGCACTCACCACGAGGGGTTTGGCAAGTGGGCCTGCGCACCGCCGCGTTGACTTCCGCGCCGCTTCGAGATGTTTCGCCGCTGCCGGACCGGTCGGTCAGGCGGTGCGGTTCACATCGTTGGTCAGCTCGGCCAGCAGGGTGCGGACCTCGGACTCGCGGAAGCGACGGTGGCCACCGGGGGTGCGGATCGAACCGATCCGGCCGGCGGTCGCCCATCGGGTCACGGTCTTGGGGTCGACCCGGAAGAGCGCTGCGACCTCACCCGGGGTGAGGAGCTGCTCCTGACCGTTCTGCCGAGGCTGCTGAGTCGACGCGGTCACGTGTGACCTCCACTTTTCGCGATAACTGGTATTCGGGCATTCCGGTCGCAATCGTGGCACCTGAAGGGTCAGGTACTCGAACGTTTGGGTTTAGGTAAAGGGAAGGTAAGGGACGAAACCGGCGCTTCGGGCGCTCTGACCTGCGGTCCCCGGATGCCGAGCTGGTCGCTCCAAAGGGTGCTCTACCCTGGATGACGTGCGGGAACAGCAGGAGACGAGAACCGACGAACCCGAAACCGCGGTCGCCGCGACCCCCGGGACGGGCCCCGAGCACCCGACCGGCGAGACGTCCGAGGTCAAGCCCGACCTGGCTCGCGACATCGCGCTCTACACCGCGGCCCGGTTCGGCCTGGTCGCAGTCGTCGCGGTGCTGCTGATGCTGACCGGGGTGCCGGTCCTGGTCGCCCTCGCCGTGTCCGTCGTCGTGGTCATGCCGCTGTCGCTGGTGGTCTTCGGCAAGCTCCGGCGCCGCGTCGCGGTCGGCATGGCCGAGCGCACCGAGGACCGCCGCGAACGCCGCGAGCAGCTGCGCGCCCAACTGCGCGGCGACGCGCCCGCGGACGCCGAATGACCAGCGACATCGACCGCTCCTGCGAGCGCACGCGGGCCTGGACCAGCGAGGCCGTCCGGATCATCGAGGCCGACGCGAACCGCAGCGCCGACACCCACCTCCTGCGGTACCCGCTGCCCGCTGAGTGGGGGATCGACCTCTACCTCAAGGACGAGTCAACACATCCGACCGGTTCGCTCAAGCACCGGCTGGCCCGTTCGCTGTTCCTCTACGCCATCTGCAACGGCTGGGTGACCGAAAACACACCCGTGATCGAGGCTTCGTCCGGATCTACGGCGGTCTCGGAGGCCTACTTCGCCCGACTGCTCGGATTGCCGTTCATCGCGGTGATGCCCCGATCCACCAGCGGCGAGAAGGTCGCGCTCATCGAGTGGCAGGGCGGCCGTTGCCACTTCGTCGACGAGCCCGGCGCGATCTACGCCGAGTCCCGGCGGCTGGCCTCCGAGCTCGGCGGCCACTTCATGGACCAGTTCACCAACGCCGAACGCGCCACCGACTGGCGGGGCAACAACAACATCGCCGAGTCGATCTTCGAGCAGCTCGCGCTCGAACCGCACCCGGAACCCGCCTGGATCGTCGTCGGCGCCGGTACCGGCGGCACCAGCGCCACCATCGGCCGCTACCTGCGCTACCGCAGGCTCGGGACCCGGCTGGCCGTCGTCGACCCGCAGCGCTCGGTGTTCTTCGAAGCCTGGCGCGACAGCGATCCCTCGCTGACCAGCGACTCCGGCTCGCTCATCGAGGGCATCGGCAGGCCGAGGGTGGAACCGTCGTTCATCGGGCAGGCCATCGACCGGATGATCAAGGTCCCGGACGCCGCCTCCATCGCGGCCATCCGCTGCACCGAGCAGGTCCTCGGACGCCGCGTCGGCGGCTCCACCGGAACCAACCTGTGGGGCGTGTTCGCGCTGGTCTCCCAGATGCTCGCCGAGGGCCGCAGGGGCAGCATCGTCACGCTGCTCTGCGACGGCGGCGAGCGCTACACCAACACCTACTTCGACGACCGCTGGGTCGCCGACCAGGGCATGGACCTGGAAGCCCCGCGCAAGATCCTGGACCACTTCCACAGCACCGGTGAGTTCCAGGCAGACTAGGAGTTGTTCATGAGAGCGGCGGAGCCGATCGGGTTCCGCTACCCGCGCCGCCGAGCGGAGCGGTCTCTCGCGGCTGGACGATCGTGCGTGGTGGAGGAGGACCGGTGGTCGCCAAGCGCCTGCTGATCAGCGCGGTGCTCGCGAGCGCCGCACTGGCCGGCTGCACCGCTGTGCAGCAGGTGGTGCCCAGTCCGCCGTCCTCGCAGCCCAGCACCTCCGACGAGTCCACAGCGACCAGCACCGCCCCGTCGATCACCCGCGAGGTTCCGCCCGAGCAGCGGCGGATGCTCGGATCGATGTCGGCGCAGGAGCTGTGCGGGCTGGTCCGGCCGGACGAGATCGCGGCGCTGGCCTTCGAGGTCGAGCCCGGGCGGGCGCGCGAGGTGGGGATCCAGCCCCCGGTGCGCGGATGCGGGTTCCCCGACCGCAACGGGGGTGGCGAAGTGCTCATCGGAGCTCAGGCACCCGGTTTCGCCGACCTGGGGACCGAGGAGGTCGAGCTCGGGACCGTTCGCGGAACGCAGGTCCTGCGGGCCGACGGCTGCACCGTCTACGCCCCCGTGGCGGGAGCCACCCTGCAGATCGTGGTGATCGCCGACCAGGCCGACACCGACCAGTGCGGTATCGCTTCGGGCCTCGCCCAGTACGTGCTGCCCGCCGTTGTCGTGTGACGCGGAAGATCTCCAACTCGTAACGCTTCACCGGAAGCTCGTTCGCGGTCTGACCGGATCGGTTCGAATTCTCGCGACTGGGGGAGTTCGCACGCGTGGTATCGAGCGCGTGACAGTGCCCGGACGAGCCGACGAGATCATCGCGCCGGTTTTCGCCCGGATGTGCCTTTCATCGCGGCTGATTCGTCAACGCGCTCCCCGAACGGCGACAAGAGGGGGTGGGATGGCGGGGAATCTGCGGGTGATTCCGTCGGAGCTCAACGGCTTCGAGGGACTTCTCGAGCGAAACACCGGCCATTTCAAGAAGATCGGCGAGTGGGCCGAGAGCACCGCGTCCGACACGAGCGGTTTCACCGGTTTGATGGTGGTGTTGGTCCCGGCTGTGGAGGCGGTGACGGCGCTCTACGGAGAAACGCTTCAGCTGGCGCATTCGGCGCTGCAGAAGGTCAGGGAAGATCTCGCCGAAACAGCCTCGGAATACGAGGAGGTCGAACGGAAGGTCGTCCTCTCGCTCCAGCGGATCCAGTCCGATCTCGACGAGATCAAGGTCTGAGGGGGCGGAGGAATTGGCTTCGTACGAAGACGCCGAGGACCCGCTGGCCCTCCTCGAAGCGGATCCGAGCAAGAGCAACCAGGACTCGTTGCAGCAGGCCGTCGAGGACGCCGGCTGGCAGGTGCAGGCGGTCAACTGGGTCTACGAGCAGGTCACCGGCGAGAACCTGATCGAGCAGCTGATCTCGCCGGTCACCGGGGACTTCTCCAAGATCGAGACCAACGCCGAGGCGTGGAACCAGATCGGTGAAGCCCTGCGAGCGGTCCGCAAGAACCTCAACCAGGGCATCAGCGACCTGCGGGAGAGCTGGGACGGCTCCGGTGCCATCGCCTTCGAGACGCTGCTGGTGAGCACCTGGACCGTCGCGCTCGAAGGCGACGCGATGCTGGCGCAGCTCGTCGGCCAGGGCTTCCAGAAGGCCGCCGAGATGTCCCGCCGGATGACCGACAAGGCGCTGGAGCTGATCAAGAAGCTGGTCGACCGGCTCATCGAGACGGCGTCCACCGGCTGGATCCCGGTCGCCGGCTGGGCGAACGTGGTGCGCAACGTCGAGAAGTGCGTCGAGATCGTGCTGGCGGTGCTGGAGCTCTTCGAGGCCTTGCAGCAGATGTACGACTCGGTGGTGCAGCTGGTCGACTCCATCAAGGGCGCGGGCACCAACCTGGCCAAGATCACCGACGCCAACAGCCTCGGCGACGTCATCAACGTCGGGATCCAGGCCGAGGACGACATCACGGCCGTCACCGAAGCGACCTCCGGGGCGCGCGGCTCGGCGACCGGCGTGCGGAACGCCGCCGGAGGGGTCCGGACCGCGGCGGGAAGCGGCCACCAGCCGCTGTCCTCGGGAAGCATCTGATCGGGGGGGCTGCGATGAGTCAGGACTGGAAGACACCGGAGGTCCGCGCGGCCGAGGAGATGGTCGAGGAGCGGATGCGCCAGGCCGAGGAGGCGCTGGCGAAGGCGACCAGGTTCGAAGCCGAGCTGCCGGAGGTGAAGCTCACCGACGAGCGGATCGAGGAGATCCAGCAGCACGTCCGCGACGGCAACGCGCCCGCGGAGATCGTCGCGTTCCAGCACCGAGTCGACGACGGCGAGTTCAGCTGGCGCGAGGTCGCCGACGGCACCGCGTTCCGCGACGAATCGGTGCGCGCGGCCTTCGCCGCGAGCGTGCGGAACATGCAGCAGGCCAAGGAGATGCTCGACGCGGGCTACGACGCCGCGACCGTCATCACCAACGACCCGAACCGGCCCGCCGACGCCGGATATGACGACGAGCCGCCGGACTCGTTCCTGCGGTGAGGGGGATGGAACGCCGATGAATCGCAAGACGTTGCTCGGCATCACCATCGGATGGGCGGTGCTGATCGGCCTGGTCGCCGCGGTGCTCCTCGGGATGGCGATGTTCAGCGGGACCTCGCTGGCCAAGTCCACGACAGCTTCGGGCTCCTCGGGTCCGGCCTACTCGTGGGACGGCAAGCCGATGATGATCACCAGCTCGGACGAGAAGAAGACCGCGGTCTGCCGCGTCGTGCCGGAGCGCGGTGAAGCGCGCGAGGTGACCAGCTACCGCGCCGAGAGCCGGTACCAGGTCAACCGGATCACGCCCTGGTTCTCCGGTTCGGCGAAGATGACCTGCACCACGCCCGTGCGGGTCCGCACCGGATCGCAGGTGACCGTCTACGAGCTCGCCACCAAGAACCGGATCGCGCAGCTCGGCGCCGCGGTGGTCGCCGTCGCGCCGTTCCTCGCGGTCAGCGTGTTCGGCCTGGGAGTGCGCAAGACCCACGCGTGATCGAGCGGTGTCCCGCAGCGGTCCGCCCGCTGCGGGACACCACCGTCAGCCGAAGGCCAGCGCCAGGCCCGTGATGGCGCCCCAGGCGAGCATGGCGAAGCCGGTGTCCCGCACCGCCGGGATCAGGTAGCGGCCGGTGGCTCCCCGCACGACCGCCCGCAGCGGGATGAGCAGCAGGGGCAGGGCCAGGAATCCCAGCAGCACCCAGGAGTTGCGCAGGCCGATCAGGACCGTGATCACGAACGGGACCAGCGCCAGGGCCGTGTAGAGCGTGCGGGTGTCGCGGTCGCCGAGCATGACGGCGAGGGTCCGCTTGCCCGTGACCCGGTCGGAGGGGATGTCGCGGAGGTTGTTGGCCACCAGGACGGCGCAGGACAGCGCCCCGACGCCCACGGCGGTACCGATGCCGAAGCCCGAGACCGTCCCGGCCTGCACGAACATCGTGCCCAGCACGGCGATCAGCCCGAAGAACACGAACACCGCGAGCTCGCCCATCCCGGCGTAGCCGTAGGGCTTGCTGCCGCCGGTGTAGAACCAGGCGCCCGCGATGCACAGCGCGCCGATCGCCAGCATCCACCACTGACCGCTCAGCGCGACCACGCCGAGCCCGGCCAGCGCCGCCACGCCGAAGCACGCGAAGGCCGCGTTGCGCACCGCGCCCGGCCGCGCGGAGCGCGACCCGACGAGGCGGAACGGGCCGACGCGGGAGTCATCGGTGCCGCGGATGCCGTCGGAGTAGTCGTTGGCGAAGTTCACCCCGATGATCAGGCTGACCGAGACGGCCAGCGCCAGCAGCGCGATCAGCGGGTCGAACTCGTCCACTCCCGCGGCGGCACCGGACCCGGCCAGCACCGGCGCGATCGCATTCGGGAAGGTGCGCAGACGGGCACCCTCGATCCATTGCGCGACAGTCGCCATGGGCCTCATCTTCGCTCACGCGGCAAGTCCCTCGGCTAGCAGGTCAGCTGCTCGGCGAGCGCGCGCCGGTCCGGTTTGCCGGGGCCGCGCAGCGGGAGCTCGTCCACCAGCGCGATGCGCTTCGGGGTGGCCACGGCGCCGAGGCGTTCGCGAACGGCGGACCGGAGGGCCTCCTCGTCCGGCCGGGCCGCGGGATCGGCCACCACGGCGGCCACCACCGCCTGCCCCCATTCCGGGTCGGGAACGCCCAGCACGCACGCCTCGCGGACGCCCGGCTGCTCGGTCAGGACCCGCTCGACCGGCAGCGGCGCGACCTTCTCCCCGCCGGTGATGATCATGTCGTCGGCGCGTCCGAGGACTTCCAGCTCGCCGTCGGCGAAGCGACCGAGGTCGCCCGTGCGGAACCAGCCGCCCGCGAACGCGGCGGCGGTCGGCTGGTTGCGGTAACCCCTGGCCAGCATGGGCCCGGCGAGTCGGATCGGCCCCAGCTCGCCGTCCACGTCGACCTCGGTGATGTCCAGCGGCACGCCGTCGTAGACGCAGCCGCCGGAGGTCTCGCTCATGCCGTAGGTGGTGGTCACCCGGACTCCGCTGTCCCGTGCCCGGGCCAGCAGGGCGGGCGGGGTGGCGGCGCCGCCGAGCAGCACCGCGTCGAAGCCGCGCAGCGCGTCCAGGCCCGCGCCGCCGTCGTTGAGCAGCCGGGACAGCTGGGTCGGGACCAGGGCCGTGTAGTGCGGGAGGTCGGAGGCCAGCAGCTCGCGCGCCGCAGCGGCGAAGCCGTCCGGGCGGAAGCCGCCGGAGGTGTCGACCGCGCGCGGGGTGGTGCCGGCGACCAGCGCGCGAACCAGGACCTGGATCCCGGCGACGTGGTGCGCCGGCATCGCCAGCAACCACTCGCCCGGCCCGCCGAGCCTGCGGTGGGTGGCCTCGGCCGAGGCGCGCAGCGAGCCGGCCGGCAGCAGCGCGCCCTTGGGGGTGCCGGTCGAGCCGGAGGTGGCGATGGCCAGGGCCGTCGGGTCGTGCTCGGCGTCCTCGCCGGGGTTCAGCGGCCCGATCAGGTGCTGCGCCTGTCCGGGGGCGTCGGCCGCGACCGGCAGCAGCGCGGGGCCGTCACCGTCCA
Organism: Saccharopolyspora sp. NPDC049357; assembly: GCF_040677225.1. Classification (NCBI taxonomy): domain Bacteria; kingdom Bacillati; phylum Actinomycetota; class Actinomycetes; order Pseudonocardiales; family Pseudonocardiaceae; genus Saccharopolyspora; species Saccharopolyspora sp. NPDC049357. The sequence goes on along the minus strand of NZ_JBFAQJ010000015.1, from coordinate 511 downwards.
GCGCCCGGCGCAGCTCGGGCAGCACGTCCAGCGCGCCGGTTCCCGAGGGGACTGGAAGCGGCTGGAGTTCCCGGGGGTTCGGCATGAGCTCCATTCTCGGCACCGGCGCCGCTGCCGACTCCGCCGGTGACCCGAGAGTTTCGCCACTAGCTCACCTGTTCGAGCGATCAAGTGTTCGAAAGAGTCGGTCGATGTTCTTGGTGTGAGCGGAAGGAGGAGGCGATGTTTCTCGTGTTCGTGCTGGTCGTCCCGGTCTTCGCCGGGACTCCGCCGCAGCCGCAGCAGTCGTCGGGTTCGCCACGGGCCCGGCCGCGGGCCGGTGCTGACACCGACCCGGCCGGACCCGTGCGGGAGGCACCGGACGAGGAACGCCCGTCGGGGCTGTTCCTGTCCGGAGTGCTGCCCGAAGAGGGGTGGGAGGTTTCAGAAGTACCAGGGGAAGGGGGACCAGTCGGGGTCCCGCTTCTGCAGGAACGCGTCCCTGCCCTCGACGGCCTCATCGGTCATGTAG
>NZ_JBFAQJ010000014.1:0-145381 GCF_040677225.1 Saccharopolyspora sp. NPDC049357 | reverse complement strand
ATCCGACCGCGACTCCGGCTCGTTCCGCGATGAGGGTGGTTGTTAATCCGTCGTAGCCCACCTCGTCGATGAGGCCGGCGGTGGCGGCGAGCATCCTCTCCACTCGCTGGGCACTCCGCTGCTGCACGGGCTTGCGCCGCAGCGGTGCAATTTCAGCAGGCAATGCGACTCCCTGGTTCAAGTTGGGCCGCCCAGTCTGCTGATGAGCCGACATCCGCGCGTTCCGGACATGCCGCGACATCGTAAAGCGAAAAGGTGAAATCGCTAAGCGTCACTTGACCTTGGTCAAGTGTTACATCCCGTGCGGTTGAAAACCCCATTCGGGCAGGTGATTCGCGAGCGTTACATGAAACCGATAAACATTTTTATTCATGTTGTCAAACGGTGCCCGAAGCGCTCAGAAACCGGTGGACACCGGGGCGACCTCCGGGAGTGAACTGGGAGCCGGGCGCGACTCCCAACGTCGCCGGGAGTCGGTCAGACGCTGCCGTGAGCGGGCGAGACCGCTGATCACCTGCTGCAACGGGTTCGCCCTCGCGGGTCGAAAGCAGTCGATCTATGTTGTGGTCCCAGGTGTCGCGGGTTCGATTCCCGTCACTCACCCTTTGGAAGGCCCGTTCCTTGTTCTGAGGAGTGGGGCCTCTTTCTTTCTGAACCGGGTGTCACTCGTTGCGGGAATTGGTGTCGTAGATGGAAACCGTCCCGGTTCCCGCACGGTCCTAGGGGTGCGGAGTGCTGGTGAAGCCTGTCCACCAGCACTCCGCCCAGCCGCAACGAGGAAAGGGAGACCTACTCGTGTTCCGAACCCCATACCCGGGTGATTCCATCGAAGCGCTGTACGAGGCGCGAGATGCCGCACGGTTAGCCGCATTCCACGCGGCGTCGCTGCCCGCCGAGGTGCTGCGACCAGAGCTGGCTGCCTACGGCCCTGCGATCATCAGCACCCTCGATGAGCTTTATGCCCTGCTCAACTCGCTGTGGCATGTCTCGCGCGCGCACCCTGGGGTCGCGGCCGAGACCACGCAGCTGGCCAACGCGCAGCACGCGCTGGGCGTCGCCGTCATGATCGCGCATGGGTGTCGGTTCTGAAATCCCTTCGGACAACAGCGATCTCGGATAACACGATCGTGGGTAAGGCCAGTATGTGTCACCCGCCCTGCAGCAGCCGTGAATAAGTTCATCCACGCGAGGATTTCCGTGACGTTCCATCCTCGCGGGTACGTCCTGGAGTGCGTAGGTCCAGGACGTCGGACAGGGGCCTGCAGGGTGGTCCCTGAGTTTGTTCCACGCTGCGCTACGTATCGGTGGTCGAGGGAACAACGAGCGAGGCGCTCCGCAACCTGTGTTCTGCGGTTGCGGGGCATCTCTCGCCGCTAGGACGTGTGCAGCGCCCGACGGCCTCGCCGGCCACGCAACTGACCGATCGAGCAGAGCGCCTCGTCCTGGCTGATGCTCTCGCGAGCTACCGCCGAGCCCGCAACGCCTGGAGGAACCAACAGGCGACTTCTCGGAGCCTGCAAATCAGCTGTCTTCGGCGCTCTCGCCGGACCGTCGTTTAAGTGGCACGGTTCCGGTCGGCGAGAACAGGGCGGAAAGTCCTGGCGGCGCTGGTGCGGTGGCGGGCGAGGTAATGCGACCGAGGCACCCGTGGACTAGCTGCATGGTCTCAGTTTTGGTCTCATTCGTTCGCGTTCACGGCGGTTCGAAAGTGGCTTCGGATGTTCACCGCGATCCGTTGACCTGCTGGTTTACCGTCCGTGGCCCCCGGCCGAACCGGTGATCGTAGAACTGAAAAGCGGACGGTTGGCGGATTGCCGCCGTCTTCTCCTTTGCGGTTGGGCGTGGCGCGCTCGCGCGGTCGTTGCCTGCCTGTCTAAGTGCCTGTCAATCGGTGGCGACGGCTGTGGACCGATGTGGACGGGGGAGGACCGCCAGTGCAGGTCAGCGCAGCAGGTGCTGCATGTAGCACACCTGTGTGATGTGCCTGGCAGTCAAGGGGTCAGGGGTTCGAATCCCCTCAGCTCCACCCCAATGACCAAGGTCGATGCTTTCGAGCATCGGCCCTGGTTCTTTTGAACGAGCACCACAACGCACACAACTCCCATCCGGATCAAGCTCGCTGTCTTCCTGCGCCCAGCCCGCGTCCCTGCGGTCTCCAGGGCGTCTCCGGGCTGCGGTCGGCATCGTCAGTCCGCCAGAGTCATCCGATCGGTTCCCCCGGTGCTCGCCCGGTGTTGATGGCACGCGGGGCGTGTAGGGTGTGTGGTGGTCGTTGTATTTCTGGGTTCGTGTTTTGTGCATGCTCGCAGGATGTTGATGCGGGCGAGCTTCTTTCTTTGGTTGTAGCTGGAGTTAGCCGTCGTCTGAGATCCCCCGGCCCGGGCCTCCGCGCGGTGCGGTTGCCCGTCATACCCCAGCTCCCGAAGGAGACTGACATGACCAACGGAACCGTGAAGTGGTTCAACTCGGAAAAGGGCTTCGGCTTCATCGCCCCGGACGAGGGCGGGCCGGATGTGTTCGTGCACTACTCGGCCATCGACGCGGCCGGCTTCCGCACCCTCGAAGAGGACCAGCAGGTGACCTACGACGTCAGCCAGGGCCCCAAGGGCCCGCAGGCCGACGTCGTGCGCGTGGCCTGAGGCTCCGCTGAGTTCCTTCCCGGCCCGCACCTCGTGTGCGGGCCGGGGACTGCGGTTTCGCTGGCATAGCTCCCACACCCGCCAGTCGCGGTGCGGTTGAGGCGCCCCGAACCGATCTACCCCAGCAGCACGCACGCCGCTGCGACGACGCTGCCCGCCACCGGGCGCGCAACGAAGCAGCTGGGCGCAGCCTGCTGCAACACCAGTTCCTCTCCGGTCGAGCCGAGTGCGTTTCCACTCGCGAGGTTCCCGGAGCCTTGTTCGTGTCTGCGGTCCTGCAGCGGCGTCTGTCCGCGCTGCGCTAGCCGCAAGATGATCCTTCTACGTGTATTGGAGCCCGATGAGGGCTGACAACAGCCTGATCACGACCCCACCGGCAGTGTTCACAGTGGATGGTGACCTCGCCGGTTCGGAAGTCACCCTGCTGGCCGAGCAGCTCTGGCCACATGTGCTGACCGGACCACCGGAAACGCTCGTGGACCTGGCCAAGGCCACCACGATCGATGCCGCCGGGCTCGATCTCCTCGTCGCCGCACACGCCTACGCGGCCCATCGGCACATCCCCCTCCACATCATCAACGCGGTGCCCCGCGTGCAGCGCGTGCTGCATGCGGTGGGAGTGAGCGCGCTCCCGGTCCGCAGTCCCCGCGCCGAGTTCGCGACCACCACGGCCACGACACCTGCGTCTCGGCAGGACGCCGCGGTGGTGATGGCTTGATGCGGCACTCCCGCCACGTCGCGCGGACGTTGTCCGATGATGCCTGGCAGATCACCGATGCCGAAGGCCAGCACACCGCGCGCATCGTCGGCACCGAACACGATGCGATCGCCCGCGCCGACCACCAGCTCGCCGCCTACGGCGGAGGACGCGTGTTCCTCACCGACGCTGACTGACCACCCACCACGTGGCCGCACCCGTGAAGCCGAAAAGCGCTGCGACCGTGGGACTCAGCTTTCCCGAAAGGACTTTTCGTGAACCTATCCACCTCCCTCCGACCCAGCAACGATCCTCGGAACGGCTCGGTACGCGTTGACTGGCGCGGCACACCGCCGCGTCGCGACGCACGCCCACCTGCCCTCGGAGGCGAACCCCGTGAGCGAATGCTGGTTGCGCCTGTCGCATTCCTCGAGCCCGGCCCGCCCCGTCCGACCTCGGCCCCCCATCAGCGGCGAGCAGATCAGGGCGAGGAGACTCTGCGCCCGCTGCGCACCCCGTTCGCCACCGACGCGCCCGGTGATTGATGATCGAACGGATACCATCTGGCCAGCGACCCGGTGACCGACCCGTGGCCGAGCACGTTCGGCTATCACGAGGTCTTCCACACCGCCGTCACCGCAGCGGCGATCTGCCATCACATCACCGTCTGGCGCCTCCTGCCCGTCACACCCGCCACCTTTTGACGCGGCTAGCAGACCCCTGGCGTTCCCGCTCTGCGAACGCCGGGGTCTGTCACGTGGCGAGGTTGGTCAGAAAGACCACGCCGCTGTGGGCTGCGGCGGCGAGGTGGCCCAGCAGGTTGCGGGTCAGATCAGCGGCCTCAACAGGCGCGGTCACCACGAAGTAGGCCACCAACGCCACGGACAGCCATGCACTGGCCAGTCGGGCACGCACGGACACTTCTCCTCATCTCTGCAGCATCGCGGCAGCCTTATCCGCCCCAGGAACACCTGTGCGGCATCGTGACCAGGACGCACGCCGACGTCGGGGCGCGAGCTAACTCTGCGCGCCAGGCTCCGGTCGGCCGGTGTGCTCGGCGAGCTGGTCCTCGAGAGTGATGATCCGGCACGCCGCCGCCACCGGAGTGCCTTGGTCGATGAGTTCGCGGGCGCGTTCAGCCCGCCTCAACTGTCGGCGCGAGTAGCGCCGGTGCCCCCCGGCCGAACGCTGCGGATCGATGAGGCCCGCTTCTTCCAGCGACCGCAGGAACGGCTGGGTCACCTCAAGCATCTCCGCAGCCCGCCCCATCGTGTAGGCGGGGTAATCCTCGTCGTCGAACTTCGCGCCGGCGCTGTGCCGATCCTGGATCAATACCGCTCCTTCACCCCTCGACAAGGCCCCCGGTGCACCAGCTGGTGCACCGGGGGCCGCGAGAGGGTAATTACTCAACTACTCAGGCCGCTCTTCCATCCACGAACACCGGGAGTGGGGGCGGCGGGGAAAACAGTGACTCGACGACCCCCCTTCTCGCTCGTGTACAGCTCACACACCCTTTTCCACCCCCTGGGGGAACCTCCCGGTTCCCCCAGGGGCCTGCACTACAGCTCCACTTCCATCACCAGCCGCGCCGATTCGTCGATGATGGCGCTTCAGTGCTCTCCGTCTCTGGTGAGAAACCGTAACAGGACCAATCGACGATGTCTACAGCGGCGATCGCAGAAATCATTCCAGGGCGAAGAGTCTGAAACTCGGTGCCTGGCCGATGCGTGCTACGCGGCGGTCGCCGTGGCGCTGGCGGTGGCGTCGCTGCTGGCCTTCGCTGTGCGCGACGTGGCACCACCGGTCGCCGAGAGGGCGTCGCTGCGGTCCGAAGGCGTTGCGGGACTTCGGTTCGGAACGGTCGTGATCAGCGCGCTCCGCGTGCTCGCGGCCGGAATCGCGCTGCTGGGGCCGCTGCCGTTCCGCTGCTGATCTGGGTGGCGTACTCGGGCCGAGTGAGACGAGCGGGTCGAGTGGGTAGTCCTCAACTGGACCGATTGGCACCCCGCGGGAAGGACAGGACATGACCAAGCGCGATGAGATGCGGGTCGACAAGGCACTGCAAGGACTCGAGTTCCCCGCTGACCGCGAACAGCTCGTCGACTTCGCCACCGATCGCGAGGCCGACTCCGAGACGCTCACCGCACTCCGATCGATCCCCGCGCGCCGGTACGCCAACAAGGACGAGGTCATCGACGCCGTCCCGCAGGAGCCGGAAGGAGACGCCCCTGGCGGTACGGCGCGCGGCTGACCAGGAGTTTCGCCCGGCAGGCGACTCCGATCGTCGATAACTATCGTGACCGGCATGACTCGGGGGTTCATGTCGGCTGTGGCGTTCGTGCTGGTGACGGCGGCGTGCGGGACGGCTGCACCGCCGCCACCAGTGGCACCTGCGCCAGCACCACCCCCGGCCCCACGCCCGTCCGCGCCTCCTCCCGCGCCGGCGACGCAGGTCGAGCAGGCTCCTGACGGGTTCGTGCGGTTGCGCGACGTCGACTCCTCGATCGTCGAGGAGATCCGGTACGCGACGCCGCACAACTTCACCGGCGACCCCGTGCCCGGGTACGACGAGCCGATGTGCGTGCTGACGCGCCCGCTGGCCGAGGCCCTGCACGAGGCGCAGCAGCGGCTCGTCGATCAGGGCTACACGTTCAAGGTCTACGACTGCTACCGGCCGCAGCAGGCCGACGACCGGTTCGTCGAGTGGGCGGAGGACGTCGGTGACCAGCGCATGAAGGCCGAGTTCTACCCGGGCTTGGACAAGTCGCAGCTGTACTCGGCCGGCTACATCGCCGAGAACTCCGGGCACAGCCGGGGCAGCTCGGTCGACCTCACCCTTGTGCGGCTGCCCGTCCCCGCCCAGCGCGCCTACGTGCCCGGCGAACCGCTGGCCTCGTGCACGGCGCCTGTGGGACAGCGGTTCCCGGACAACGGCGTCGACATGGGCACCGGCTTCGACTGCTTCGACGACATGGCGCACACCGACGACCCGCGCGTGACCGGGGAGGCCCGCGCCAACCGGGAGAAGCTGCACGACGCGCTCACCGCCGTCGGGCTGAAGGGCTACGCGGGGGAGTGGTGGCACTTCAACCTGCCCCAGGAGCCCTTCCCGGACGAGTACTTCGACTTCCCCGTCAACAGCGCGGCTTTCCGCTGAGCCCTGCCGGCTGGCCACTTCTCGCCAGACCGAGCGTCGTTGTACTACGCAACTTTCCGCGTGGTGCGTCGTTGTTCACCCCAGAAGTCGACTCGGTCGACGACGCGCACGGGTCGCGGTGATCGGCCGCGGACCCGATCGACTCGCGCAGTTCGCACCATTCAATGACGCAGGGAGCGACCGCATGCCCCGATCTGCCCACCACTCGCCCGCCGTGGCGCGACGGCTGGTCACAGCCACCGCGTTGTCGCTGGTCATCGCCGGCTCGCAAGCCGTGCCCGCGATCGCCGACGACGCGCCCAACACGCCCGGCATGGTCAGCGCCGGTTTCTACGACCCGCCCGCCGAACTCCCCGCGGCCGACGGCGCCCTGGTGCGCACCGAAGAGCTGCCGCTCGCGCTGAGCCTGCCCAGCATCGGCGGGCAGCAGCTGCCGGGCACGGCGACCCGCTTGATGTACAAGACCACCGACTCCAACGGTCGGCCCGCAGCGGTGACCGGCGCCTACATCGAACCCTCGGCGCCGTGGCGCGGCGAGGGTCCGCGCCCGCTGGTGGCGGTCGCCCCCGGGACGATGGGCCAGGGCGACTCCTGCTCGGCCTCGATGGGCCTGGAACGCCCGATCAACTTCAACGGCGACTCGGTGTCGGTCGGCTACGAGGACATCGCGATCTACCGGCTGCTGGCCGAAGGCGCGGCCGTGGTCGTCACCGACTACGTGGGCCTGGGCACCACCGATCGGCTGCACACCTACGTGAACCGCGTCGACGGCGGGCACGCGGTGCTCGACGCCGTGCGCGCGGCTCGTCAGCTGCCCGACACCTCGGTCACCCCCGACTCCCGCGTCGCCCTCTACGGTTACAGCCAGGGCGGCGGGGCCACCGCCTCCGCCACCGAGCTGCAGCCCGGCTACGCCCCGGACGTCGTGCTCGCCGGCGCCTACGTCGGCGCCCCGCCCGCGAACCTCACCGAGGTCATCGAAGGCATCGACGGCAGTGCCCTGGTCGGCGCGCTCGGCTGGTCGCTCAACGGGTTCATCCAGGCCCACCCTGAACTCCAGCCAGTCGCCGACGAGTACCTCAACGAGGACGGAAAGGCCGCGCTGGGAACCCTGTCCACGTCGTGCATCGGTGACGGCATCGCGCGCTTCGCCTTCCGCAGCAGCGCCGAGTGGACCACCACCGGCCAGACCCTCGGCGAGGTCGTCGAGGCCGAGCCGGCGGTGCGGGAGGTACTCGACGACCAGCTCATCGGCGCCCGGAAGCCGGCCACGGCCGTCCGCGTCGCCACCGGCGTGCAGGACGACATCGTGCCGCACGACCAGGCCCGGCAGCTCGCCGTGGACTGGTGCGCCCAAGGTGGTGAGGTCACCTACCAGCCCGTCCAGATCCCGGATCTCGGCAAGGGCTTGCTGACCAACCACGTCACCCCGTTGCTGGCCGATCAGAGCAACGCGATCTCGTGGCTCACCGACCGCCTCTCCGGAGGCGCGGCGATCAACAACTGCAACACCCTGCCGGATCAGCCCTGACCGATCCGCGTCGACGGGGCCACGAGCGCGCGTTCGTGGCCCCGTCGCGTTGGAACGGCCATTCTTGTCCGAACTGACTGGGGCCAAAACCGCCCCGGGGCAACGTTCCTCGGAGCTCAGCGCGGGGTGAGGGCTTCGGCCGCGGAGTCTCGGCCGTGAACACGGCGGTCGCGCGGACCGCGGCCGTCAGCGTCTCCGTGATCGTCGGGACCCGATGAGGATCACCACGGGAAGGCGTTGAGCAGACCGGCGCCGAAGGCGATCAGGGCGACGGCCGCCGAGACGGCGGCGAGGAGGTTCGTCCTGCGCTGACGGCTCATCGACCGGAGGGAGTGCGTCTCCGCGCGTGATTCCATCCGGGCCAGCCTGGTGGCGATCGAGTTCAGAGCGTCCGGTGCGGGCGCCGGCTGCGAGGGAGCGGGCGACGGCGAATAGCCCTGGTCGTACCCGAACCCGGGCGGTGGCTCGGGAGCTCCGCCGAAGTTCGTTGAAGGCTCCTCGTCGTCGGTGGTCGGCACCGGGGCGAACCACGGATGGGCGTCCTCGTGCTCGCTGATCGCGACGGCGGGGCCGGTGTCGCGCTGGAGGCTCACGGACTCCATCGTCGTGGCGATGGCCCTCAGCTCGTCGACGACCATCTGCATGGCCCGGGACGCTTCGCGAGCCTGCCGCTCCTGCTCCCGCTGCTGCTTCCAGCTGAGCCGGAACGCCCAGATCGACAGCAGCGTGGCCGGGATGGCCAGCACGAACGAGCCGATGCTGCCGAGCCAGGAGGTCGTCTCCAACGGGCTCACCGGGTCCTGCGCCAGAAACCACCGCACGCGGCGAAGATTACCGGAACGCACGCCGCGGAAACTGCTGTTCGACGGCTTCGCGGCCTGCGGCGGACCGGTGGGCGCGGGTGCAGAATCGGGGGCACGTCCAACCGAGGGGGCTCGTTGCGATGACCGAGTTGTTGCCCGCTCTGCCCGATGAGACCTTCCGGCGCGTGCTCTGCGTCGTCGCACACCCGGACGACATGGAGTACGGCACCTCGGCGGCCGTCGCGCGCTGGACGTCGCGGGGCATCGACGTCGGATATCTGCTGCTCACGCACGGTGAAGCGGGCATGCCCAACCCGCCGGAGGAGACCGCCGCGCTGCGCTTGGCCGAGCAGCGGGCGGCGTGCGAGACGGTCGGCGTCGAACACCTCACCGTGCTCCAGCACCCCGACGGCGTGCTGGTCTACGGGTTGGACCTCCGCCACGACATCTGCCGCGAGATCCGCCGCTTCAAGCCGGACGCCGTGGTCGGCACGTCGTACGAGATCGAGACGCCGATGGGGTTCAACCAGTCCGACCACCGCGTCGCGGGCCTGGCGACCATCGATGCGATCAACGACGCGGGCAACCGGTGGATCTTCCCCGAGCAGATCGACGACGACGGCCTCGACACGTGGAGCGCGCGGTGGTTCCTCCTCCCGGGGATGGCCGGGGAGCTGGACGCGACGCACGGCGTGGACGTCACCGGCAGACCGGTGCAGCTCGGCGTCGCCTCGCTGGAAGCCCACCGCGCCTACCTCGCCGCGCTTCCGGAGCATCCCGCCCCGGCGGACTTCATCCCGAAGATCCTCGCCGCCAACGGCGCACTGCTCGGCACCGAGCACGCGGTCCTCTTCCGCGCCCTCGACCGCCACACCCCACCGGACTTCCTCGATGACCTGGGTTAGACGGTGCCGGTGAAGTACGCCGTGGTGGAGGCGAAGGCGTTCGGCTTGACCGAGAGCTTGAACTCCCCGGAAGAGTCCTCGACCTCGAAGACCTTGGTGAACGAAACGCTCTGCCCCGGAGCGAGTTCGGTGCTCGGAAGCGAGTCGTTCGCCTCCGACATGAACGCCTCTTGCGCCACGCGGCTCGAGTGCTGGGCGGTGAAGGCGGTGCTCATCACCTGGTAGGGCCTGGTTCCGGTGTTGCTGACGGTCACGTCGACCGCGATCCAGCGCTTGCCGTCAGCGGGACCGAGATAGGGGTTGTCCGCGCCCACGGCATCGGGAACGGCCACCGTGATCTGCTCGCCACCGCTCCACGAGGCGGTGCCGCCGAACGCGTGTTCGGTCACCTCGCCTCCGGGAGCACTCGCGGGTGGCGGGGTGGTGGAACTGATCGAGTTGACGGCGGTGCTGAAGATCGCGATCGAGATCACGAACGCGAGAACGCCCAGCGCGAGACCGAAGTAGGACATCACCTTGTTGCTCGCCAACCTCTTGTGCGCCCGGTTGACGGCGATGCCACCGAACACGATGGCCAGCACGCCGAGGACGAAGCCGATGAAACCGACGAACGGAATCCAGGCGAACAGCAGGGCGATGATTCCCAGCACCAGGGCCGTGGTGCCGAATCCGTTCTTCGGTGCGACCGGGGGTTGAGGTGGGAGTGGAGCGGATTGCTGCGCCATGACGGATTCCTGTCGCGTCGGTCTGCAGAGGAGGGGTGCCCGACGGGCAGAGGACCCACTCCGGAGGTCCCAGCAAGTAAGCGCGTGAAAATCGCCAACCGTAAGGGCCTTTGGTCCGTGTTCCACCGCCGTGCAGCGCGCGTCGGCGATGTGCCCAGGTCAGCCACTCGTGGGTGAGCCGCCCGTTCCTGGCCGCTGTTCCGTCGAAAGTGGTGTGGGGCAGTGGGGTTCGCCGTATTGTGGTGTTCGAACGTCGTTGAACAGCTGGGGGTGGCGTGACGCTCGTCGGGCGGGACGATTCGTTGCGCGTTCTGGCCGATGCCTCCTCGGCCGCGGAGGTCGGGCAGGGGTCGCTGGTCGTGGTGCGCGCCGATCCCGGCATCGGGGTAACGGCCCTGCTGGAAGCGCACCTCGCGGCGATGCGGGACTCCGGCCTGCACCTCCACCGGGTGCCGGTGCTGCGGCCGGGCGGGCGCACCTCGCTGTCGGCCGGAACACCGGACTGGGACGAGCCCGCGATGGTCGTCATCGACGACCTGCACCACGCCGACGACGACACGCTGCTGACGTTGCACGGTCTCGCCGGGGAGATCTACGACCGTCCGCTGCTGGTCGTGGCGGGCCGGCATCGCGGCGTCGCGCCGGAGCGCTTCGCCGCGCTCGACCGGTTCGCCATCGTGCACGACCTCGCCCCGCTGTCCCCCGACGCCGTCAGCGCGATGCTCCAGGGACCGTCGCCGAACGCTGCCGGTGCCGGGGGAAATCCGTGGCTGCTCAGCCGGATCGACGCCGCGGACAGGGCCGCGCAGGTGACCGCCTGGGCCGCGGGCCTGGCCGGTTCCGACGTCCACGTGCTGCGCTGCGCCGCGCTGCTGGGCGACGCCGCCTCCGTCGACGACCTCGCCGCGGTGGCCGGTGCCACGCCGAGCGAGGTGCTCTCCGCCATCGCGAGGATGTCCGCCCGGGGCTTGGTCGACGAGTCCGGCGGCGAGGTGCGGGTGCGGTATCCGCTGGTGCGCGACGACGTCGCCGCCGCATCGGCGGGCTTGCGCGGCTCGGTGGCTCGCGCGCTCGCCGACCGGGGAGCACCCGCCGAGCGCGTGGCCGACCACCTCGTGCACGCGCCGGTGGATCCCTGGACCGTCGACTGGCTCGCCGAACGCGCCCACCAGCTGACCTCACGAGCCACACCGGCCGTGGCGCGACTGCTGGAACGTGCGGTGGCCGCGCTGCTGCCCGGCGACCCGCGGTTGCCCGAGCTGCGGGTGGCGTGGGTCGAGGCCCTGCTGTGGAGCGGCCGGACCGAGCAGGCGCGCAGGGCGGCCACCGAAGGACTGCTGGCCGATCCGGACGAGGCGATCCGGCACCGGCTGCTCGTCGTGCTGGGCGTCATCGCCAACGGTGAGTTCGACGCCGAAGCGGCCCTCGCGGTCTGGGAAACCGAACGGCGGGAAGGGGAACTGCCCGCACGGCTCGCCGCGCTCGACGCCTACGCCCACCTGCTCGCCGGAGACCTGGAGGCCACCCAGCGCGCGGTGGCCCGAGCGAGCCGGGCAGCGGGCGACGACCCGCTCGTCGAGATCTACCTGTGCAACATCCGGGCCATCGGGCAGTGCCTGCTCCGCGACTACGCCGCTGCCGGTGACCAGCTGGACCGCGCGTCGGTGCTGCTGGAGATCGCGGCCTACGACCGCGCGCAGTGGCTGATGTCCCGGTTGCTGCGCGCGGTGCTGCAGAACCTCGAACACGACCCCGCCGTCACCGAGACCATCGAGCAGGCGCGGCCGGTCGCCCGCGAACTCGGCCTGGGCTTCCTGCCGTGGACGCACACCATCGCCGCCGTGACGGCGCTCAACTTCGGCGAGTGGGACCGGGCGCTGGCCGAGGTGGAGGAAGGGCTGGCGCTTCCGCACCAGCACGGCATGGCGGGCCCGCTGCACGCGGTAGCGGCCACGATCCTGCTGAACCGCGGGGACCTGCCGACCGCGCGCGTGCACGCCGGACTCGCCGACGAAGCCGACCTGTACGGCGTGGCGATGTTCTACGAGTCCTTGATGATGGTCACCCGCGCCGTGCTGGCCGGCGTCGACGGCGACCTGAAGCGGGCGGTCGACGTCGTGCGCGACGTCGTCGACCACGACGTCGGGATGCGGCACGACCGCTCGGTCGCCCCGGTATGCGTTCCGCTGGTGCGCATCGCCGTGGCCGGGGGTGAACGCGACCTCGCCCGCCGCCTCATCGAGCGGATGCGGGAGTGGAGCGACGAGGACGACAGCAGGATCGGCTACTGCACGGGGCTGGTCGACCGCGACGTGGACCGGCTGCTCGCCGCCGCGCAGGACTTCGCCGACAACAGCACCCCGCTGGCCGCCGCGCAGGCCGCCCAGGACGCCGCGGTGGCGCTGGCGGCCTCCGGCAGGTCCGACGCCGCCAAAGCCGCCTACCAGAGCGCGATCGACAGGTTCGCCGCGATGGCGGCCCACCGGGAGATCGACCGGACCGCCGCCGACCTGCGCTCCTACGGCGTGCAGCTGGGCGCGTCCGGCCCGCGCGGACGTCCCAAGCACGGCTGGGACAGCCTCACCGGCGCCGAGATGCGGGTGGTCGAACTCGTCGCCCAAGGGCTGACGAACCGCGACGTCGCCGAGCGGCTGATCCTGTCCGTGCGCACCGTGGACTCCCACGTGTCGCGCATCCTGCGCAAGCTCGACTGCTCGTCGCGCCTCGAACTAGCGGTCAAGTACCGGGACCGCTCTTAGGGGCACGTTTCGTGGGAGCAGCGGCTGTGCCGCATTTCTGAACAGAGGTCCTGACCCGTCGCGAACATCAGCAACATCACCGATGTTTCGGACGTCTCCTTCTGGTGATCTTTCGGTACCGCGCTGGAGGAGCGCCGCTGGCATGGGGGGCAGCGGGCGCGTTTCGCCTTCCAGCGACGCGACTTCGGCCGTCGGTACCGGCCGATCAGAGGAAGGCAGAACCGGACATGACCGAATCCGGAGAGGTGAACGTCGTCGCAGCGGCGTCCGCGGGGGTGCAGGACCTGGCGAGGGCGACCACGTCCGTGCTCGACCAGGCCGGGCCGGTCGGCGAGGTGGGAAAACCCGTCGTGCGCACCCTCACCAACGTGTGGGAGGGCTACTTCGGCTCGCCGATCCCGCCCGAGGGCACCAACTGGAACGCCTACACCCACGAGCAGCTGTACGCGATGGTGTGGGACAACGCCGACGTCGCCGACGTCACCGGTGTCGCCGACGAATGGGGCAGGCACAGCACCGAACTCGCCGGTCACGCCGAGGCGATGCAACGGCACCGCGCGGAGATGGGAACGCACTGGACCAGCGAGTCCGCCGACGCGGCCACCAGCAGGCTCGGGCAGATCGGTGACCGGACCTCAGGCGTGGGGGAGCGGGCGAGCACCGTGTCCCACGCCGCCCAGAACGCGGGCGACGCCCTCGCTTCCGCCCGGAACTCGATGCCGCCACCGCCCGGGGACGCGACCGGAACCGTGATGGGCACCGGCGTCGCCGGGGCGGGCGCGGGTGCCGTGGTCGGCGGTGTCATCGGTGCCGCTGCGGGAGGTGTCGGCGCGGTGCCCGGCGCCATGATCGGCGCGGCCGTCGGTGCCGCCGCGGCCGGCGGGACCAGCATGTTCCTCGCCTCCGCCAACGCCGCCGAGAAGAAGGCGGAGGCGGTGCACGTCATGTCGCAGTACGAGGCGGCGTTGCGCCGCAGCAGTGCCGCGATCGCTCCGGCCGAAGCGCAGGGCGCCGGCTGGGGGTCGGCGCCCGCGTCCACCTCGGCGGCGGGGTTCTCCGGTGCGGGTGGAGCGGCCACCGGTGGCGGGGTGCCGTGGGCGAAGTTGGTCGGCGGCGCCGATCCGCTGGGCGGAGCGGGCCGTGCCGGCGCGGGACTCGGACTGCTCGGTGCGAGGGGCATGTTCGGCGGCGCCTCCGGTGCCGGTGCGAACGGGATGGCGCCCGCGCGGGGAGCCGCCGGGGGTGACGACGACGAGCAGCAGGTGCACGAGAACAAGCTGCCCACCATCGACCAGGGACTTTTCGACGACGACCGGCCGGCCAGCGCGCCGGTCATCGGCTGAGACGGGAGCGGACCGTTGAGCGGATACCGAGTCACCACCGAGAACCTCGCCGCGCAGGTCGGAGAGCTGTCCAGGGTCGGGGAGCAGACCGAGCGGCTGGTGACCTCCGCGCGGCAGCTGGCCGAGCGGATGCCGATGCTGGGCACCGCGCCGCCCGCCCTGCACCTGGCGATGCGGCTGCGGCAGAGCGCAGGCGAGTCCGGGCTGAGCCACGAGATCACCGCAGCGCACACCGAGCTCGGCGACTTCCACAGCGCCCTGCACGAGACCGCCACCGGCTACGAGAACACCGACACCGCCGCCGCGGACGCGCTGCGCGGCACCGAGGGGACGGCGACATGACGACCGCGCTCACCCGTCCGCGCAGCGACGGAATCCACTTCGGACAGATCGAACTCGACCTGCTCGCCGCGCACGCCGGGGTGAGCTGGCCGTTCCCGCTGCGCATCCCGTCGTTCGGGCGCATCGCCGGCGAGCGGGAGGTGCTGTTCGCCGCGGCCGGGCACACGCTGCGGGCGCGCGGGCTCGCCGACGAGGACGGCCCGGCCGGAGCCGCGGCCGAACTCCTCGACGCGCTCCGGCAGCACCGGGGCACCGTCGACCTGGTGCTGATCGGGGAGTCCGGGACGACGGGTGTCCTGGCGATGGTCTACCGGTCCTCGGCGCTGATCTTCGAACAGCCGCTGGACGACGATCTCGCCACCACCGTGCGGATCCGCCGCGTCGCCGCGAACGCCCTGGTAGACGAGCTCTTCGCGCTCGTGCCGGAGCGGGAGCCGGCGAAGTCCATGCCGATCAACCTCCCGCAACGCGTGGTGGACGACGTCGCCGAGCTCAACCGGATCGACGATGACGGCACCAAGCGGCGGCGCTTCCGCGAACTCGTCCGGGACTGCGGCGGCGATCCGGGGGCGCTGGACCGGCTGGTGAGCGTGCTCCCGGATCTCACCGGCCGCGGCCAGCTCGGCGCGACCCGGCGCACCGGCCGCGGGCACCGGCGCCAGGGGCAGGAACTGTCCTGGTTGGACGGTCCGCACGGGCGGATCCGGGTGAGCCGGACCGACGGCGGCTGGGTGAGCATCAACCCGCTGCGACCAGCGGTCGTGCGCGCGGCGCTGGTGGACCTGGTCGCGATCGCCCGCGAACAGCGCTGACCTTCGAGAGGAATCACGGTGAACTCAGCACAGCAGTGGCTCGCGGACTACGACGCGACGCTGGCGCGCGCGGCGGCCGACGCGAAGGCCGCCGGTGCCGCGCTCGGGCAGGTCAGCGGCACGGCGTCCTCACCGCGCGGGGAGATCTCGGTGCAGGTCGGGCCCAGCGGTGCGCTGGTGGACATCCGCCTGACCCCGGCGGCCCGCGCGATGGAGGCCGAGAAGCTCGCCCAGCTCATCCTCGCGACCACGCAGCAGGCGCAGCGGATGGTGGGCACCCACGTCATGGAGATCATGACCGACTACCTCGGCGACGGCCCGGCCCTGGAATTCGTGCGGGACAACATGCCCGTCGACACCGGCGAGCCGGAGCCGCAGGACGACGACGACTTCTTCGACAACCCAAGGGTGATCGTCTGATGAGCACCGACTTCCACGTCGACCACGAGCAGATCCGCGCTCACGCCGGAACCGTGGCGGGCCTGTCCGACGGCCTGTCGGCCGCGGCCGGTGCCATGACCGGCGGTCCCGCGAGCAACGCGCTCGGCACGTTCATGGAGTTCGCGACCCTCGGGCTCGGCGACGCCATCTCCCGGGCCGCGCAGGCGGTGTCGTCCGCGTCCGGAGCTCTGGACAGCGTGAGCCGGGGCCTGGCGGGCAGCGCCGAGGACTACCAGCGGGCTGATGACGAGGGTGTCGCGGCGCTGCGCGGAGGGGATGCCCGATGAGCGTGGACCTGAGCCTTCCGCTGGGTTCGGCGGGAACCATGCGGTTCGTCGCCGACGTGCGCTCCACCAACGACGCGGTGCGCGGCGGCGGGTGGGACTCCGGCGACTACGGTTCGGCCGGCGAGCCCGCTGGGGGGACGAGCGACCCGCTGTCTGCGCTGGCCGGGTCCGGATTCGGTTTCCTGGCCGACCTGGTGCCGTTCCTGGGGGAGCCGTTGCAGCAGCTCGCGGGCGATCCGGGCGCGGTCGCCTCCAGCGCGCAGAGCCTGCGGGACACCGGGCGCGGCGTCGCTTCGATCTCCGACTCCTACGGTCAGGCGGCCGGCCCGGAGACCAGCGGCTGGTCGGGCGCCGCCGCCACCGAGTACCTCAAGACCGCGGCCGAGCTGGTGGGCGGCCTTCAGGGAATCGGCGAGGCCAGCACCGGGCTCGGCGAAGCGCTGGCCGGCATGGGCGACGCGGTCGCCAAGACCGCCCACGAGGTGACGATCCTGGTCAACGAGGCGGTCGGCCGGATCGTCGTCATCATGAACCAGGCCATCGCCGCCGCGCAGGCCACCTTCGGCGCGAGCATCGCGGCGGCGATCCCGCAGGTCGTGCAGATCGCGACCGAGTGCGGCGTCCGGATCTCGGGGCACATGGGCAACCTGCTCAACAGCGCGCAGGGCCTGCTGGGGCACGTCGACGAGGTCATGAAGGTCGTCGGGGCCATCGGCGGTGTCGTCTCGAAGATCGCCGACCAGGCGGAGCAGGTCACGGCCGGATCGACGGCCCCGTCCGGTTCCGCCGCCGCGGGTGCGGTTCCCACCGGCGGCGCCGGGTCCTCGAGCTCGCCCGGCCTGACCAGCGCGGCCTCGATGCCCGGTGGTGCGGGTGCGCCGCAGGTGACCCCGAGCCCGGGAGGTGCGGCGCAGGCCGGACCGGTTCCGGGGATTGCCGTTGCGGGCGGCGCGAATCCGGCCACCGCGGGGATCCCGCCCGGCGGTGCCGGCGGCTTCATGCCGCCGATCACCCCGCAGCGCAAGCAGCAGCAGGACTCCGACGCCGAGCGCACCTCGTCGCTGTCGGCGCGGCTGTCGGGCGAGCTCGACCTCCCGGAACGGGACGATTCCCGGTACGGCCCCCGGCAGCCCGACGGGCACCGGTGAGGGGCTGACGTCCACTGCGCGTGGCAGGGCCGGTCCGACACCTATTTCTGCTGGTACTGAGCCCTGTAGGCGCTGGGCTCCGCGGGCGGCTCGGGCTCGGACTCGTGGTGGCCGAGCTGGACCGAGCGGCGGATCTGGTCGCGGTTCTCGCGGACGACCTCGGTGAAGAAGCGGTCGGTGCGCTCGTCGTTGAGCACGTCGAGGATGACCCGGATCGTGGTGTCCACGATGGACTTGACGATCTCGTCGTGGAACGGGAGGTGCTTGATCCGGCCCACCTGCTGGTCGTTCTTGAGCTTCTCGGTGACGATCTCGCGCAGCACTTCGCGGTGCTCGCCCAGTGAACGCGCGATGTTCTCGGGGTAGTGGCCGGTTTCGACGACCTTCACGACCTCGTCGAGGACCGCGACGGTGATCGGCTTCTTGATGGCCAGCACGATCGGCCGGGAGAACCGCTCGATGAACCGTTGCGTGATGCGTTCGCCGAACGCGCGATCGGCGGTGCGGGCCAGGCGCATCAGCAGCACGACGACCCGCAGCAGCCGGAAACCGCGCAGCGCGGGGTGCGCGACCGGGATCATGCCGAGGATCTCGTACCAGCTCTGCAGCGGAAACCGCCGGTTCCACGAGTTCTCGCGCCATCGCCACAGGAACTCGGCGAAGAAGACACCGCAGATCGCCGTGTCGATGACGAACACCGCGTGCGCGGTCTCGTGCGTCGTGTCGAAGAACGTGGCGTAGCAGAGCAGCCCGAGCGAGAACACCGCGAGCACGAGCATGGCGATGTCCAGCGTGGAGGTCCGGCGAGACGCCGCGGTTGCGCTGGTCATGGTCGTGATTGTGTCTCACGTTCACGCCGGGACCGGAGCACCCGCGCCGGTCGGCCGGTCTCGGATCAGGCCCGCATCGGTTCCCGGCGGCCGGAACATCAGCGAGGTCGCGACCGCACCCCGACGATGTGCCGATCCTGACCAGCAGGAACGGCCGATCCAGCGGACCGGGCGACATGTCCGATCTGGACTGAGGCTCCTCGCACTTCCCGACGACCCGTTCGCGCCGCAGTTGATCGCGAAGAGGGGCCGTTCACCGGCATCTGCTGATCATTCCGGACGTTCGCGGCGCAGCTGCGGAAGCCGACGCGAACGGGGGTGAGTTGTAGTCGGGGGGCTTCGCGCTCACTCTGGTGAGGTGGACAGCGAGAGCTACGCCCGCTTCCTGCCGGATTCCTACCGGCGGCGTGCCTCCGAAGTGGAGCCGACGTCGACCTGGTGGCACTGGCGGGACGGTCGCGTGCACATCGCGCGGGTCGCGGCTCCGGAAGCGTCCGCGCGGGTGATGGTGATCCACGGCGCCGCCGGTCATTCGGGGGCGCTGTGGCCGGTGTGCTCGCCGATCGCGGGCATGGCCGACCTGCTGCTCGTCGACCTGCCGCCGTACGGCAACACCGTCGTGCCGCGTCCGCACCGGATCCGCTACGGCGACTGGGTGGAACTGCTGTGCGAGCTCGTCCTCGCCGAGCGGCGGCGCGACGACCGGCCGCTGGTGCTGTTCGGCGCGAGCATGGGCGGGATGCTGGCCTACGAGGTCGCCGCCCGCACCGGGCAGGTGTCGGCGGTGGTCGCGACCTGCCTGCTCGACCCGGCCGACGCCGAGGCCCGTCGTCGGGCCGCCCGCGGTCCGCTCGGTGCGATCCCGCCGGCCGGTCTCGCCGTGTTGGAACGGCTCGCCGGTGACGTCCGGGTGCCGATGCGGTGGCTCGCCGACGAGCGCAAGATCAGCCGCGATCCGCAGCTCGCCGCGCTGTGCGCGGCCGACCCGCGAGGCGGCGGCGCCAGGACCCCGATCGGCCTGCTCACCAGCTTCGTCCGCTACGGCCACACCCCGCCGGAGAACTTCGGCTCAGTGCCACTCGTCCTCGCCCACCCGGCGAACGACGACTGGACCCCGGCGGACCTCAGCCTCCGCTTCCTCAACCGGGTAGCAGGCCCGACCACGGTGGTCATGCTGGAGAACTGCGGCCACTACCCGACGGAAGAACCAGGCCTGACCCACCTGGCCGAAACCCTCTACACCCTCGTCGGCAACACCCTCGAAGAACGCACCGAGAGCTGACCCGACCAACTCCCAGCCGCCACATCACCCCACCAACCCCGGTCCCACCAGGGACGACCCGTCCAGACCGACCGGGGTGACCCGAATACCGCAGTAATCAGGTCGCCGAAAACTGCGGTAATCCGTCCTGTCCGGTCCCCGGGGTTGGTGGGGTGTGGGGGTGGGTTACTTGAGTTCGGCGCTTGATTTGCCGAGGAGGCGGCGGGCGACGATGAGCTGCTGGATCTGCTGGGTGCCCTCGAAGATGTCGAGGATCTTCGAGTCGCGGGCCCACTTCTCCAGCAGCGACTCCTCGGTGTAGCCGACGGTGCCGCAGAGCTCGACGCAGCGCAGGGTGATGTCGACGACCGAGCGGCCGGCCTTGGCCTTGGCCATCGACGCCTGCAGCGAGTTCGGCTTGCGGTTGTCGGCCATCCACGCGGCCTGCAGCGTCAGCAGGTACGCGGCCTCGTAGTCGGCCTCCAGCTGCAGGTACGCAGCGGCGGCGGCGTGCTGGGAGTTGGCCGGGCGGTCGTAGTCGACCGTCACGCCCGCCTCGGCGAGGACCTTCGCGGTCTCCTCCAGCGCGGCCCGCGCCACGCCGATGGCCATCGCGGCGACCAGAGGGCGGGTGTTGTCGAAGGTCTGCATGACCCCGGCGAACCCGGATTTGGTGTCGATCTCCGGGGAACCGAGCAGGTTCTCCTTCGGCACCCGGCAGTTGTCCAACCGGATGACGGCGGTGTCGGAGGCCTTGATGCCGAGCTTGTGCTCCAGGCGCTCCACCTTGATGCCCGGACGGGTCTTCTCCACCACGAACGACTTGATCGCCGCGCGTCCGAGGGACTTGTCCAGCGTCGCCCACACGACCACGGTGTCGGCGCGTCCACCGGCGGTGACGAAGATCTTCTCGCCGTTGAGGACGTACTCGTCGCCGTCGAGCTCGGCGGTGGTGGTGATGTTGGCCGAGTCCGAGCCGGTGTGCGGCTCGGTGATGGCCATCGCCGCCCACACCTGCGCGAAGCGCTTGGCCTGCTCCTCGTTGGCGACCGAGGCGATCGCCGCGTTGCCCAGGCCCTGGCGCGGCATGGCCAGCAGCATCGCCACGTCGCCCCAGCACATCTCGATGGTGCCCAGCACCAGGTTCAGGTTGGCGCCGTTGCGGTTGCCCTTGGCGCCGTCGTCGCCGCCCTTGCGCACGCCGGCCGCGCCCGCGCCGCCTTCGCCGGAGGAGTTCAGGCCGTCCAGCAGCGCGGCGAGGGTGTCGAGCTCCTTGGGGTATTCGTGCTCGGCGCGGTCGTACTTGCGCGAGATCGGGCGGAACACCTCGGAAGCGGCCTGGTACGCCTGGTTGACCAGCGCGGTCGCCTTCTTCGGGACCTCAAGATTGATCATGAGAATAGAGTCCTTCGCGTCTCGAAGGTCCTCAGACGAGGACCGCGCCTTCCATCACGCCGATAGCCCGCAGGTCGCGGTACCAGCGCTCCACGGGGTGTTCCTTGGTGTAGCCGTGGCCGCCGAGCAGCTGCACGCCCGCGTTGCCGATGAGCATTCCCTTGTCGGTGGCCAGCTTCCGGGCCAGGGCGGCTTCGCGGGCGAACGGCTTGCCCTGCTCGGCGCGCGCGGCGGCGCGCAGCGTGGTCAGCCGGATGCTCTCCAGCTCGATGCCGATGTCGGCGACGCTGAAGGCCACGGCCTGGCGGTGGCTGATCGGCTCGCCGAACGCGGTGCGCTCGTTGACGTAGGGGATGACGTAGTCGAGCACGGCCTTGCCGGTGCCCGCCGCGAGCGCGGCCCAGGCCAGCCGGGAGAGCCGGACGAGGTCGGTGAACACGTCGAGCTTGCCCTCGCCGAGCAGCGCGGTCACCGGGACGTCGACCTGGTCCAGGTGCAGCTTGCCGGTCGCCGCCGAGCGCAGGCCCATGGCAGGTTCGGCTTCGACGGACAGACCGGAGGTGGAGGACTCCACCAGGAACAGCGCGGGGCTTCCGTCGAGGTTCGCCGAGACGATGAACAGCTCGGCCTGCGCGGCGCGCGGGACCAGCGACTTCACACCGCTGAGCTGGTAGCCCTTCGGGGTGCGCTTGGCGGTGGTGCTCGGCTTGAGCGGGTCGCCGAGCGCGACGTGCTCCTGCAGCGCGAGCGCGGCGGCGGGCACGTTCTCACCGGCGAAGGCGGGCAGGTAGGTGGCCTGCTGGTCCTCGTCGCCCCACAGCGTGAGCGCGGTCGAGACGGCCGAGGGCGCGAGCACCGCGACGGCCAGGCCCATGTCGCCGTGCGCGAGGGCCTCGGCGACCAGCGCGTTGGTGACCGCGGAACGTTCGGTGCCGATGCCGCCGAGGGATTCCGGGATGCCGACCGCGCTGAGTCCCAGCTCGGCGGAGCGCTCCAGCAGGTCGGCCGGCGGGGTGAGCTTGGCGTCGGCGTCCACGGCGGCGGGCCGCAGCTGCTCGGCGGCGAACTCCCGGACCGTCTCGGCGATAAGCGACTGCTCTTCGTCGGGTTCGAGGTCGAAGAGGTCCTTGGCCGGGGCGGGGGTCAGGCGCACGGGCTCGTTGTGGCCCTGGACCTTCTTGAAGGACCTGGTCGCGGCGCCGGCGGCCCTGAAGCCGGTTCGGGTGCCCGTCTGCACCAGGGTCTCGAACTGCTTGCGCAGGCCGAACTTGTCGATGATCGGCGCGCTGGCGATCTTGGTCAGGGCGGCGAGGCCGAGGCCCATGGCGTCGCGCTTCCGAGCGCCGCCAGCCTGTCCCCGATGGGCGTTTGACACGGTGCGTCTCCAATCGGCCGGCGTCGGCCGGGCATTACCTACTGACGAGTAAAATAACGTGCCCTGGTGTCACCGCGCCAGAGAGGTCGATCACGGCTTGCTTGCTTTTGCGCGCGGTGGATGGTTGAAGAGCCCGTTTCCGGTGGCCGGTGAAGCGATTGGCTAGTATCACTGGCCGATTGTGTAGCGGGGGTCACATGTCGCTGGAGCAGCTGAACTGGGTGCTGCTCGCTGGTGCCTTGGTGCTGCTGGCGGGTGTCGTGGGCACCCGCGTCGCGCGCGGGGTGGGACTGCCCAGTCTGCTGCTGTTCCTCGCGCTGGGCGTGCTGCTGGGCGAGGACGGGCTCGGCATCGACTTCGACGACGCCGAACTGGCCCGCAACCTGGGCACGACGGCGCTGGCCGTGATCCTCGTCGAAGGCGGTCTGACCACGAAGTGGTCGGACGTGCGAAAACTCGTGGCGCCCGCCGGGATCCTCGCCACCGTCGGCATCGGTGTCAGCCTCCTCGTGACGGCCGCGGGGGCGCACTTCCTGCTGGGCTTCGACTGGCAGCTGGCGCTGCTGCTCGGCGCGATCGTGTCCTCGACGGACGCGGCGGCGGTGTTCTCGGTGCTGCGGGTGTTGCCGCTGCCCCGGCGCGTGGCGGGACTGCTGGAGGCCGAGTCGGGTTTCAACGACGCGCCCACGGTGATCCTGGTGCTGCTGTTCAGCGTGACCCCGCTGGTGTTCTCACCGGGACACGTCGTGGCGAGCCTGGGGTACCAGCTGGGCCTCGGGGTGCTGCTCGGGCTCGGCATCGGGTTCTTGGGCGCCGTGGTGCTGCCGCGCATCGCCCTGCCCGCGTCCGGGCTGTACCCGCTGGCGTCGTTCGGGCTCGGGTTCGTCGCCTTCGCCGCCTCCGGCGCCGTGCACGCCAGCGGTTTCATCGCCGCCTACCTGTGCGGGGTGGTGCTGGCCAACAGCGGGCTCCCGCACCGCTCGGCGACCCGGTCGTTCGCCGAAGGGCTCGCCTGGCTGGCCCAGATCGGGCTGTTCGTGCTGCTCGGCCTGCTGGTCACGCCGACCCGCCTGACCGTCGAGATCATCCCGGGGCTGGTCATCGGACTGGTGCTGCTGCTGCTCGCGCGACCGCTGGCGGTGGTGCTGTCGCTGGTCTGGTTCCGGGTGCCGTTGCGGGAGCAGGCGTTCCTGTCCTGGGCGGGGCTGCGCGGCGCGGTGCCGATCGTGCTCGCCACCTTCCCGGTCGTGCAGGGCGTCCCGAACAGCCAGCGGCTGCTGGACATCGTGTTCGTGCTGGTCATGGTGTTCACCGTCGTGCAGGGCCCGAGCCTGCGGCCGTTGGCCCGGTGGCTGCGCATCCTGCCGCGCGAGGCGACGCGGGAGGTCCAGGTCGAGGCGGCCCCGCTGGACGTCCTCGACGCGGAACTGCTGTCGATGTCGGTGCCACCGGACTCGGCCATGCACGCGGTCACGGTCCGCGAACTCCGGTTGCCGGAGCCCGGCGTCGTCACCCTGATCATCCGGGACCGGCGCACCTTCGTCCCCAGCCCGGAGACCGGCATCGAAACCGGCGACGAGCTGTTCATCGTCACCACGGTCGCCCAGCGCCAGGCCACCGAGAACCGGCTCCGCGCGGTCAGCCGCCGAGGCCGCCTCGCCCACTGGTTCGGCGAACGCGGCGACCCGGCCTGACGCTGTTCAGGTTGTTCATGAGCGGCGGAGCCGTTGTTCCAGGTGTGGGACTCAACTCGCACCGCCGCGGGTTCTGAGCGGCTTCGTGGCGAGTACGCCGCGACGCCGTGCATTGGACATACATCAGGAGTGGCGCACGGAGACCACGGAGGCGCTCAGGTTCCGCTACCCGCACCGACAAGCAAAGCAAGCAACTCCCAGAAGTTCTTAGCTCCGCCGCGCGACTTCGGCCGTGAGGACCTCGGACTCGTGGCGCGCTCGGATGCGGCCAAAGCTCCAGATCGTCAGCGCGTGGGACACGGCCAGCACCAGCAGCAGCACGCCGATCCGGCCGACCACGGTCTTGGGCTCGCCGCCCAGATCCATCGGCAGGATCGCGATGAGCGCCACCAGACCGAGCGTCGCCAGGTGGAACACGACGGTCACCAGCTGGTTCAGCGGCCCCGCGTTGTCCCCGAGCTCGCGGAGGTAGGCGGTCCCGCTGCGCCGCAGCAGGTGCCCGTCGACGGCGACCAGGAGGATCCCGGCGATCAGGAACGTCACCAACGATGTCATCGGACGTCTCCTTCCCTCACCCGCTGCGGTACCCGGTGATCGACCGCCGGGAAACCGAGATCAACCGAAAGCACCAACCGCGGTTCCGGTCTTCCCGGAACGAGCGGCCCCGTCTGCCGTATGTTCGGGACATGCCGGAGGAACGCGATTCGGGCGGTGCGACCCAGCGGCCGCTGCTGGTCTTGGGCAAGATCGCCGAGATACTCAACGCCTTCACGTTGAGCCGCCCCGAGCTGACCCTGCGGGAGATCCAGCAGATCACCGGGTTGCCGCAGTCCACGGTGCAGCGCCTGGTGACCAACCTCGTCGCGCACGGATTCCTGGACCGCGCGGAGGACCGGTTGCGCATCGGCGTCCGGATGGCTTACTGGGGAGCGGCGGCCGGCAAGGACCTGGACGTGCTGGGCGTGGTCAACCCGGTGCTCAAGGAGCTGCGCGACATCACCGGCGAGAGCGCGTGCTTCTTCCGCGCCGAGGGGACGCACCGGGTGTGCGTGGCGGTCGCCGAGACCCGCCACGCCCTGCGCCGGGAGATCTCGGTCGGCAGCATCGCGCCGATCACCGTCGGCTCGGCCGGCCGGGTCCTGCTCGCGTGGGGACCCGGATCGGCCGAGCGCGCGCTGGCGGAGGAGCTCCCGCAGCTGACCGAGAGCACCGTGACCGACCGGGACGAGCTCGCCAGGCTGATCAAGAAGACCGCGGCCGACGGCTACGCCATCACCGTCGGCGAGCGGGTCGACGGCGCTTCCGGCCTGGCCGCACCGGTTTTCGACGCGAACGCGGAGCTCCTGGGCGCGGTGATGGTGCACGGGCCGACGCTGCGGATGCCCTACGAGCAGTGCGAGGCGTGGATCGACGTGCTGATCGAGCACGCCGAGCGCATCACGCGCGCGCTGGGCGGCCGGCTCCCGCGCTGACCGCTCACCGGCAGGTCTCCTCCCTCCCCACCGCCCACGGGAACGCGGTGGCGCTGGACCGGGACCCCTGCGCGGCGCGGGAGCGGTTGGGCTCGCCGAGCTCCTCCAGCACTCCGCCGGACAGCGCGACCAGCCGGGCGAAGACCTCGGTGCTCAGCCAGTCCGGGCGCAGCGCGAACAGCAGGTCTTCGGTGGCGGCGTTGCCGCTGGCACCGGGTGCGAACGGGCAGCCTCCGAGACCGCCCAACGCCCCGTCGACCTCCGCCGCTCCGGCTTGCACGGCGGCCAGCGTGTTGGCCACGCCGAGCCCCCACGTGTCGTGCCCGTGGTAGACGATCCGGCGCTGCGGGGTGCGCTCGGCGACCTGCGTGATCAGGCTGCTGACCTGCGCGGGAACGGCCTGGCCCAGGGTGTCCGCCAGGACGACGTCGGCGGCGCCGTCGGCGCGCGGATCGGCGGCGATGTCCAGCACCCGCTGCTCGGGCACGTAGCCGTCGAAGGGGCAGGTGAGCGCGGTGGCGATGCACAGCTGGATCCGGCCGCCCGCCTCCCGGCTCAGCTCCACGGCGCGCGGCATCGCGGCCAGGCTGTCCTCGGTGGACCGCCCGATGTTGGCGCGGTTGTGCGCGTCCGAGGCCGACAGGCAGTACTGGAAGTTGACGGCCCCGGCGGCGGCGGCGCGCTCCACGTGGCGCGGCGTCGCCACCCACACCCAGCAGCGCGCCCGCTCCTCGGCGGTGAGCGCCTCGACGACCTCCAGCGTGTTGGCCATCGAGGGGACCAGGTCGGGGCGGGCCAGCGAACCGATCTCGACGCTCGGCACGCCCAGCGCCAGCAGCTCCCGGACGATCGAGACCTTGCGCTCGGTGGACAGCTGCTTGCCGGTCAGCTGCAGGCCGTCGCGCAGCGTCACGTCCCGCAGGGTGGCCTGCGGCTGGAATCCGTGCGTCATTTCCGCTCCTCGCCGGTGTTCTCGGGTGTCCTTCCCAGCAGCGAACCGAGCACCTCCGCGGTGTGCTCACCGAGCTCGGGGCCCGGCGTGCGCAGCGGCAGCGAGGTGCCGCCGATGACCGGCACGACACCGGGGAACCCGACGTCGACCGGCTCGTCGCCACCGGTGTCCACGCGCATGTCCTGGATCATGTCGCGCGCCCGGTACTGCTCGTCCTCGCAGATGTCGGCGGCGGTGTAGATCGGGCCCGCAGGCACGCCCGCGTCGTCCAGGACCGCCAGCACGTCGTCGCGGGAGCGGGCCGAGGTCCACTCGCCGATGGCCCGGTCCAGTTCGTCGCGGCGCTCCCAGCGTCCGGCGTTGCTCGCCAGGTCCGGGTCTTCTGCCAGGTCGGGACGTCCGATCGCCTGCATGTAGCGGCGGAAGATGGAATCGCCGTTGCCCGCGATGACCACGCTGCTGCCGTCACCGCACGGGTAGGCGTTGGTGGGCGCGATGCCCTCCATCCGGCCGCCGACGCGCTGCCGCCGCACGCCGTGAGCGAGGTGGTCGGGGACCAGCGACTCCATCATGGAGAAGACCGACTCGTGCAGGGCGATGTCGACCACCCGGTCCGACAGCGGAGTTCCGGTTCCGCGCCCCGACCTGCGCTCCAGCAGCGAGACGACGATCCCGAACGCCGCGTGGAGCCCGGCGATCGAGTCCCCGATGGACACCCCGACCCGCGAGGGCGGCCGGTCGGCTTCGCCGACGAGCTCCCGCATTCCGCCCATGGCCTCGGCGACCGCGGCGAAGCCGGGCCGCTGCGAGAGCGGCCCGGTCTGGCCGAATCCGGAGATGCGGGCCAGCACCACGTCGGGGTTGGCGGCTTCCAGCGCCTCCGGCCCCAGGCCCCACTTCTCCAGCGTGCCGGGGCGGAAGTTCTCCAGGACCACGTCGCAGTGCCGGACCAGGTCCAGCACCGTCGATCTGCCCTCGTCGCTGCGCAGGTCCAGGACCACGGACTTCTTGTTCCGGTTGATGGTGTGGAAGAACATCGACGTGGAGCCGCCGTGCAGCCGCCAGCCGCGCAGCTCGTCGCCGTTGCCCGGCCGCTCGACCTTGATCACTTCGGCTCCGAAGTCGGCCAACATCCGGCCGGCCGTCGGCGCGGCGATGTAGTTGCCCAGTTCGAGGACGCGCACGCCCTCCAGCGGGTACCGGGTGCTGTCGTTGCCCAATTGCTTCTCTCTTCGCGAAAGGTGTTCCTACAGAACGAGGCTGAGCGCCAGGACCGGGCCCATGGCCACCACCGAGGCGACGGACACGCCGACCGAGCACGTCTTGAGGGCACCCCGGGTGGTCTGGCCGAGCAGCGACTGCAACAACCAGAAGGTGTTGCTGGTCAGGTGGACCATGAACAGCGAACCGGCTCCCGCGGCGAGCGCGATGAGCACCGGGTTGACGCCCAGGACGGGAGCCAGCGGAGCGAGCAGACCGGCGGCGGTGATCGCCGAGATGGTCACCGAGCCGACCGCCACGTGCAGGACGGCGGCCATCAGCCAGACCACGAGCAGCGGGGCGAAGGTGTTGGCGGAGAAGAACTTGCCCAGGATGTCGCCGAGACCGGCCTGGTCGATGACTCCGGCGAGGCAGCCGCCGACGCCGTTGAGCAGCAGGATCTGGCCGCTGTCCCGCAATCCGCGGCTCAGCGAGGCGTCCAGCGCGGACTGGCCCAGGTGGCGGTGGCCGACCAGGCAGGTGCCGACCAGCCCGAGCAGCAGGGCGACGACCGGATCCGACAGCAGCGACAGCACGGGGTTGTGCAGGTCCACCGCGTCGGCGAGGGCACCGGCGGCGATGAGCAGCAGGGCGGCCAGCAGCGGGCCGAACGCCAGCAGCAGCGGCGCCTGCCTGCCGGTTTCCGGCGCGACCATCGCGCCGGGTCCTTCGCCGCGGACCGGCTCGTCCGGGGCGGTGGCGGGCAGCTCGTCGAGCTCGGGCTTCCACCAGCCGCGGGTGAGCACGAAGGTCATCAGCGAGATCGAGATCGCGACCGTCGGGATGATCACGACCAGCCCGTAGAGCAGGTAGGTGCCCAGCGGTACGTGCAGCAGTCCGGCGAGGGCCAGCGCGCCGACCCCGGGAACGGTGAACACGATGCCGCACTCCAGCGAGATGGCCAGCGCGGTGGCCATCCTCGCGGTGCCGTAGCGGCCGAGCTTCGGGGCGATCGCCCTGGCCAGCGGCGCTGAGATGATCAGCAGCACGTCCAGGAAGATGGACTGCAGGAAGGTCGCGATGGTCAGTCCCATCGCGTGCGGCAGCCGGTTGGGACCGAAGCTGCGCAGCAGCAGTTCCACCAGGCGGTCGATGGCCCGCAGATCGCGCAGCACGGCGCCGATCAGCACGCCGAAGGCGACCAGCAGGCCGATCTCGGCCATGATGTCGCCGAACCCGGTGGTGATCGCGTCGACCGTCTTCTCTACGCCGAGCCCGGTGGACAGCCCCAGGTAGCACGCGCCCAGGACCAGCGCGATCACCGGGTTGAGCTTGAACTTGACGATCAGCAGCACGATGGCCGCCACCGCCACGCCTGTGTTGATCAGGATTGCCGTGTCTGACATGTGGGTCCGTTCCGTTGTGCGCCGTTGCACTGCACTGCACTGGCGAGCAGCGGCTCACATTATGAACATTAACCCACGATGGGAGTCAACGGTTTCGGGTGAAGACGGTGACGGCCTCCAGCTCGCGGTCGGTCACTCCTTGGGCGGTGGCTGCAGCGGTCGCAACCGCAGCCAGAGGATGAACAGGGCGCCGACGACCAGCATCGACAACCCCGTCCACAGGTTGATGTTGATGCCCTGGGCCTTGTCGAGCTCGGCGGCGTCGGGGGAGATCCCGGCGGCGCTGATGAGCACGCCGTAGAGGAGGAACAGGCCGCCGATCACCGTTCGCACGTCGAACAGCTGCGAGGCAGTGCCGGACTTGCGCTCCAGGTCGTCGATCTCGGCTGCGTGGTGGGCGATCTCGGTTTCTTCGCGCGGGTTTTCGGCCATCGCGGGCTCCTAGAGGGTGAACGGGATGTAGCAGAGGGCGGACAGGATCAGCGCGCTCCAGCCGAGAACGGCCGGCTTGCGGTACCACGCGTCGTCACCGGCGGCCACCACTCCCTTGTCCCGGGCGGAGGCTCGGCTGTAGACCAGCCCTTCGAGCTCGGCGGCGGGCTTCGGCTTGGTCGCCAGCGCGATCGGGACGCTGACCAGCAGGTCGACCGCGAAGGCGATCATCGATGCCGTCATGTTCGCGTCCTGGTCGGAGCCCATCTCCACGATGCCGGCCTGGTAGGCGAAGTAGAACGCGATCGGTGCCGCGGTGCCCAGCAGCAGGCCCCAGAAACCGGCCTTGGCGGTCATCCGCTTCCAGAACAGGGCGAGGATGAACGTCGCGAACAGCGGGACGTTGAAGAAGGCGAACAACGTCTGCATGTAGTTCATGATGTTGCTGAACGACGCCGCCAGGAACGCCGTGCCCATGCCGATGACCACGCCGATCGCGGTGATCGCCCGGCCCACCTTCAGGTAGTGCGCGTCGGGCATGTGCGGCTTGATGTAGGCCCGCCAGATGTCGGTGGTGAACACCGTGTTGAAGCTCGACACGTTGGCCGCCATGCCCGCCATGAACGAGGCCATCAGGCCCGTGACCGCGAGGCCGAGCACGCCGTTGGGCAGCAGGTCGCGCATCAGGATCGGGATCGCGTCGTTGTAGTCGTAACCACCGGTCTTGCCGATCGTCGGCTCGATGATCAGCGCGATGATGCCCGGCAGAACCACGATCAGCGGGATGAAGATCTTCGGGAACGCCGCGATCAGCGGGGTGCGGCGCGCAGCCGAGAGGTTCTTGGCCGACAGGGATCGCTGCACCTCGGCGAAGTTCGTCGTCCAGTAGCCGAAGGAGATCGCGAAACCGAGGCCGAGGGTGATGGTCAGCCAGTTGGTGCCCAGCGGGTTGGTCTCGCCGAAACCGGTTCCGGCCCAGGTGGACAGGAACATGTCGCCCTGCTGCGCGGTGGCCTTCTCGATCAGCCCGTCGATGCCGCCTACCCGGACCAGGCCGAGCACGGTCAGCGGGATCAGCGCGGCGACGATCACGAAGAACTGCAGCACCTCGTTGTAGATCGCCGAGGACAGGCCGCCGATGACGATGTAGGCGAGCACGAAGATCCCGGCCAGCAGGATCGAGATCGGCAGCGGCCAGCCCAGCAGCGCCTTGAGCACGATCGCCAGCGCGTAGAGGTTCACCCCGGCGATCAGCACCGAGGCGACCGCGAAGATGACCGCGCTGAGCAGGTGCGACGAGCGGCTGAACCGCAGCAGCAGGAACTCGGGAACGCTGCGCACCTTCGAGTTGTAGTAGAAGGGCATCATCACCAGGCCGAGGAACACCATGGCCGGGATCGCGCCGATCCAGTACCAGTGCACCGTGTAGGCGCCGTACTGCGCGCCGTTGGCGGCCATGCCCAGGATCTCGGTGGCTCCGAGGTTGGCCGAGACGAACGCCAGGCCCGTGACCCACGCCGGCAGTGCACGGCCTGCCAGGAAGAAGTCAAGGCTGTTGCTGACGCTGCGGCGCGCGGCCAGTGCGATGCCGAGGACCACGGCGAAGTAGATGACCAGGATGAGCGTGTCCATCCAGTTCATCGACAACCTGAGGTCGTCCGCTGCCAGTGCCATGATTCCCATCTCCGTCGTTGTCGCGAACGATGTTCGACCAGTCGGACATCGTTCGGGACGGTACGGGAGTCGCGAACGTCCGGTCAATCATCCGTACGCAGTGCGGTTTGATGGTCCGATCGGACGTGAAGCCTTGTGGCGCCGAAACTTTCAAAATATCCACAGTGGAACCGGCGCGGGCGTCACGCCTCGGTGACGGCGGCCAGGAAGTCTTCGCGCGCAGGCGAATTCGTGTGCTGCGGCCACAGCGCGTGCAGCGGCACGAACGTGGGCGGGAGCAGTTCGAGCACTCGGACGGTGCCGCCGGCGGCCGGTCCCGCCGCCGCGGTGACCAGCGCGAGATCGTCGGTGCCCTGCACCGCGGTGACCGGAGGTGTGCCCTGGATGGGATTGCGCCGGATGTCCGGTTCGAAACCGGCCTGGCGGCAGCACTCGATCAGCAGGTCGGTGTAGCCGGAGCGACCTGGCAGCCCCCACACCACGATCGTCTCGTCGGCGAGCTCCCCGAGCTCGACCGAATCGCGCCTCGCGAGCCGGTGACCGGCGGCCACCGCGACCCGGAGCCGGTGGTGCGCCAGCGTCGTGGCGACCAGCCCGCGGTCGGGCGTCATGCCTCGGCACAGCCCGAGGTCGAGCTCCCCGGCGACCAGCCCCTCGGTGAGTTCGCCCGGATAGCGCTGGTTGACCTGCGTGGACAGCTCGGGCTGGACCTCGTGCACCCGGTGCAGCAGCGCGGTGACCTCGTCCCCGGTGACCGCGGGCGTGTGGCCGATCCGCAGCACGTCGGTCTCGCCGCGGCCGATCCGCCGGGCGCGCAGCAGCGCCGACCGGGCGGCGCCGTGCAGCAGCCTCGCGTCGGCGATCAGCGCTTCACCGGCGGGCAGGACCGTCAGCTTCGAACCGCCGCGGTCGAGCAGTTCCACGCCGACCTCGCGCTCCAGCGCGCGGATGGAGGTGGACAGCGCTTGCTGGGACAGGTGCAGCCGACGCGCCGCCCGCGTGAAACCGCCCTCTTCCGCGACCGCGATGAGGTGACCGAGCTTGTGCAGGTCGAGCGTCATCAGGATCGGACCGCCGAGCGGGTCCCGGGAATCGGGTTGCAGCGCACGTGTTGACCGTATCCCCAGGTCGGTGACGCGCGCAGGCCCTTGACCCGACGAGCCGGCGTGGGTGCCCCCTCCGCGCCCACGCCGGCTCCCGCTCGTCGGTCAGCGAGTGGTGTAGCCACCGTTGGGGAACAGCGTCTGCCCGGTGAACCACCAGCCCTCGGTGGCCAGGTGCCGGATGATCGGAACGATGTCCTCGATCTTGGTCAGCTGGCCGCCGAGCGCCTGGGACTTGTGGAACTCGACGCGTTCCGGCGTCTCCTGCGGGTAGAAGAACGGGGTGTCCATCGGACCCGGCGCGACCACGTTCACCGAGATCCCGCGATCGGCGAACTCCTTGGCGGCGGCCCGGGTGAAGTGCTCCAGCGGGGCCTTGCCGCCCGCGTAGGTGGAGTAGCCGTCGGTGAACGCGGCCAGCAGCGAGGTGCCCAAGCTGATGATCTTGCCGCCGTCGTTGAGACGTCGTCCTGCCTCCTGGATGAAGAAGTAGCCGGCCTTCGCGTTGACCGCGAACATCCGGTCGAACTCCTCCTCCGAGGTCTCCAGGATCGGCTTGCGCAGCACCATCCCCGTCGTGTTCACCGCGATGTCGAGACCGCCGAAGGTGTCCACCGCCGTGTCGAAGAGCCGTCGCACGTCGGCGACCGCGGTCAGGTCGGCCTGCACGGCGACGGCCTGGCTACCGGCTTCCTGCACCGCTCGCACGGTCTTCTCCGCGTCGGGCGCTGAGGACTCGCTGTGGTAGTGCACGACGATCTTCGCGCCGTCCTCCGCGAGCGTCCGCGACAGCAGGCCGCCGAGGTTCTTCGCGCCTCCGCCGACCAGCACGACCGCGTCCCGCACACCGTTCGAAACCATCGTCCCTCCTCGTCATCGACTCCCGATCCCGACGCTAGGTCCGGGATCGGCCGGAGGGGAAACACGAACAACTGGTGAGCCCACAAAGGACTTGGGTAGTCGCAGGTCATCGCCTTCGGCGGAGTCGGTCGGCCTCGTTCGGATCATCGCTCGGGAAACCTCCCTGAGGCGGCCGAAGATCCCCTACACTTCGCCGCGACATGCCGTGCCGTTGCTGGGAGGGCCACGTGGCTACCTGGGAAGACCTGAGCAAGTTCATCCGCACGGAGTACCAGCCGGCTCCGGAGGAGGATGACGACGAGGAGCTCGAGGAAGAGCCCGAGTTCCGGATCATCGAGTCCAGCGAGGAGGAGATCCGGATCCTCGTCGAGTACGAGGACGACCGCAGCCAGATCGTCATCGTCGCCCGCGAGCGGCTCGAC
This sequence comes from Saccharopolyspora sp. NPDC049357, assembly GCF_040677225.1. NCBI lineage: Bacteria > Bacillati > Actinomycetota > Actinomycetes > Pseudonocardiales > Pseudonocardiaceae > Saccharopolyspora > Saccharopolyspora sp. NPDC049357. Next base: position 111,715 of record NZ_JBFAQJ010000014.1, on the reverse strand, counting down.
GACGCCGAGGACTGGGTCCAGGTGGTCTCGGTGATCGGCCGAGCCGACCAGGTCGACCTGCACAAGCTCCTCGACGAGCTGGGGCAGACCTCGGTGGTGTGCGGTGCGGTGGTCATCGGCGAGCACGTCGTGCTCCGGCACGCCGTCCCGCTGCTCAACCTCGACATCAACGAGTTCGTCGACCCGCTGAACTTCGTCGCCGAGACGGCCGACCACCTCGAGGAGATGTTCTTCCCCGAAGACGACTACTGATCCGGTCAACCGGTGGCGCCGCGGTGATGCGGCGCCACCGGCGCGGATCAGGCCACCGGGTTCGGAATCTCCTCGTCCGCGCGCGTTTTCGGCTTGGTCGCGGCTGCGGTGGCCATCAGGACGACGCTGACGGCGGCCAGCGCGGCGCCGACCCACAGCGGTGAGGTGAAGCCGAGCCCGGCCGCGATGGTCAGGCCGCCGAGCCACGCGCCGAGCGCGTTGCCCACGTTGAACGCCGCGATGTTGATCGCCGAGGCCATCGTCGGAGCGTCGCCTCCGTAAGTCATCACCCGCGTCTGCAGCGGCGGCACGGTGCCGAACCCGAAGCCGCCCATCAGCAGGATCGCCACGACGGTGATCACCTTGAACCCGGCGAGAAGCCCGAAAGCCGCCATCACGACGGTCAGGCCGACCAGCAGCACCAGCATCGTCGCGTCGAGGTCGCGGTCGGCCATCCGCGCGCCGAACAGGTTGCCCGCGAACAGACCCACGCCGAACACCAGCATCAGCCACGGCACGGTGCCGGCCGCGAATCCGGATACCTCGGTGACCAGCGGCGCGATGTAGGTGAAGGCGCCGAACATGCCGCCGAAGGCCAGGATCGTGATCGCCACCGTCCACCACACCTGCGGGTGGCGCAGCGCGGTGAGCTCGGCCCGCAGTCGCGTCGGGGCCACGTCGGCGTCGACCTTCGCGCCCGGCACCAGCAGCTGGATGCCGATCAGCGCCAGCACGCCGATCGCGGTGATCGCCCAGAACGTCGAGCGCCACCCCAGCGCCTGCCCCAGGAACGTGCCCAGAGGGACGCCCAGGACGTTCGCGGTGGTCAGGCCGGTGAACATGATCGCCACGGCCCCTGCCCTGCGGTTCGGTGGGACCAGGGCGGCGGCGACCACCGAGCCGATGCCGAAGAACGTGCCGTGGGTGAGCGCGGCGATGATCCGTCCGCCCAGCATCAGCCCGTAGACCGGGGCGACGGCCGAGAGCAGGTTGCCCGCGATGAACAGGAACATCAGCGAGACCAGGACCTTCTTGCGCGGGAGCCTGGTGACGGCCGCGGTCAGGAAGATCGCCCCGACCGCCACGGCCAGCGCGTACCCGGAGATCAGGTAGCCGGCGACCGGGATGCTGACGTCGAAGTCGCCTGCCACCTCCGGGAGCAGGCCCATGATGACGAACTCGGTCAGGCCGATGCCGAACCCGCCGAGTGCGAGGGCCACGAGTGCAACGGGCATCCCCGTACGCTCCTTAAGTGCGTTTGTGGGTAGATAGCGCGCGCAGGTAGTTGCACGCGCGTCATAAATAGTTGCAGGCGCGCTATATCGGCGCAAACCGCTACAGTGGGGAAGAGGCGGACGTCACCGGCAGGGGAGGTGTGCAGTGGGGATCGCCGACGACGCGGTGGAGATCCGGGCGCGCGGCTGGCGCACGCTCGCAGCCCTGCACGGCAGGATCGAGACCGCGCTGGAGAAGGCGCTGCAGGCCGACCACGGCCTGTCGGTGGTCGAGTACACCGTGCTCGACGCGCTGAGCAGGCAGGACGGCTGGCACATGCGGATGCAGCAGCTCGGCCGCGCCACCGCTCTCAGCGGCAGCGCCACGACGCGCCTGGTCAGCAGGCTCGAAGACCGGATGCTGCTGACCCGGGTGCTGTGCCGCGACGACCGGCGCGGCATCTACACCGAGCTCACCGACGACGGTCGCGCGCTGCTGGAGAAGGCCAGGCCCACCCACGACGAGACGCTGGAGAAGGCGCTCGCGGAGGCCGAGCAGGTCCCCGAGCTCGCTCCGCTGGTCGAGGCGCTGCACCGGCTACCTCATCTCGGCGAGTAGATGCCCGCGACGGCAGCGACCATCCCGGCCCCGGGCCGCCGCAACGAGGACCACTTCGCGATCGGTCCCGACTGGGCGTTCGTGCTCGACGGCGCCACCGCTCCGGCGGGCGTCGACAGCGGCTGCGCGCACGACGTCGTCTGGCTCGTCCGGCGTCTCGGCGGGGCGCTCGCCGAACTGCTCACGATCAGCGATGATCCGCTCGCCGACGTCCTGGCCGAGGCGATCGACCGCGTCCGCCGAGCCCACGCCGACACCTGCGACCTCAACAACCCCAACAGCCCGTCCTCGACGGTGACGCTGCTGCGACTCCGCGACCAGGCGGAGCACCTGGTCCTGGCCGACAGCCCGCTGGTCCTCGACGTCGACGGCGAAGTCCGCCCGATCGTCGACGGGCGCATCGACCGCCTCCCCAGCTACACCCGCGAAGCGGTGGCCGAACTCCGCAACTCCCCGGACGGGTTCTGGGTCGCCTCAACGGTTCCCGAAGCCGCCCACCACGCCGTCACCGGCACGACACCCCCGTTCCGCAGGGCGGCCCTCCTCACCGACGGCGCCTCCCGCCACGTCGACCACTTCGCCCTCACCGACTGGCCCGGCCTCCTAGACCTCCTCGACGCCGAAGGCCCCTCGACCCTGCTCACCCAGGTCCGCCAAGCCGAAGCCACCAACTCCCCACCCCCGAGAGCAAAACCCCACGACGACGCCACAACGGTCCACTGGACGCCCTGACCCACCCGTTGACCGGATTTCAGTGGAAATCGGGGTTCCGAGTTCCACTGAAATCGAGTTCCTGATTTCCACTGAAATCGAGTTCCTGATTTCCACTGAAATCCGGTCACCACCGGCGGGACCGAGAGGGTCGGTGGGAGGTGGGGTCAGAGGAGACCGGCGAGGGTGATGGCGTCGTGAGGGGCGTGGGCTTTGATGTCGTTGTCGAAATAGGCGTAGACGTCGCGAGTTTCGGCCACCGGGGCCGGGGCGGCGATGGTGTGGTCGGTGGTGGGTGAGTCGCCCCGGCGCCAGGCGTCGATCAACCGCGCCCAACGGGCGAGGTCGTCGTCGCCGTAGCCGCTGGCGTAGAGCTCTTCGGCGCCGTGGAAGCGCAGGTAGATGAAGTCGCTGGTGACGTCTTCCAGATGCGGCCAGCTCCCGGCCGCATCGGCCACGACCAGGGCGATGTCGTGCTCCCGAAGCAGTTCGACGGCCTCGGCGGTGGCGAAGCTGGAGTGCCGGACCTCCAGGGCGTGCCGCATCGGCCGGTCCGCGTCGGTCTCGGTGAGCGCCCGGCCTTCCAACCGCTCGTCGTGCCGCGCGGCGAGGTCGGCCGCCTGCGCGGTGCTGCGCGGCAGCAGCGAGAAGAACTCCACCAACCGCTCCGGCTCGAACTTCAGCGACGGGGGTAGCTGCCACAGCATCGGACCGAGCTTGCCGCCCAGTGCCAGCACACCCGAGGCCAGGAAGTTCGCCAACGCCGTCTCGACACCGCGCAGCCGCTTCATGTGCGTGATGTACCGGCTGCCCTTCACCGAGAACACGAAGTCATCGGGAGTCTGAGCGGCCCACCGCTGGTAGCTCTCGGGTCGCTGCAACGAGTAGAACGACCCGTTGAGCTCCACGCTGCTCATCCGCTCGGCCAGGAACCCCAACTCGTCGACGCGCCGCAACCCCTCCGGGTAGAACGGCCCCCGCCAAGGCCCGTACACCCACCCCGAAGTTCCGACCCGGACCCGACCCACCACAACTCCACGCTAACCCGCTTCCGGATCCAAAGCCGTATTTCCGCAGCTCGCAAGGGTCATGTGAGCAGGCCGCCCCCAGGGCGGCCGCCAAGCCCGTCAATTTCGGCGAGCAGGACATCACGCTGGATCAACCTGCGGTCTGCCCGTAGCCGGTCCTGCACCCGCGCTGACGCCGAAGGGCACCTCCGGCGGGGGCCGGAGGTGCCCTTCGGGTGGTGGTCAGCCCGCTCGGTTGGCTGAGGCTTCGAGGGCCCTTCGGACGAGGACCTTGGCCAGGTGGCGGCGGTAGTCCGCGCTGGCAGTGGGCTGGTCCGGGGGAGAGGTGTTCTCGGCTGCGCGTTCCGCTGCTTCGGCGGGGTTGGCGCCCGAGGCCAGTGCTTCCTCGACGCCTGCCGCTCGCATCGGGGTGGGTCCCATGTTGACCAGGGCGACGCGGTTGCCCGCGACGGCCACGCCGACGACCGCCCAGTCGATGGCGCGCTTGGTGAACTTCTGGAAGTCCCAGCCCTGCGCGGAGTTCTTCTCGACCCGGATCTCCACCAGCAGCTCGTCCTCGCCGAGCGAGGTCTCGAAGAAGTCGGTGAAGAAGTCCGTGATCGCGATCTCGCGGGTGCCCGACGGGCCCTGGGCGACCAGGACCGCGTCCAGCGCCAGCGCGACCGCGGGCAGGTCCGAGGCCGGGTCGCCGTGGACCAGCGAACCGCCGATGGTGCCGCGGTGGCGGACCTGCGGGTCGCCGATGGTGCCCGCGGCGTGGGCCAGCAGCGGGGCCTCTCGCTTGAGCAGGTCCGAGTGCTCGATGTCGTGGTGCCTGGTCAGGGCACCGATGCGGATCTGCGAACCCTCGTCGCGGATGTAGGACAGGTCGCGCAGGCCGCCGACGTCGATGACGACCTCCGGCACCGCCAGCCGCAGCTTCATCAGCGGCAGCAGCGAATGCCCGCCGGCGAGCAGCTTCGCGTCGTCGCCGTGCTCGGCGAGCAGGTTCAGCGCCTCGTCGACCGTGGTGGCGCGCTTGTAGGTGAAGGCGGCAGGAATCATTCCGCGGCCCCCTGCTTCTCCTTGGCCGCGTCGAGCACGGCTTGAACGATGTTGTGGTAACCGGTGCAGCGGCAGAGGTTGCCCTCCAGACCGGACCGGACCTCGGCCTCGGTCGGGTTCGGGTTCTCCTCGACCAGCGACACCGAGGCCATCACCATGCCCGGCGTGCAGTAACCGCACTGCAGGCCGTGGTTGGACTGGAACGCGCGCTGCATCGGGTGCAGCTGCTCGCCGTCCGACAGGCCCTCGATGGTGGTGACCTCACTGCCCTCGGCCTGCGCGGCGAGCACGGTGCAGGACTTCACCGACTCGCCGTCGAGCAGCACCGTGCACGCGCCGCAGGACGTGGTGTCGCAGCCGACGTTGGTGCCGGTCAGCTCGCAGTCGTCGCGCAGGTACTGGACGAGCAGGGTGCGGTCCTCGACCTCGTGGCTCCGCTGCTCGCCGTTGACGTTGATCGAAACTTGCACGAAGGAACTCCTCAACGCTTCTCAGGTGCACTACCTGAACAAGATCAGCGGGTTTTCTATGCCTGGTTGATGGACTGCCACACCCGTTCGGGCGTGGTCGGCATGTCGATGTGCCGAACACCCAGGTGGGACAGGGCGTCCACCACCGCGTTCTGCACCGCCGGGGTGGCGCCGATCGTCCCGGCCTCGCCGATCCCCTTGGCGCCCAGCGGGTTCAGCGTGGTGGGTGTTTCCATCGTCAGCAGCTCGAAGCTGGGCAGCTCGGCGGCGGTGATGATCGCGTAGTCGGCGAAGCTGGCGTTCTGCGGGTTCCCGTCGGAGTCGTAGGAGACCTCCTCCAGCAGCGCCTGCGCCGCGCCCTGCGCGATGCCGCCGTGCCGCTGGCCCTCGGTGAGGATCGGGTTGACGATCACGCCCGCGTCGTCGACCGTGATGTGCCGCAGGTAGTCGACCTTGCCGGTCTCCACGTCGACCTCGACCACCGCGAGGTGGCTGCCGAACGGGAACGTCGGCCGGTCCTCCACGAAGTGCACGTCGGCGGCCAGACCCTCCTCGGCCTTCTGCGCCAGTTCGGCCCACGACACCGTGACGTTGGGGGCGCCGCGCACCTGCCACCTGCCGTCGGTGAGCTCGATGTCGGCCTCGTCGCTCTCGATCATCTCGGCGGCCAGCTTGCGGGCCTTGTCCTTGACGTCGACGGCGGCGCGGTGGACCGCGGTGCCGCCCAGCTGGAGCGATCGCGAGCCCATCGTCCCGACGCCCTTGGGGATCAGGTCGGTGTCACCGTGCACGACCTCGATCTTGTCCAGGTCGATGCCCAGCTGCTCGGACACCAGCATCGCGAACGACGTCCAGTGGCCCTGGCCGTGCGCGGAGCTGCCGGTGAGCACCAGAGCGCTGCCGTCCGGGCGGATCTCGACGTGCCCGGTCTCGCCCTCGGTGTTGTTCGGCGCGGTGATCTCCACGTAGCTGGCCAGGCCGATGCCCAGCTGCTTGGTGGCGCCGTCCGCGCGCCTTTTGGCCTGCTCCTCGCGCAGCGAGGCGTAGTCGGCGGCATCCAGCACCGAGTCGAGGCCCTTGATGTACTCGCCGGAGTCGTAGAGCATCCCACCCGGCGTCTGGTACGGGAACTGCTCCGGCTTGACCAGGTTCGCGCGTCGCACGTCGGCCGGGTCGGCACCGATCTCGGCGGCGAACAGGTCGATCGCGCGCTCGATCGCGGCGGTGGCCTCCGGGCGTCCCGCGCCGCGGTAGGCGCCGATCGGCGTGGTGTTGGTGACCACCGTCTGCGCCCGCGACTCGACCTTGGGGATGTCGTAGACGCCGCTGGCCATCATCTGCGTGAACACCGGCAGGAACGCGCCCATCCGCGGGTAGGCGCCCACGTCCTGGACGATCTCCAGCCGGTAGGCCTGCACCGTTCCGTCGCGACGGCCGCCGATGGTGACCACGTGGCGCTGCGCGCGGCCGTGGGTCATCGCCACCAGGTTCTCGCTGCGGGTCTCCACCCACTTGACCGGCTTGCCGACCTGCTTGGACACCAGCGACAGCAGCGCGGCCTCCTGCTCGGAGCCGATCTTGGCGCCGAAACCGCCACCGACGTCGGGCGTGATCACCCGCAGCTTCTCCTGCGGCAGGCCGAGATTGGTCATCAGCTCGTCGCGGCAGGACTGAGCGTTCTGGTTGGACAGCCAGAAGGTGACCTTCTCGCCCTCCCACGCGCAGGCGGCCGACCGGCCTTCCAGCGAGGCGGCGGCGACGCGCTGGTTGAGGATCTGCTTGGTGACGACGACCTCGCAGTCGGCGAACAGCGAGTCGTCGAGTTCACCGGCGGTGCCGATGACGTTGGTGCCCGCTTCCGGGAACACCAGCTTCTCGTCGGAAAGCGCCTCGTCGAGGTCGATCACCGCGTCGAGCGGGTCGTAGTCGATCGAGACCATCTCGGCCGCGTCCTGGGCCTGGCCCAGGGTTTCGGCGACGACCGCCACGACCGGCTCGCCGACGTAGCGCACCACGCCCTTGGCCAGGTGGGGTCGGTCCATTCCGGGTGGGGTGGGGCCGGAGAGGCTGCCGCCCGAGGGGTACGGCGGGAGGTCGACGTCGTCGGCGGTGAAGACCCCGTGCACGCCGGGAGCCGCCTTGGCTTCGTCGACGTCCACTTCGGTGATGGTGGCGTTCGCCAGCGGGCTGCGGACGAAGAGGACGTGCAATGCGCCTTGCAGGGCGGGTTCACGCAGGTCGTCCACGTAGGTGCCGCCGACTGTGAGAAGGCGTGGGTCTTCGACACGTTGGACCCGGGTGCCGAGAATGCTCAAAGCTGCCTCGCAGTCAACAGGATCAGATCACAATAGTTCGGGAACTGACCGAGAGTCTTGTGCTCCGGACTGTGAGCCACAAGACTTGACGCCTGAAGAAGTCGGCGTGTCGTGGATTCTGCGTGGCGGAAGGGTCACCGAAAGATTCCACCGTTCGGGTGAACCAGCACTCTGACAACGTTGAATGTCACAGTACGGCCTGACATTGTCGAAGGTTTAGTGTTCGATCACGACATGACCTCGTTCATCCAGCAGCCGTCGGGCCCCGTCCCGGCGGATGGCGCGGACCTGGTCCAGATCCTCATCGCCGCGGGAAGTGCCGGACTGCTGGCCGCACTGCTGATCGCGCTCGGATACGGCCACCGCACCGGGAAGATCACGGTGCTCGCCCGCCTCGCCGAACGATCCGAGCACTCCTGGCTGCTGCGAGGACTTCCCGGCTGGGCCGCGCTCCCGCTGCGACTGGCGCTGACCTCGCTGCTGGTGACTTTGCTGGGCCTCTACTGGGACATCGCGCTGCGCATCACGCAGGGACGCGGATCCGGGCCGCTGTCCAACATCGCGCACTACCCGATCCTGTTCGGGATCTTCGGGCTCTGCGTCGCGGGCACGCTCGCGATGGTGCTGCCGGTCGGCGAGCACCCGGGCCGCGCCGCGCTGCGCATCACCAAGTGCTGGGAGGCGCCGACCAGCGGACTCCTGCTGGGGCTCGCCGGTTTCTTCTCGCTGCTGGGATTCCCGCTCGACGCCGTGTGGCAGCGGCTCTTCGGGCAGGACGTCACGTTGTGGGGGCCCGCGCGACTGATGGTCATCGGCGGCGTCTCGCTGTCGCTGGTCGCCATGGCGCTGCTGGAACGCGAGGGCAGGTTCGTGCGGACCGGCCGCGCCGAGACGATGCGCGCGCTGTACGTCCGACGCGGACTGCTCTGCGGGGCGCTGCTGGTCGGGTTGTCGGTCTTCCAGGCGGAGTGGGACTTCGGAGTCCCGCAGTTCCGGATGGTCTTCCAGCCGCTGCTGATCGCCGTCTCCGCCGGCTGCGCGCTGGTGGCCGCGCGGCTGTGGGTCGGGCCGGGTGGCGCGATGCTCGCGGTGGCTTTGTTCGTGCTGACCCGCGGCGGCATAACCCTGCTCGTCGGGCCGGTGCTCGGCGGACCGACCGCGGCGATCCCGATGTACGTGATCGAGGCGCTGTGCGTGGAGCTGGCCGCGACCGCGCTGACCCGGAGACCGCTGGCGCTGGGCGTGTTCTCCGGGCTCCTGATCGGAACCATCGGCTACACCAGCGAATACCTGTGGACCGCCGCGGCCTACCGGCTGCCGTGGTCGCCGGACATGCTGCCGGAGGGCGTGCTGATGTCGCTGACCGGCGGCGTCTGCGGCGGTCTGCTCGGGGCACTGCTGGTGCGGGCGTTGCGCGGTGAGCTCCCGCCCGCGCGCACGCGCAACGCCCTGTTCGGGCTGGCGGTCACCGGGATCGCGGTCGCCGTCGTCAACGGGCTGGTCGGAACCTCGCCGGACGGCGTGCGCGCCAGCGTCGCCGTCGACGAGCTCACGGATCAGGCCGTGGTGCGCATCGAGCCGACCCCGATCGCCCAGCATCCGACCTGGCTGACCATCACCGGCTGGCACGGCGGTTCGCTGCACGTCGACCGGCTCACCGAGATCGAGCCCGGCGTCTACCGCACCAACCAGCCGATGCCGGTGCACGGGCCGTGGAAGACGATCATCCGGCTGCACTCCGGCCGCGCGATCCTCGCGACGCCGGTGTACCTGCCCGCCGACGAGGCCCGGAACACGCCGGGCGTCGCGACGCCCTCGCAGTTCACCCGCGACGCTCTGCCGGAGTACCAGCTGCTGCGCCGCGAAGCGGCACCCAGCGTCCCGGACTGGCTCTGGCCCGCCGCCTCGGCGGTGGTGGTGCTCCTCTCGCTGGCCTACGTCCTGGCGCTGGGCTGGGGCGGTCAGCGCATCGGCCGGGCCATCTCGGGCCCGCCGTGCGCCGAACGAACTCGGGCCGCGTCCGGCTTGGCGACCGAATCCCCGTAGTAGCCCGTTCGGGGGAAGGGCCGGGTGATCGTCTGATGTGGTACTTGTCACATTTGGTCGTGGCGGGCAGAGTCTAGGCGGAGGTCCCACCACCTAGGCGCGAGAGGTGTTCGCGATGGCCCCGACGACGACCGAACTGGCCGAGTTCCAACGGGTGCTGGCGCAGCTGCGGACCAGCGCAGGAGCGCTGCGGCAGCGCTACGGCGACGCCGCGGTGGTGCGCCGGATCAACAACGACATCGAGCGGCTCGACATCGACGCCGCCGAGCTGTCAGCCGTGGTCCCCACCCCGCGGACCGGCGAGGACGCCCGCGACGTGGTGATCGTTCCGGACACCCCCTACGACCCGTCGCTGTGGCAGGACGCCGACGACGAGGGGCTCGGGGGCCAGTTCCGGCACTGATCCGAGCGATCGGATGCGGCGGTGACCGCCGATCCAGGTGCGGGGCTCGGCCCGCACCGCCGAGGAAGGTGATCTCGCATCTTCCTCAGGCGAAGTTGCGCCCTTTGGGGGACTACCTGGCGTGGTGCGACCTGATCCACAATGAGCGGCCTCATGCTGAGCACGTCGGACGACTCCTGACAACGAGGTCGACGAATGTCCGCACTCGCTAGCTCCACAGGCCGGGCCCGCATCGGCGCGCGCACGCTGCGCACGGACCGCTGGTGGCTTCCACCGCTGATGACCTTCCTCGGCCTGATGGCCTTCGTGGTCTACGGCCTGATCCGCACGTTCATGAACCGGTGGTACTGGGTACCGGAGCACAACTACCTGGCGCCGTTCTTCTCGCCGTGCCTGTCCGCGGCCTGCGTGCCGGGGTCCAGCCACTTCGGCCAACCGTTCCCGGACCTGGGATGGCTGATCCCGCCGCCGATCTTCGTGCTGCCGTTCGTGCTCGGGTTCCGGTTGACCTGCTACTACTACCGCAAGGCGTACTACCGGGCGTTCTGGGCGTCGCCCCCGGCCTGCGCGGTCGGCGAGCCGCACAGCCGCTACACCGGCGAGACCCGGTTCCCGCTGATCATGCAGAACGTGCACCGCTACTTCTTCTACGCGGCGATGCTGGTCGCGGCGGTGCTCACCTACGACACCGTGATCGCCTTCAAGGGCACCGACGGCGGTGTCGGAGCCGGGCTGGGCACGCTGCTGATGGTGGTCAACGTGGTGCTGCTGTGGGCCTACACGCTGTCCTGCCACTCCTGCCGGCACCTCATCGGCGGACGCCTCAACCACTTCTCCAAGCACCCGGTGCGCTACTGGCTCTGGACCAAGATCACCTGGCTCAACGGCAAGCACATGCTGCTGGCCTGGTGCTCTCTGGCCTCGGTGGCCCTGGTCGACCTGTACGTGATGTTGGTGGCCGGCGGAGTCATCAGCGATCCCAGACTGTTCAACTGAAGGACTGATTGTGGAGATCGAACGGCACGAGTACGACGTGGTCGTGATCGGCGCCGGTGGCGCGGGTCTGCGCGCGGCGATCGAGACGCGTTCGGCGGGACTGCGGACCGCCGTGGTGTGCAAGTCCCTGTTCGGCAAGGCGCACACGGTGATGGCCGAGGGCGGCATCGCCGCCTCGATGGGCAACGTCAACTCCCGCGACGACTGGCAGGTGCACTTCCGCGACACCATGCGCGGCGGGAAGTTCCTGAACAACTGGCGGATGGCCGAGCTGCACGCGCGCGAGGCGCCGCAGCGGGTGTGGGAGCTGGAGACCTACGGGGCGCTGTTCGACCGGACCCCGGACGGCCGGATCAGCCAGCGCAACTTCGGCGGCCACGAGTACCCGAGGCTCGCCCACGTCGGCGACCGGACCGGCCTGGAGCTGATCCGGACCTTGCAGCAGAAGATCGTCTCGTTGCAGCAGGAGGATTACGCGGAGTTCGGCGACTACGAGGCGCGCATCAAGGTCTTCCAGGAGTGCACGGTCACCGAGCTGCTCAAGGACTCCTCGGGTGCGGGTGGCGCAGGCGTTGTCTCCGGGGCGTTCGGCTACTGGCGGGAGTCCGGGCGGTACGTGCTCTTCGACGCGCCCGCGGTCATCCTCGCCACCGGCGGCATCGGCAAGTCGTTCAAGGTCACCTCGAACTCCTGGGAGTACACCGGTGACGGGCACGCGCTGGCCCTGCGCGCCGGGGCGTCGTTGATCAACATGGAGTTCGTGCAGTTCCACCCGACCGGCATGGTGTGGCCTCCGAGCGTGAAGGGAATCCTGGTCACCGAATCGGTGCGCGGTGACGGCGGTGTGCTGCGCAACTCCGAGGGCCGCCGGTTCATGTTCGACTACATCCCCGAGGTGTTCAAGGACAACTACGCCGACAGCGAGGCCGAGGCGGACCGCTGGTACGACGACCCCGACAACAACCGCAGACCGCCCGAACTGCTGCCGCGCGACGAGGTCGCGCGCGCCATCAACAACGAGGTCAAGGAAGGCCGTGGCTCCGAGCACGGCGGCGTCTTCCTCGACGTGGCAACGCGGTTGCCCGCCGAGACCATCACCAAGCGCCTGCCGTCGATGCACCACCAGTTCAAGGAACTGGCCGATGTGGACATCACCGCCGAGTCCATGGAGGTCGGACCGACCTGCCACTACGTGATGGGCGGGGTCGAGGTCGAGCCCGACACCGCGGCTTCCCGGGTGCCCGGCCTGTTCGCCGCGGGTGAGGTCGCCGGCGGCATGCACGGTTCGAACCGGCTGGGCGGCAACTCGTTGTCGGACCTGCTGGTCTTCGGCCGCCGCGCGGGAGCGGGCGCCGCCGGGTACGTGCGGGCGCTCTCGGCGCGGCCGTCGATCAGCGAGTCCGATGTGGACGCTGCGGCCGTGCGCGCCGCCGACCCGTTCAACCCCGCCGACGGCCGCAGCGAGAACCCCTACGCGCTGCACTCGGAGCTGCAGCAGGCGATGAACGACCTCGTCGGCATCATCCGGCGGGGCGAGGAGATGCGCGAAGCGCTGGACCGGCTGCGCGAGCTGGTGGCGCGAGCCGAACACCTGGAGGTGGAGGGCAACCGGCAGTTCAATCCCGGCTGGCACCTGGCCATCGACCTGCGCAACATGCTGCTGGTCAGCGAGTGCGTCGCCCGCGCGGCCCTGCTGCGCACCGAGAGCCGGGGCGGCCACACCCGCGACGACCACCCGGCGATGGAAGCCCGGTGGCGCCAGAAGCTGCTGGTCTGCCGGCAGTCCGGAGACGGCGTCGAGGTCACCGAGCAGCCGCAGGTCCCGATGCGGCCGGACCTGCTGGAGCTGTTCAAGCTGGAGGAACTGCGCAAGTACTACACCGAGGACGAGCTCTCGGACGTCCAGGCGAAGGAGCTGTGATGGGGTACAAGGCGCACTTCCGGGTGTGGCGCGGCGCCGCCGACGGCGAGCTGCAGGACTACACCGTCGAGGTCAACGAGGGCGAGGTCGTCCTCGACATCGTCCACCGCTTGCAGGCGACCCAGGCCCCGGACATGGCGGTCCGCTGGAACTGCAAGGCGGGCAAGTGCGGTTCGTGCTCGGCGGAGATCAACGGGCGTCCGCGGCTGCTGTGCATGACCCGGATGTCCACCTTCACCGAGGACGAGACCATCACGATCACCCCGATGCGAACGTTCCCGCTGATCAAGGACCTGGTCACGGACGTGTCCTACAACTACACCAAGGCCCGCGAGGTTCCGGCCTTCACGCCGCCCGCCGATCTCGAACCCGGTGAGTACCGGATGCAGCAGGTCGACGTGCAGCGCTCGCAGGAGTTCCGCAAGTGCATCGAGTGCTTCCTCTGCCAGGACACCTGCCACGTCATCCGCGACCACGAGGACAACAAGGAGGCGTTCTCCGGTCCCCGCTTCCTGCTGCGTGTCGCTGAACTGGAGATGCACCCGCTCGACGAGGCCCGCGACCGACCCGAGCAGGCCAGGGGAGACCACGGGCTCGGGATGTGCAACATCACCAAGTGCTGCTCCGAGGTGTGCCCGGAGAACATCCACATCACCGACAACGCCCTCATCCCGCTGAAGGAACGAGTCGCCGACACCCGCTACGACCCGATCCTCCGCTTCTTCAGGAAGAAGAAGGACTGATCTCCGGCTCCGAAGCGGCCCACCGGTGAACACCGGTGGGCCGCTTCGGTTCTGCGGGAGTCGCTGCGCGGGAGGTTCCGGCCGTGTAGGTTGAGTCGGCGAACGCCGTCCGGGTTTTCGCACGGGGCTGGGGGTTCACCCGGCGATTCCCCATTATTCACGGTACTTGTCATCGTGTTCACGTGCGGTTACGCGGAATTCACGAATACCCGCGCGGTGGCAAAGCTGTGAATTTTCGGGCGGATCACGCGAATATCTCGCTCTGCCTCCGGAGAATCGCAGTTCGCGGCGGTTTCTCCCGCCGATTCGCGTCCATTGTGGAGAGCCTTGAGCGCTATGGCGTGTTCTTGCCATGGCTGCCTTTCAACGGGCCTCGCCGGTTACGTTCCATTGCGAACGGAGTCGATTCAGATGGACATCAACCGACCAGTCGCGGGGACCGCGTCGAGGTCGGCCGGACAGCGGATGGGACCCGTACCCCGACGAGGGCCCAGAACTCCGCCGAATGGCCTCCCACCTCGCGAATCCCCGCCCTGTCGCCGGCTCGGTGACAGGGGCCGGCGGCCGGACGTCGCGAAACCCCGAGGCGGCGTCCGGCCGCCACCGGCCGATGCAGACCCCCAGAAGATTTCGGTCAACGCCGACCGCTGGAAATGACAATTCCCAACGGTTTCCAGGCATTCGGGAGATCCGTTGCGGATTTACCGAGTTCCTCGTGGTTCTGGCGCTGGCTGCCAGAGGAAGTGCGGCGGACGTGCAGCAGATTCTCGTGGCATTCGACGGATTCGTTCCGGTGGTGACGACACTGCTCTTGATCGCGGTCGCCGTCGGATTCGGATCAGGATTGCTTCGCGGCTATTCAACCGAGCCGTTCGTGATGCGGCAGCCGTTGATCGACGGCGCCCTGGCCTACTCGGTGCTGGTCGTGGGGTACCTGGTCTTCACGCCTCAGGTGCCGACCCTGGAGCCCTTCCGGCCCGACATCGGCAACGACGTCTCGGAGGCGCTGGCCGCCGCACCCGGCGACTCGCAGCCGTGGCTCCAGCTGGCCGGCAACCTCGTGCTGCTGCTGCCGCTGAGCGTGCTGGTGCCGCAACGGGTTCCGTGGTTCGACAACCTGGCCAAGATCGCGTTCGGCGGCCTGCTGTGCTCGTCCTCGATCGAGGCGATCCAGTTCGTCGCGATCAGCGGCCGCGTCTGCTCCACCGATGACATCGTCTGCAACACCGTCGGTGCCGTGCTCGGCGGCATGCTGGTGCGGCTGCCGTACTGGATCAGCCCCACGAGCCGGCCGCAGCACCGGCCCACCGGCGACAGCGATCCGACGGTCTGGCTGCTCATCGCCCGCATAGAGCACGAGCGGCAGTGCCGCCAGGCGGCGGCCCAGAGCCGCCAGAGCCTCCCGCGCAGGCGTCCGGTCCTGCCGCAGCAGCCGGTGTTCAGCAAGCGCCCGGCGCTCGCGGGCCGGGACCCCTTCCGCCAGCCGCCCAGCCTGGTCGGTCCGCCGCAGCAGCGGCGCCCGCTGCAACGCACCCGCTGACCCCGGTAGCCGGGACTTCTCCCGTCGCGCTCCCGGCCACCGGCCCAGCGGGCACGCGGGCACGCTGGCAGGAGCGATCCTGTGCAAGCGGCCCAGCCGCGAGGCGTGAAGAACCACCCTCGCAACTCGCACCGCCGCGGGTTCTGACACGTCTTCTGGCGAGTACGCCGCGACGCCGTGCATTGGCATGCATCAGGAGTGGCGCACGGAGTCCAGAAGGCGTGTCAGGTTCCGCTACCCGCACCGACCAGCGAAACGACCACGGAAACCACTAGGCGTTGAGCTTCTGGTTCCGTTCGCTCATGTACCGCCCGAGGTCGCGAACCTCCTGCTCCAGCTGCGGGATGAGCTTGATCAGCTGCCGCCGCATGAACAGCTCCACCAGCGCCGAACCCGGCAGGTTGCGCAGCCAGTGCATGAGCATGACGCCGCGCGGGACGTAGACGCGGCGCTTGCGGCGCTCGATGGCGTTGGCGAAGGCTCGCGCGCACGCGTCCGGGGTGGTGATCGCGCGCATCGGCCACGGCAGGCGCTTGCGCATCTCGGTGAAGGTCTTGAGGTCGCCTGCGACTTCGCGCACCAGGTCGGTGTCGATCCACGACGGGTGCGCCGAGCCCACCGACACGCCCAGGTGCAGCACCTCCATGCGCAGCGCCGACGCGAACGCCTCGGACGCGGCCTTGCTCGCGGTGTAGGCGGCCATGCCGCCGATCGGGGCGAACGCCGACAGGGAGGACACCACCAGCAGGTAGCCCTTGCTCGCGGCCAGCTCCGGCATCACCGCGCGGGCGGTGTGGAACACGCCGTTGACGTTGACGTCCATGGTCTTGAGGAAGCCGCGCGGGTCGCTCTCCCGGACGCTGCCCAGCGGGGCGATGCCCGCGTTGGCGATGGCGGCGTCGATGCGGCCGAACTTCGCGGTCGCGGCGTTGACGGCGGCCTGCAGCGAGTCGGGGTCCGTGACGTCCGCCTCGGCCCAGAAGTGGCCCTCGCCGAGCTCGGCGGTGACCTTGGCCAGTTCCTCGGGCTCCAGGCCGACCAGGGCGAGCTTGGCGCCGCGTTTGGCGAGCTCGCGCGCGGTCTCGGCGCCGATACCCCTGGCGCCTCCCGTGATCAGGACGACCTTGCCGGACACGTTCGGCATCTGCTCTCCCTCGAGTCAGCCCGCTTATCTACTCCGCAGTAGCTTACTTGCAGTAGCTTACTTCCGGTAGGTTGTGGCGGGAAGAACGAAGAAAAAGGCACCCGCGACGGATCGCGGGTGCCCTTCCTGGATCGAGGCGGAGGATCAGGCCAGCGCGTTGAGCTTCGCGGTGATCTCCTGCTGCTCGGTCACGAGCTCGGTGGCGAGCTCCTTGAGCTCTGCGTCGTTCTGGGCCGACTTGGCCAGCGTCGCGGCCTCGTTGACCAGGGCCAGCGCCTTCTGCTTCCACTGCGCGTCGAAGGCCGGGCCGCTCAGCGCGGACAGCGAGGCGTCGGCGGACTCGGTGTGCCCGGAGCCCGCGTGCTGCCCGAGTTCAGCGATCTGCTCGGTCGCCGAGCGCTGGAGCTCCGCCGCGACCTCCTTGGCCTGCGGGCTCGTCGCCTTGGTGACGCCGAGCTCCGCCAGCGCCAGCACCTGCTGGCGGTTGCTCAGCAGCTGAGCGGCCGGGCCGCTCGCGCCGTGCTCGCCGGTCGAAGCATGACCGGCCATCTTCGGCGCGTCGGCGGGCGGGGTGCCCGGGGCCGGCGGCTGGTTGCTGTCGTACTCGGCCGGTGTGCAGCCCGCGAGTGCGATACCGCCGACCAGCACAGCGCCGATGATCGTGCTCTTCCGCACGTGCTTCCCCTCCAGGATCTGGTGGACGTCGTCCCAGGGCTGCCCAGTGCGAACGCAGGCGGGCTGCCGGACCTGTTGCCACGTAGGTTATCTGTCCGCCTCGTGGGCGGTTCGCCCGACGTCGTCCTGGTCGCCGTGTGTCTGATGGATCTCACCGCGGGTGACGATCGAGGGCGCGATGAATAGGGTGGCTACGGCCCGGCCGAACTCCGGCCGGACCCCGGGACTAGTATCCGCAGTCGGCGGCATTGCGACCGGCTCCCCGGCAGGGCTCCTGCCGGGCCGCGCATGCGGTCACCGACCCAACCCGGGTCGGGGCGGATCCGTCCGGGTCCGAGAAGGCTTCAAAGGGAGTGCAGGAGGCACCGTGACGGCCGTCGCGCCACAGCCGATCGCCACGCGCCCCTATCCGGTGCGCAAAACGGTTAAGGGGTCGTTCCTGGCGCGGATGTTCCGCACCACGGACCACAAGCAGATCGGCATCCTCTACCTGGTCACCTCGATCGCGTTCTTCCTGGTCGGCGGCCTGATGGCGATGCTGATCCGCGGTGAGTTGGCCGTTCCGGGACTTCAGTTCCTGTCGCAGGAGCAGTACAACCAGCTGTTCACCATGCACGGCACGATCATGCTGCTGCTGTACGCGACCCCGATCCTGTTCGGCTTCGCGAACTACATCCTTCCGCTGCAGATCGGCTCGCCGGACGTCGCGTTCCCGCGGCTGAACGCGTTCGGTTACTGGCTCTACCTGTTCGGCGGCCTGATGGTCGTCAGCGGCTTCCTGCTGCCGGGTGGTGCGGCCGACTTCGGTTGGTTCGCCTACACCCCGCTGTCGGACGCGCTGCACTCGCCGGGACACGGCGCGGACATGTGGATCGCCGGTCTGGCCGTCTCCGGTCTGGGCACGATCCTCGGTGCGGTCAACATGCTGACCACCGTGGTCTGCCTGCGCGCACCGGGCATGACGATGTTCCGGATGCCGATCTTCACCTGGAACATCATGGTCACCAGCGTGCTGATCCTGATGGCGTTCCCGATCCTGACCGCCGCGCTGTTCGGTCTCATGGCCGACCGCCACCTGGGCGCCCACGTCTTCGACCCGGCCAACGGCGGCGTCATCCTGTGGCAGCACCTGTTCTGGTTCTTCGGCCACCCCGAGGTCTACATCGTCGCGCTGCCGTTCTTCGGCATCGTCTCGGAGATCTTCCCGGTGTTCAGCCGCAAGCCGCTGTTCGGCTACTCGGGTCTGGTCTACGCGACCCTGGGCATCGCCGCGCTGTCGGTCGTCGTGTGGGCGCACCACATGTACGCCACCGGCGCCGTGCTGCTGCCGTTCTTCGCGTTCACCACGTTCCTGATCGCGGTCCCGACCGGTGTGAAGTTCTTCAACTGGATCGGCACCATGTGGAAGGGGCAGATGACCTTCGAGACGCCGATGATCTTCAGCGTCGGCTTCCTGGTCACCTTCCTCTTCGGTGGTCTCACCGGTGTCCTGCTGGCCATGCCGCCGGTCGACTTCCACGTGTCGGACACCTACTTCGTGGTCGCGCACTTCCACTACGTGCTCTACGGCACGATCGTGTTCGCCACCTTCGCCGGCATCTACTTCTGGTTCCCGAAGATGACGGGCCGGATGATGGACGAGCGGCTCGGCAAGCTGCACTTCTGGTTGACCTTCATCGGCTTCCACGGCACGTTCCTGGTCCAGCACTGGCTGGGCAACGAGGGCATGCCGCGCCGGTACGCCGACTACCTGGAGTCCGACGGCTTCACCGCGCTGAACACGATCTCCACGATCGGCGCGTTCATCCTGGGCGCCTCGATGCTCCCGTTCCTGTACAACATCTTCAAGAGCTACCGGTACGGCGAGGTCGCCGAGGTCGACGACCCGTGGGGCTACGGCAACTCGCTGGAGTGGGCGACCTCCTGCCCGCCGCCGCGGCACAACTTCAAGGAGCTGCCGCGGATCCGCTCCGAGCGTCCGGCGTTCGAGCTGCACTACCCGCACATCTCCGAGCGGATGCGGCTCGAGGCTCACCTGTCCCTCACCGGCAAGACCTTGGCCCACAAGCACGAGGAAGGCGCTGGCGGTACCGCCACCCTGACTCAGCCGCCCAAGACCAAGGACGACTCGGACCGGGACGACACCACCGAGAAGTGACCTCGTCGATAGCCCCGAACGGCACGGTTGTGCCAGGGTAGGGCTAGCTCGACGGCGAGCCCCGGCGGGCCAAAAGCCTGCCGGGGCTCGTTGCGTTTTTTGGTGTTGTCGCGGGGAGGTTTGCTTGGCGGTGCGGGTAGCGGGACCTCAGACGTCCTCTGGGTCCGGGCGCCACTCCTGATGTATGCCAATACACGGCGTCGCGGCGTCCTCCCCAGAGAACGTCTGAGAACCCGCGGCGGTGCGGGCTGAGTCCCGCACTTGAAGCAGCGGCCAGCGCCGCCTCCTGGTACGACACCACGTCCACCTTTCTCGGTTAGAGAGGAACAACCGCAGTCGTGAGCTCTCATGCGACCACCGTGCTGATCACCGTTACCGGCAAGGACAAGCCCGGTGTCACGTCCGTGCTCTTCGCCGCCCTGACACGCCACGGCGTGGACATCGTCGACGTGGAACAGGTGGTGATCCGCGGCCGCCTCGTGCTGGGCGTGCTCGTGTCCACCGAGATCGACCCGGAGAGGCTGCAGGAGGCCGTCGAACAGGCGATGGCGACGGTCGGCATGGTCGTCGACGTCGAGATCGGCGCGGAGGACATCGACGCGGCCAAGCTCGGCTCCACGCACGCCGTCGTCGTGCTCGGGCAGCCGGTGACCGCCCGCAACTTCAGCGACGTGTCCCGGGCGCTGGCGGAGATCAACGTCAACATCGACTCCATCCGCCGCGTCGCCGACTACCCGGTGACCGGGCTCGAACTGCAGGTCACGGCCCCGAACGCGGAGGACGACGCCGAGCTCACCGAGGCGATGGCCGCGTTAGCGGCCAGCACCGGCGTCGACCTCGCCGTCGAGCGCACCGGTCTGTCCCGCCGCGCCAAGCGGCTTGTGGTCTTCGACGTCGACTCCACGCTGATCCAGGGCGAGGTCATCGAGATGCTGGCCCGACGCGCCGGCTGCGAGGACCAGGTCCGCGAGGTCACCGAGCGCGCCATGCGCGGTGACCTGGACTTCGCCGAGTCGCTGCGCCAGCGGGTCGCGGTCCTGGAGGGGCTGCCCGCCACCGTGCTCGACGAGGTGGCCGCCGAGCTGGAGCTCACCCCCGGTGCGCGGACCACGATCCGCACGCTGCGCAGGCTCGGCTTCCACACCGGAGTCGTCTCCGGCGGGTTCACGCAGATCATCGACCAGCTGGTGGACGAGCTGGGGATGGACTTCAGCGCGGCCAACGAGCTGGAGGTCGTCGACGGCAAGCTCACCGGCAAGGTCATCGGCGAGATCGTCGACCGGCCGGGCAAGGCCAAGGCGCTCCGCCAGTTCGCCGAGTCCTTCGGCGTTCCCGCCGCGCAGTGCGTGGCCGTCGGTGACGGCGCCAACGACATCGACATGCTCACCGCCGCCGGGCTCGGCGTGGCGTTCAACGCCAAGCCGGCGCTGCGCGAGGTCGCCGACACCGCGCTGTCCTACCCGTTCCTGGACACGGTCCTGTTCGTGCTGGGCGTGACGCGCGCCGAGATCGAGTCCGCCGACGCCGAGGACGGCGTCCTGCGACGGGTGCCACTCGACCAGTGATTCCGGAACACCTGCGGCGTGGCGGGAGTTGAGCAGATCGTGTTGCCGCTATCCGTGCTCGACCCGCTCCTCTCCCGCTACGCCCAGTGGCTCGCGCTACCGGGTGAGGCCACCGCCGACACCTCGGACGAGGATCCCGATGACGTCGTGCTGATGCCGATGGTGCTGCGCATCGAGCGCCGCGAACCCCCGGCCCGCACGGCGCTGCTGGAGGCGGCCGCCGCGGCGGCGCTCGCCGTCTGCCTCGACGAGCGCTGCGCGCCGGAGGGGGAGTGGCACGAGGCGATGCACGGCTGGATCTCCGGCCGCATCCGCAAGGTCACCCGCCGCGCCCGGGGCGCGCACTGGGAGGCGGTGCAGGCGCTGCCCGGCATCACCGTCGAGGTCGGTGGCGCCGAGGTCCGCGCGCTGCTGCCGATGCGGGTCGCGGACATGCCCAAGGAACTCAGCCGCCTGCAGATCTCGGGCAGCGAACTCGAACCCGACGAACCGGGACCGGTCCGGGCCGGCGCCCCGGTCCTGTGGCTCAACCCCGACGTCCCCATGAGCGCGGGCAAATCCGCAGCTCAGGTCGGGCACGCCACGATGATCCTCGCAGCGCAGCTGCACGGCGAAGGACTCGACGCCGACCTGGAGTCCTGGGCGGCCGACGGCTACCCGTGCGCGGTCCGCCAGGCGTCCCCGGAAACCTGGGCGGACCTGCACCCCGGGGACGACCCCGAAACGGCCTGGCGCAAATCCCGAGTCGCCATGGTCAGAGACGCGGGCTTCACCGAAGTCGACCCCGGCACCGTCACCGTCCTCGCCCAGTGGCCGTTGGCTCGGGTGCAGCCCACCGTCGAACTTCCTCCAGGACAGCGGAGCATCGACCTCCTCGGTCGAGAAGACCGCTTCTGAGCAGAGCACGCTTGCAAGGCGCGCCCGCTTGGGGGATTCGAATTTCGCGCGAAGTTCGAGTGGCAAAGTTCGGATTCGAATTTCGCGCGAAATTCGAATCCCCACCTCGGAGCAGGAGGGTGCGGTCAGTCGTCGCCGAGGCCTCTGGCTGCGAGGGCTTCGCCGAGGTCGTCGGCGTGGCGGAGGGTTCTGACCAGGAAGGGGATGGCGAAGGCCGGGAGGGAGCGGTCGGCGCCCCTCGCTCGCTGGGCCTCGCGGACCTGGGTGGCGATCGTGGACAGGGCCGCGATGGCTTGGACCGTCAGACCGACCAGGAGCCCGACCCGTTCCGGGCGCACGCCGAACCGGGCGAACGGGCTCAGCGCTCGTTCCACCGAGGTGACCAGGTCGTCGACCCTGGTGACCAGCGTGAACAGGTTCGCCGCCGCGAGGCTGGCCAGCAGCCGGAGGCTGATCGTCTCGGCACGGGCGAGGTCGAGCATCCACCACTGGAGGGCGAAGACGATCGCGACCAGCGGGATCAGGAACCGGCCGATCTGCCAGACGCGGCGCAGCGGGATCCGCCCGACCGCGTAGCCGCCGACCGCCGCCAGCACGCACACCGCCAGCGAAGCCGGGGCGCTCAGGACGAACGTGACGATCGCGAAGACCAGCAGCGCCAGCAGCTTCCAGCCCGCGCCGAAGCGGTGGAGCGGGCTGGTCCCCGGCTCGTAGAGGCCCAGCGGGTTCACCCGATCAGCTCCCGGTAGAGGCCGACCGCCGTCTCCGGGACGTCGTCGGCGACGACCCGCCCCTGATCCAGGACGATGACGCGGTCGAAACCGGCGAGCAGGTCGAGGTCGTGGGTGACCAGCACGACCTGCTGCTCCAGCCCGGACAGCACCTCGGCGAAGTGCCGCTTGTTGCGCAGGTCCAGCAGGGTCGTGGGTTCGTCGCAGACCAGGACGTCCGGTTCCAGCACCAGCATCGAGCACAGCGCGAGCAGCTGCTTCTGCCCGCCGGAGAGCTGGTGCGCGGGATGCTCGGCGTAGCCCTCCAGCCCGTGCCGGGCCAGCATCTCGACCGCGCGCTGCTGCCGCTCCGCCTTGGACAGGCCCTGCTTGCGCAGCGAGAACGCGACGTCCTCACCGGCGGTGGGCATGACGATCTGGCTGTCGGGGTGGGTGAAGACGAACCCGACGCGGCGGCGGACCTCGCGGCCGTTGCGGGCCACGTCGAGCCCGTCGACGACCACCCGGCCCCGGCTCGGCCGGACCAGACCGTTGATCATCCGGGCGAGCGTGGACTTGCCGGAACCGTTGGCGCCGACGAAGGCCACCCGCCGCTCGGGCAGCCGCAGATCCACGTCGTCCAGCACCGCGCGCCCGTCGTAGCTGTGCCCGACGCCTTCGAACTCGATCAACCGACTCGCTCCCACATCGTCGCCACGCCCAGCCCGCCGCCGGAGGACAGCGCGGCCATGCCGATGCGCGGCCCGTCCTGCCGGACCATCCGGCTGAACAACCGGACCACCAGCACCGCGCCCGACGCGCCCCACGGGTGCCCGAGCGCGATCGCGCCGCCGTCCGGTCCGGCCAGCTCATCATCGAGGCCGGCCGCGTCCAGGCACGCGAGGGCCTGACCGGCGAACGCCTCGTTGAACTCGACGACTTCCGGAGTGCGCTGCTCGCACAGCGCGCGCATCGCGGGCACCGCGCCCAGCCCGAGCCGGTTCGGGTCCACGCCCGAGGTCTGCCACCCGATCAGCCGCAGTCCCGGCACCCCCAGTTTCGCGCGCTGCTCCTCACTGGTGACCAGCACCGCCGCGGCACCGTCGCTGATGCCGCAGGAGTTCGCGGCGGTCGCCGTCCCGTCGGGGGTGAAGGCCGGGCGGAACCGGGCCAGGCGCTCCGGGGTGAAGCCCCGGCGGGGGCGTTCGTCGCTGGTCGCGGAGCCGATCGGCACCAGCTCGGCGTCGAAGCGACCCGCGTCCTGTGCCGCGACGGCGCGCGCGTGGCTGCGGGCGGCGAAGGCGTCCTGGCGCTCCCGGCCGATGCCGGCTTCGGCGGCGACCAGGTCGGCGGCCGGTCCCATGTCGGGATCGCCGATGTCGGAGGGGGCGAACGGGGCGCGCTGGTAGAAGCGCGGCGGCTCGGTCGCGTTCCTCGGCCGCCACGCCCGCCACGGCGCCGTTGACGGGCTCTCCACGCCTCCTGCCAGGAAGAACTCGTCACCGGAGACCATCGAGGCGGCGGTGGTGATGGCCGAGAGCCCGCTGGCGCACTGGCGGTCGATCGTCATCCCCGGGGTCGCCTCGCCGAGTCCGGCGCGCAGCGCGGCCACCCGGGCGGGGTTGCCACCGGGCCCGAGGACGTTGCCCAGCAGCACGTCGTCCACGCGCTCGATCCCGGCGTCGTCGAGGACCGCGCGCAGCACCGGGGCTGCGAGACGGTCGGCCTCGACGTTGCGGAGAAGACCGCCCGCCTCGCCGATCGGGGATCGGCGGGCCGCGATGAGCACCGGGTTCACAGCCGCTCCCCGCTGCTCAGCCGGTCGGCGATCACCGCGCGGGCGGGCTTGCCGGACGCCGTGCGGGGCAGCGCGTCGACGGACAGCCAGCGGCGCGGGCGCTCGGCGGGGTGCAGCTTCCCGCGGGCGTGGGCGCGCAGGTCGGGGAGTCGCGCGTCGCCCTCGACGACCGCGGTGACCAGCGAGCCGAAGCGCGGATGAGGGGTGGCGGCGACGACCACGTCCAGCACGCCGTCGACCTCCCGGAGCACCGCCTCCACGGCCTCGATCGCGACCAACCGGGCACCGGTGTCGATCACCGCACCGGCGCGGCCCAGGATCTCCAGCGCGCCGTCGGGATGCTGAACGGCCTGGTCACCGGTCCAATCGCTGGACGCGGGGACGAGCTCGCCGCGTTCCAGGTAGCCGTCGAAGGCGAGGTCGGAGCGGACCAGCAGGCGTCCGTCGAGGACCGCGACGTCGACCACCGGCATCAGCCGCTCGTCGTGGCGCACCGCGATCAGCGACATCTCGGCCGAACCGTAGTACTCGACCAGGCGGCAGCCCGGCACCGCTTCCGCCAGGCGCTCCTGCAACGCGGGATCGACCTTCGAGCCACCGCACACCACCAGCCGCAGCGCGCACTGCGACCGCAGCTGCGGGTCGTGCTCCAGCACGGCCAGCAGCGCCGACAGCTGGGCCGGGACCAGGTGGACCACCGTCGCGTCGCGCGCTGCTTCGGCGGCGGCCGACGCCGACCAGCGGCCCAGGAGCCGCAGGTCAGCGCCGCCGTTGAGAGCGTGCAGGGCGCCGAAGAGGAACAGCGACGAGCTCAGCGGACCGGGGATCAGCACCCGGTCGGCGGGTTCCAGCGGCAGGCCGAGGGCGGCGAAGCTGCGCAGCCACGAGCCGCGCGACCGCGCCAGCACCTTCGGCCGTCCCGTGCTCCCCGAGGTCGTGGGCAGGTAGAACCACGTCGACTCGTCGCCCACCGGCACCTCGGTGCCCAGGTCCTCGCCCAGGGGCGCGTCGGCGTCGAGGAACACCTCCGGGCGGGCGTCGTCCAGCACCGCGTCGAGGTCCGGCCAGTCCGGGTCGACCAGCAGGGACGCGCATCCGGCCAGGTCAGCGCCCAGGAAGTGGATCAGCCTGGCGGTCTCGTCCGATCCGGAGATGGCCACCCGCGAGCCCGGCGGCAGCCGTCGGGCGACCCGGTGCGCGGCCGAGGCCAGCTCCGGCCCGGTCAGGTCACCGACGCGCGAAGCGGGTTCGCGCCCGAGGATCGGCAGCACGTCAGCTCTCGGCCGGCCGCCGCGCCGCACCTGCCAGCGCCTGCGGGACGGCCCGGTGCACGGCCACCGCCACCAGCGACACCGCCACCAGCTTCACCGCGTCGCCGGGCAGGAACACCAGCGACTGCACCGCCGCCGACGGCAGATCACCGATCATCAGGCCCCAGTAGGGGATGCCGATCAGGTAATCGGCGGCCACGCCCGCGAGGTTCGCCAGCAGCAGCACCGGCAGCCCCGGCTTCGCCGCGCGCTGCACGATCAGGCCCACGACCAGCGCGGACAGGATCCAGCCCAGCAGGAACCCGCCGCTCGGGCCCAGGAACGGGGCGATGCCGCCGCGCCCGCCGGACAGCAGCGGCAGACCGATCGCGGTCAGCGCCGCGAACAGCAGCACCGACGCGGTTCCGCGCCGGGCGCCGAGGATGCTGCCCGCGAGCAGCGGTCCGGCGTTCTGCAGGACGACCGGCACCGCGGCACCGGCGAGGTAGAAGCCGGGGAAGATCCCGAGCACGGCGATGAAGGCGGCGAACACCACGGTGCGCGCGAGGTTCGCGGCCGGCGAGGACGGGCGTTCGGACACGGCAACGCTCCCAAGGGTCGAGGGGACCGGATGAACCTACCCGCAGTCGAGCGCGCGGCGTGAGCGACTGTGGGCAGCACAACCCGCTCGGTCAGCCCGCGGTGAGGCGCTTGAGCGCGCCCCGGACCACGTCGGGGTCGTGGGTGGTCCAGAACGGCGGGAGCGACGCCCGGAGGAAACCGCCGTAGCGGGCGGTGGCCAGGCGCGGGTCCAGGACCGCGATCACGCCCCGGTCGTTCGGCGACCGCAGCAGCCGACCGGCGCCTTGGGCCAGCAGCAGCGCCGCGTGCGTCCCGGCGACGGTGAGGAATCCGTTGCCGCCGTGCTCGGAGATCCGCTGCTGGCGTGCCGAGGCCAGCGGGTCGTCGGGCCGGGGGAACGGGATCCGGTCCATGATCACCAGTTGCAGCGAGTCGCCCGGCACGTCCACGCCCTGCCACAGCGACAGGGTTCCGAACAGCGAGGTCTCCGGGTCCTCGGCGAAGCGCTTGACCAGCAGCGCCGTGGTGTCGTCGCCCTGGCACAGCACCGGCGTCGACAGCCGCTTGCGCAGCTCCTCACCCGCCTGCTCGGCGGCGCGGCGGGACGAGAACAGGCCCAGCGTGCGGCCTCCCGCGGCCTGCACGAGCTCGGTGATCTCGTCGAGGACCTGCGGCGGGAGCCCGTCGCGGCCGGGCGGGGGCAGGTGGCGGGCGATGTAGAGGATGCCGCTGCGCTGGTGCTCGAACGGCGACCCGACGTCCATCCCGGTCCACTTCAGCGTCCCGCCGTCCGAGGGGGCCTCCTTCGCGGTGGCCATCCCCGCCGCGGACTCGACCTGCTGCTGCGGGGGCAGGCCCCACTGGCGGGCCAGCGTGTCGAACGATCCGCCCAGCGACAGCGTCGCCGAGGTCAGCACCGTCGTGCGCTGGCCGAACAGCCGGTCGCGCAGCAGGCCGCCGACGCCGATCGGCGCCACCCGCACGGCCTTGGGCCGGTTCGGCTCGTTGGAGACCCACACGACGTCGTGCTGCTGGGCCTCGTCGAAGGCCTCCAGCAGCCGGACCGCGGTGTCGTGCACGTCCTCGGTGAGCGCGTGCGCGAGCTTGCGGGCGGTGCTTCCCTCGACGTCCTCCTTGCGCTCCGGGCCCAGCGCCGAGATGCAGGCCCACGCGGAGTCGCGGACCACGGTCACCGCGCGGCCGAGGGCTTCCGGGAGCTCCTCCAACCGGCCCGGCGAGGAGTCTTCGAGGACGAGTTCCAGACCTTCGGCGGCCTCGTCGAGGCGGTCGGCGGTCTCCTCGTCGATGGCCCGGCCGCAGCGCCGCGCGGCCAGCTTCACCGCGCTCGCGGTGAGTTCGCCGGTGGCGGCTGAGGTGACCCGGTCCACCAGGTCGTGGGCCTCGTCGACCAGCACGACGTCGTGCTCGGGCAGCACCGGGCGGTCGTCGAGGGCGTCGATGGCCAGCAGCGCGTGGTTGGTGACCACGATGTCCGCGCGACCGGCCGTGGCGCGGGCGCGCTCGGCGAAGCAGTCGGTGCCGACCGGGCAGCGGTGCACACCCAGGCATTCCTTCGCGGTGACCGACAGCTGCCGCCACGCCTGATCGGTCACGCCGGGAACCAGCTCGTCGCGGTCACCGGTCTCGGTCTCGGTCGACCACTCCTGCACCCGCTGCACCTGGCGTTCCAGCGCGGAGGCGGCGAAGGCGTCGAACAGCGCGTCCTCGTCCGGCTCCGACGGCGCGTTGCCGTGGATGCGGTTCAGGCACAGGTAGTTGCGGCGTCCCTTGAGGATCGCGAACGTCGGCTTGCGGCCCAGGGTTTCGGCCAGCGCGTCGGACAGCCGCGGCAGGTCGCGGTCCACCAGCTGCCGTTGCAGCGCGATCGTCGCGGTCGACACGACCACGGTGGTGCCGTCGGCAACGGCGTGCCGGATCGCCGGGACCAGGTAGGCCAGCGACTTGCCGGTGCCGGTCCCCGCCTGCACGGCGAGGTGCTCACCGGTGGTGATCGTGTGCTCCACGGCCTCGGCCATCTGCGCCTGGCCCTCGCGCGGCACGCCGCCGACGGCCTCGACGGCGACCTTCATCAGGGTCGCGAGGTCGGGGATGTCCTCGCGGGCTCTGCCCAGCGGCAGCGAGGGCTCTTCGGAGTCGGCCCGGTTCGCGCGCTCCAGGTCGGCGACCAGCTCCGGTGGGAGCTCGTCGGCGTCATCGGATTCGAACGCGACCGGGTCGGACCATCGCGGGACAGAGGTGGGCACCCGGGAAATCTACCGCCGACCCCCGACGCTACGAGTCAGGAGACCACCACGGGTTCTCCCAGGAGGGTGGCACCGGCTTCGTCGAGGTCGTTGAGGGCCTGCTCGACGGTCGCGCGCGACACGCCGGCGGTGAGTTGGAGGTGAACGGTGGTGTCCAGGCCCGCCTTCAGCGCGTCGAGCGCGGTGGCGCGGACGCAGTGGTCGGTGGCGATGCCGACGACGTCGACCTCGTGCACGTTCCGCTCCCGCAGCCAGGTCAGCAGGTCCATGTCGGTGCGGTCCACGCCCTCGAAACCGGAGTAGCCGTCGCTGTACTGGCCCTTGGAGAACACCGCGGTCACCGGGCTGACGTCCAGTTCGGGGTGGAACGCGGCGCCCGCCGTGCCCGCCACGCAGTGCTTCGGCCAGGAGCTCACGAAATCAGGTTCGTCGCTGAAATGCGTTCCCGGGTCGACGTGGTAGTCGCGGGTGGCCACGACGTGCTCGTGCTCGGAGTCGGCCAGGAACTCCGAGATCGCGGCCGCGACCCCGGCACCCCCGGCGACCGCGAGCGCTCCGCCCTCGCAGAAGTCGTTCTGCACGTCCACGATGATCAACGCCCTGCTCATCGCGCCTCCCCTCGTGCGGATTCGATGCCCGATTCTTTCGTAATGTCAGGCTCCGAGGAAGGTCGTGGGGATGGCCGGTTCGCCGTGGGACAGCTTCAGGCCCTCCCACGGCAAGGTCACCAGGGCACGGCGCAGCCGCTCGCGGTCCTGCTCCAGCGTCGGCAGGTCGTCGACGAGCTTGCCGTCGCGGATCAGCGGGATCTGCAGGTGGCGGTCGTGCGGTCCGAGCGCCGGCTCGACCTCGACGCGGTGGACGACCTCCTCAACGGCCGTGCCGGTCTCCTTGTAGCGGCGGATCGCGGCCTTGCGGCCACCGCGCGACTCCTTGTGCGAGCTGCGCTTGGCGACCGGGCGGCCGTCGACCTCCACCAGCTTGTAGACCATCTCCGCCGTGGGCGCCCCCGAGCCGGTGACCAGCGATGTTCCGACGCCGTAGCCGTCCACGGGCTCCGCGCGAAGCGAGGCGATGGCGTACTCGTCGAGGTCGCCGGAGACCACGACCCGGGTGTTGGTGGCACCGAGGCGGTCGAGCTGCTCGCGCGCCTGGCGGGCCAGCACGCCCACGTCACCGGAGTCGATGCGCACCGCCCCAAGCCCGGTCCCGGCCGTCCGCACGGCCAGGTCGATGCCCCGGCTGATGTCGTAGGTGTCGACCAGCAGCGTGGTGCCGGTGCCCAGCGCCGCGATCTGCGACTCGAACGCGGACTGCTCCGAGTCGTGCAGCAGCGTGAAGGCGTGCGCGGCCGTGCCCGCGGTGGGGATGCCGTAGCGGCGCCCTGCCTCCAGGTTGGAGGTGGCGGTGAACCCGGCCAGGTAGGCGATGCGCGCCGCCGAGACAGCCGATTCCTCGTGCGTGCGGCGCGAGCCCATCTCGATGATCCGCCGTCCGTTGGCGGCCGAGACCATGCGCGCGGCAGCGGCGGCGATGGCGCTGTCGTGGTTGAGGATCGACAGCACCACGGTTTCCAGCACGACGGCCTCGGCGAAGGTGCCGCGCACCGTCAGCAGCGGCGAGCCGGGGAAGAACAGCTCGCCCTCCGGGTAACCGTCGATCTGCCCGCTGAACCGGTAGTCGCGCAGCCACTCCAAGGTGAGGTCGTCGACCACGTCGTGCTCGGCGAGCTGGGCGATCTCGGCTTCGCCGAACCGGAAGTTCTGCACCGCGTCGAGCACTCGGCCGATACCGCCGGTCACGCCGTAGCGGCGCCCGTTGGGCAGCCGCCGGGTGAACACCTCGAACGTGCACTCGCGGTGCGCGGTCCCGTCACGCAGAGCGCTGGCCAACATCGTCAACTCGTAGTGGTCGGTCAGCAGCGCGGTGCTAGAGCTCATGAGCACGAGATTACGTGGTGCGTGTGGGGGATCCGAGCGGCGTGCGCGAGCAGTGGCGGCGGTGACTCAGGTTCCGCTGCGCAGGAGGACCACGACCAGAGCTGTTGTCGAGATTTGTTCGTGCGGTGGGCACGGGTGTTATGGGGTCGTGCGACGATGGGGGCATGACCTCGCCCGCTGAAATCGAGCGCGCGCAACTCGAGCAGGACGCCGAAGGCACGACGGACAAGCCGTGGGTGACCGTGGTCTGGAACGACCCGGTCAACCTCATGTCCTATGTGACCTACGTGCTCCAGAAGATCTTCGGGTATTCCCGGGATCACGCTACGAAGTTGATGCTGGACGTGCACCACAAGGGCAAGGCGGTGGTTTCCTCGGGTTCCAAGGAGAAGGTCGAGGGCGATGTGGCGAAGCTGCATTCCGCCGGCTTGTGGGCGACGATGCAGAAGGATTCGTGAGTGGACGGCTGGACCCCCAAGAACGGTCACGTGCAGGCCGAGCTCTCCCAGCAGGAGGCGGCCGTCATCCGCGGGCTGGTCGGGCAGATCAAGGACATGCTCACCGCCCGCGCCGACGAGGCCCCCAAGGATGAGCTCGCCGAGCTGACCGGTATCCGCACCGGACCGTCCACGCCTCCGGAGGATCGGGTGGTCGCGCGGTTGCTGCCGGACTTCTACCGGCGCGACCCGGTCACCGGGGACACCGACGAGGAGGAGACCGACGCCGCCGGCGCGATGCGTTCGCTGCACGAACCGGCGTTGCTGGAGGCCAAGACCGGCGCGGCGCAGCTCGTCCTGGAGACCTGCCCGCCGATGGGCGGCAAGGTCAAGCTGACCAGCGAGCAGGCCGACAACTGGCTGACCGCCCTCAACGACGTCCGCCTGGCGCTGGGCACGGCGCTGGACGTCGAGGACGACATGCCCGAGGAACTCCCCGAGGACGACCTCCGCCGCGAGCACCTCGGCGTCTACCAGTGGCTCACCTGGGTCCAGGACTCCCTCGTGGGGGCGCTGCTCGGCTGAGGCCGCGGGCTTTCGGCGCGGAAGCCTCACCAGCGGGCGGTTTTGGTCCGAACCGCCCGGGATTGATGCCGGTCTGCCGGGTCGATTCAGACCAAAACCGCCATGGGGAACCGACGTGCTAGCCGTGCAGGTCGCGGTAGGTGGCCGTGGCGCCGGGGTGGAGGGGGACCTCGCCGGTTCCGATGAGGTTGCGGACGTCCAGGAACTGGGTCCCGACGGTTTCGCGCGGCACCAGGAACGGAGCCCGGCGCACCAGCACCCGGACCACCGCCGCCGCGAGGTCATCGGGCAGGTTCGGGGTGCAGGCGAGGATGTTCGGGACGCCGATGGTGGCCGTCCCCGAGGTGTTCCGGTACGCGCCCGGCGGCACCTGGAGCTGGTCGCAGACGGGGGTGCAGCGGGCGGCCGCCGCGTTCAGCGGGAGCAGGCGGATCCCGATCCGGTCGTCGAGGGTCTTCAGCAGCGGAGTCGGAAGTCCGCCCGACCACAGGAAAGCCTCGATGCGGCCCTGCTCCAGCGACGTGACCGCCTCCAGCAGCGGGAGCATCTCGGTGCGCAGTTCGGGCCGGTCGGCGAACAGGCGCGCCCCCATCAGCGCGGTGCCGGACCTCGGAGCGCCGATGGACACCGAACGCAGCTCGGAGAGGTCGCGCACCGGGGAGTCGGCGGGCACCACGAGCTGCGTGTAGTTCTCGTAGACCCGGCCGACGGCCTGCAGCGGGACCTGCGGTCCGAGCTCCCCGGCGAGGGCGGCGTGCGCGGCGTCCGCCAGCACCATGCCCAGGTCGGCGCGGCCGTCGCGCAGCATCTCCAGGTTGTCCACGCTGCCCTGGCTGGGCAGCACCACCGGGTGCACGTCGGGTTCCGCGGCCGCGATCTCGGCGCCGAGCAGCCTGCCGAAAGCCGTGTAAAAACCGCCGGGTTCACCCGAGGCGATGCGCAGCTCGCGCACCGGCTCGGTGCGTCCGCACGCGGTCAGCAGGCCCAGTCCGAGGAACGCGCGCCGTCGCATCACCGCACCTCCGGCAGGTCGAGGTGCACGGTCAGCCCGTGCGGTCGCGTGCGCCCGATGCGAAGTTCGCCGCCGTGCGCGGCGAGCAGCTGCCCGGCGATGGCCAGCCCGAGCCCGCTGCCCCGGCTGCCGCGGTGGTGATCGGCCCGCCAGAAGCGTTGCGGCGCAAGAGAGATCTCGTCATCCGACAACCCGGGTCCGGTGTCGGCGACGGTGAGCGCGCGCCCGTCCCAGCTCACCTCGACCGAGGCGCCGGGCGCGTACTTCACCGCGTTGTCGAGCAGGACGTCCAGCACCTGCGCCAAGTCCTCAGTGGACAGAACCACCCGCGCGGGTATCGCCTCGGGTGCGGTCAGCGAGATCCCGGCGTCCTCGGCCGCGGAGCGCCACGCCCGCACGCGGTCGGCGATCGCCGCCGCCACGTCCCCCGGCTCGCCGGACGCCGGTGCCTGGTCGGCGTTGGCCAGCGCCAGCAACCGGTCCAGCAGCGCTTCCAGCCGATCGACCTCGCCGACGGTGGAGCGGTAGGTCCCCTCGCCGTCGGGGGTGATGCGCCGCTCCAGCGCGTCGACCCGCAGCCGCAGCGCCGCCATCGGGTTGCGCAGCTGGTGCGAGGCGTCGGCGACCAGGCGCCGCTGCCGCTCGTCGGCCTCGGCCACCGCCTCCGACATGCGGTTGAACGACGCGGCGAGCTCCCGCAGCTCAGGCGGGCCCGCATCGACCGGGACGCGGGAACGCCGGGACCCCGCGCTGATCGCCCGGACCCCGGCGCCCAGGTCGGCCAGCGGCCGCAGCACCCAGCGCGCCAGCACCAGCGCGAGCAGCCCGCACACCACCAGCGCGGTCAACGCGCCCGATGCGATCAGCGCCCAGTGCGCGGCGATGTCGGCGGTGGCCCGCCGCACGGAGGCCTCCAGCACGACCGCACCGGTCACCCGCGTCCCGTCGCCGACCGGGCGGTAGCGGACCAGCTGCTCCCGCGACCACGGGCGCAGCCACTGCACCGCCCCGGCGGGCTCGTTGCGCAGGGCCTTGTCGATCGGCCCGGCCACGTCGGCGGCGCGCACCCCGCCGGTCTCCACCACGGGTGCGCGGGCGGCGTCGACCACGACCAGGGGCTCTCCGTAGAGATCGGTGTAGCGGCGGGCCTCGGCGCGCAGCACCGCGGCGTCACCGGTGCCGAAGGCGTGATCGGCCAGCCCGGCGAAGCGGTCCAGGTCGGCGTTGCGGGCCAGCACCAGCTGCTGGGTGCGTTCGGCGGCGGTGGCGCGCAGCAGCGGCGCCGCGAAGCCGGCCACCGCCAGCACCGAGAACGTCAGCAGCACCAGCAGCAGCCGCTTACGCATCGTCGCCCAGCCGGTAGCCGAAGCCGCGGATGGTCACCAGCAGTTCCGGGCGGTCGAGCTTGGCGCGCAGCTGCGCGATGTGCACGTCCAGCGACCGCGAGACCGCCAGGTAGGCGTCGCCCCACACCTCGTCCATCAGCCGCTGCCTGCTCACCGCCGTGCCGGCTTCGGCAGCCAGGATCGCCAGGACGTCGAACTCCTTGGGCGTGAGCTCCACCTCGGATCCGGCGACCTGCACCCGCCGGGTTCGGAGGTCGATCCGCACGTCGGCGACCTCGACCTGCTCGGAACCGGGGGAGGGGCGCCTGCCGCGCCGGACGACGGCCTCGATGCGGGCCAGCAGCTCGGCCATCCGAACGGGTTTGACCAGGTAGTCGTCGGCGCCGGAGCGCAGGCCGCGCACGACCATCCGCTCCTCGCCGCGCGCGGTGAGCACCACGACCGGCACCGGGCCGATGCGCCGGAGCTTGCGCAGCACCTCCAGGCCGTCGGTGTCCGGCAGGCCGAGGTCGAGCAGCACCAGGTCGTGGTCCCGGTGCCGCAGCAGGGCATCCGAACCGCGGCTGACGCGCGTCGTCCGGTGTCCGTGGGAGTCGAGGACGTCGACGAGCGCGTCAGCCACGCCGTCGTCGTCCTCGACGAGCAGAACCCGCACCGGCCACACCTCCGAGGGCAGAGTATGGCCGGTGCCGGTCATCAGCTCCCCATCCGGGAATCCTTCGAGGTCTCCCGCATCCGCAGGTAGACCAGCAGGGAGATCAGCACGCAGCCGGAGACGTAGTAGAAGAACACGCTCTCCATGCCCGCCTGCTTGAGCCACAGCGCCACGTACTCCGAGGTGCCGCCGAAGATCGCCACGGTCAGCGCGTAGGGCAGTCCGACGCCGAGGGCGCGGATGTTGGTCGGGAACAGCTCGGCCTTCACGATCGCGTTGATCGAGGTGTAGCCGGTGACGATGATCAGACCGCCCATCATCAGCAGGAACGCCGCGTAGGGGTTCTGCGTGCCGCCCAGCACGGTCATCAGCGGAACGGTCAGCAGCGTGCCGGTGACGCCGAAGAACATCAGCAGCTTGCGACGGCCGATCCGGTCCGACAGCGCACCCGCCAGCGGCTGCAGGACGCCGAACGCCAGCAGGGCGAAGAAGTTGATCCACGCGGCCGTGGGCTTGTCGATTCCTCCCGTGTTGACCATGTATTTCTGCAGGTAGGTGGTGTAGGTGTAGAACGCCACCGTGCCGCCGAGGGTCAGGCCGACCACCAGCAGGCATTCCCTCGGGTACTGCAGCAGCGCCTTGACCGTGCCCTGCTCGGCGCCGGACTCCGACGAGGACTTGTAGCTCTCGGTCTCGTCCATGCCGCGCCGCAGCCACAGCACGACCAGCGCGCCGACGGCGCCGATGACGAACGGGATCCGCCAGCCCCAGGCGTCCATCTGGTCGCCGGTGAGCAGCTGCTGCAGGATGATCTGCACGCCCAGCGCGACCAGCTGACCGGACACCAGCGTCACGTACTGGAAGCTGGAGTAGAAACCGCGCTTGCCCTCGGTGGCGAC
This sequence comes from Saccharopolyspora sp. NPDC049357, assembly GCF_040677225.1. NCBI lineage: Bacteria > Bacillati > Actinomycetota > Actinomycetes > Pseudonocardiales > Pseudonocardiaceae > Saccharopolyspora > Saccharopolyspora sp. NPDC049357. The sequence goes on along the minus strand of NZ_JBFAQJ010000014.1, from coordinate 76,496 downwards.
CTCCGAGAGGTACGTCGCGGAGGTCGCGTACTCGCCGCCGACCGAGAGGCCCTGCAGCAGGCGAGCCGCCACCAGCAGGATCGGAGCGGCGAGGCCGATCGAGTCGAAACCCGGGGTCAGCGCGATGATCAGCGAGCCGAACGCCATCAGCGTGACCGACAGGGTCAGCGCCGCGCGCCTGCCGAAGCGGTCGGCGTAGCGGCCCAGCATCCACCCGCCCAGCGGGCGCATCAGGAACCCGACGGCGAACACCGCTGCGGTGTTGAGCAGCTGCGCGGTCGAGTCCCCCTTCGGGAAGAACGTCGCGGCGAAGTAGATGCTGAACGCCGTGTAGGCGTACCAGTCGTACCACTCGATGAGGTTTCCGATGGAACCTCGCACGACGTTGCCGATCACTCGGCGTTCGGAGCGAACCGCCACATCGCGGTTTGCAGTCGTCATCTCAGCCTCCAGGTCTTGCGAGCTGAGAAGTGACGATGAACAGGCGGAGACGGCAGGACAACGGTCGGCGCGCTTCCTTTACATCGAGCTAACGTGATCGACGGGAGGTGCGCGATGCCGTTGCAGCCGGGTGAACTGGACGCGCTGGTCGACGTGGAGGGCCTGCTGGTGGGCCATGACCAGCGGCTCGACGAGCACTGGGCGACCGGTGCGACCGCCGTGATCGCGCCCGGCGGTGCCACCGCCGCCGTCGACGTGCGCGGGGGAGGGCCGGGCACCCGCGAGACCGACGTGCTCGAACCCAGCCACCTCGTGCAGCGCGTGAACGGCGTGGTGCTGGCGGGCGGCAGCGCCTACGGGCTGGCCGCCGCCGACGGCGCGATGCGCTGGCTCGGCGAGCGCGGCCACGGCGTCCCCGTCGGCGGACCCGGTCAGGTCGTTCCGGTGGTGCCCGCGGCGGTGATCTTCGACGTGCCGATGAACGACTGGGGCAACCGGCCCGACGCCGACTTCGGCTACCGGGCCTGCGACAACGCCACCCGGACCGAGACCCGCCAGGGCAACGTCGGGGCCGGGACGGGAGCCGTGGTCGGGCCGGTCAAGGGCGGTGTGGGCACCGCCAGCGCCGTGCTGCCCGACGGCACCACCGTCGCCGCGCTGGTGGTGGTCAACGCCGCCGGATCGGCCATCGATCCCGACACCGGGCTGCCCTGGACGTCCACCCCGGGGCTCCGCGCACCCGATTCCCGCGAAGTGGAAGCCGCGCGGCCGCGTTACGAGGGGCGACCCGGCCGTAACGGACCAGTCGAGCGGCCGCTCAACACCACCCTCGGCGTCGTGGCCACCGATCTGAAGCTGAGCAAGTCCGAGTGCAGGCGCCTGGCAGTGGCCGGTCACGACGCGCTGGCACGCGCCGTCCGGCCCGCGCACCTGCTCGTCGACGGCGACACCGTGTTCGGCCTGGCCACGGGCACCGGTCACGCCCTCCCGGAGCCGGGGGAGCCGGGCTGGGCAGGACGATTGGACCAGCTCAGCGCGGTGGCCGCCGACGTCGTCGAACGCGCCATCGTCCGCGGGATGCTCGCGGCCGAGCCGGTCGGGGAGGTGACGTGCTACACGCGGCTCTACCCCTCCGCGCGGGAATGAATCATCGTGGAACGTCGTTTGCCGAAACGACGAACCCGCACCGGTTCGCCCGCGGTTTCCAGATGCTGGGAGGCCGGTGCCCCACCTACTAGGATGGTTGCTGTGCTGGTGATCCGACGCGACCTCGTGGATGCGATGGTCGCGCATGCCCGACGGGACCACCCGGATGAGGCGTGCGGCGTGATTGCCGGACCGGAAGGGTCCGACCGTCCGGAACGCTTGATCGAAATGATCAACGCCGAGCGTTCGCCCACCTTCTACCGGTTCGACTCCGCCGAGCAGTTGAAGGTGTGGCGGGGCATGGACGCCGCCGATGAAGAGCCGGTGGTCATCTACCACTCGCACACCTCTACCGAGGCCTACCCGTCGCGCACCGACGTCTCCTACGCCTCGGAGCCCAACGCGCACTACGTGCTCGTGTCCACGCGGGACCCGCAGACCCATGAGCTGCGCTCCTACCGCATCCTCGATGGCCAGGTCACCGAGGAGCCGGTGGAGGTCGTGGAGTCGTACATGTTCGCCCACACCGGTAGCGACGAGGTTCCCGACCGCGACTGATCCGCGGCTCGCCCGAAGACCGTTGTTCGCGTTCCCTATGTAGTCCTTTGTGGACAGGAGGATTCCCCATGGCAGTCAACGTTTCCATCCCCACCATCCTGCGGACCCACACCGACGGGCAGAAGTCCGTGGAGGCCAAGGGCGACAACCTCGCCGCGGTGATCGACGACCTCGACGCCAACTACAACGGCCTCAAGGACCGCCTGGTCAAGGAGGGGAACCTGCACCGGTTCGTCAACGTCTACGTCAACGACGAAGACGTCCGCTTCGCCGGTGGGCTGGAAGCCCAGGTCACCGACGGCGACAACGTCACCATCCTGCCGGCCGTCGCCGGCGGCATGAGCTGACGCGGGAGGACCCCGTGGCTCGATTCGACTCGCTGCTCGACGCGCTGGGTGAAACCCCGCTCGTCGGGCTGCCGCACCTCTCGCCCGCGCCCGACGTGCGGCTGTGGGCGAAGCTGGAGGACCGCAACCCGACCGGTTCGATCAAGGACCGGGCGGCGTTGAACATGATCGAGGCCGCCGAGAAGGAAGGCCGGCTCACCGTCGGCTGCACCATCCTCGAACCCACCTCGGGCAACACCGGCATCTCGCTGGCCATGGCCGCCAAGCTCAAGGGCTACGGCCTGGTCTGCGTCATGCCCGAGAACACCTCCGAGGAACGGCGCCAGCTGCTGCAGGCATACGGTGCGCGGATCATCTCCTCGCCCGCGGCCGGCGGGTCGAACCAGGCCGTGGCGATGGCCAAGGAACTGGCCGAGCAGAACCCCGACTGGGTCATGCTCTACCAGTACGGCAACGCCGCCAACGCCGACGCCCACTACAAGGGCACCGGGCCCGAGATCCTGCGGGACCTGCCGAGCATCACCCACTTCGTGGCCGGCCTCGGCACCACCGGGACCCTCGTGGGCGTGGGCCGGTACCTGCACGAGCACAAGCCCGGCGTTCAGGTCGTGGCAGCCGAGCCCCGGTACGGCGAGCTCGTCTACGGGCTGCGGAACCTCGACGAGGGTTTCGTGCCGGAGCTCTACGATCCCGACGTGCTCACGCGGCGGTTCTCCGTCGGGTCCTACGACGCCCTGCGCCGGACCCGCCAGATGCTGGAGAGCGAAGGCATCTTCGCCGGGATCTCCACCGGCGCGGTCCTGCACGCGGCCCTGACGATCGCCGAGAAGGCGGCCGCGGCCGGGGAGTCCGCGGACATCGCCTTCGTCGTCGCCGACGCCGGCTGGAAGTACCTCTCCACCGGCGCCTACAGCGGCACCATCGACGAAGCAGCCCAACGCCTCGAAGGCCAACTCTGGGCGTAACCACCACCGAAGAACCCCGCCTCCCCAAAGGAGGCGGGGTTTTTCGCACCCGGCCCACCGCAACCCGGAATACCGCCGTAATCCGGGTCAGGACCGGGTCGGCCTGGGGTGGGGGTCAGCCTGTGAAGGCGAAGGCTCGCAGGCCTTCCGCGGTCGTGCGGAGGGTGAGGACCGTGCCGTCCGTGCTGGTGGGGGACGGGAGGTCCTCGCGGGCCGTGGTGATGTAGAGGTCGTGGAGGTCCTGGCCGCCGAAGCAGAGGTTGGTGGGGCGCTGCGCCGGGAGCGGGATCGTCTCCGCGAGCTCGCCGGTGGGGGTGTAGCGGTGGAGCTCGCCCTTGTCGCGGACCGCCGTCCAGAGGGAGCCGTCGGTGGCCACCGCCAGGCCGGAAGGCTGGCCGCCAACCTCGCAGAGGGTGCGCCGGTTGCCCATCAGGCCCGCGTTGACGTCGAAGTCGAGGACCTCGATGCGGCTGGTGCCCGCGTCGGCGACGTAGAAGCGGGAGTCGTCCGGGCTGGTGGCCAGCCCGAACCCGGCCCTGAGGTCCTTGATGATCACACCCGCCGAGCCGTCCGGGTTCACCCGCGCCAGCCAGCCCTCGCCGGACTCGTCCTCGCGCATCGTCGTGGCCCACAGCCGACCTTTGCGGTCGACCATCGTGGCGCCGGCCTGCACGCCCTCGCGGGCCCAGTAGACCAGCCAGGTGCGCTGCTCGCCGTGGGCGTCGAACAGCGCGATGCCCTCCTGCAGGTGCAGCACCAGGCCGCCTCGGCTGCGGGGCTTCGCGCCGCCGGTCCGCTGCTGCAACGTCATCGTCGCGTTCGCGTGGCCTGGGCGGTAGCGGTGCACCGCGCCCGCCCGCGGATCCGTCCACAGCAGGGTTTCGGTGCCTACGTCCCAGGTCGGCGCCTGTCCGGAACGCGCCGTCGCCTGAACTGCGATGTCGACCTGGGCGTGCACACTTCACCTTTCGACCACCGGACGCAACGGGGCCGAACCTTACCGCGAAGATCATCCGATGGGGCCAGATGGCGGAAACCCCGATGATCCGAAACCCACTCGATGCTCAATCGCGGCGCGGTCGGAATCAGGGTCGATCCCGATCCCCGGGGTCATTCCTGGCGCTACGCTCGAAGGCGTGACACGCCCGATGGAACGCCCACGTCCGCGAGTGCTGCCCGCGAATCCGCTGCGGGCCGCGTTCGGCATGCTCGTCTGCATCGCGGTGCTGTTCGGCATCGAGTTCTACGACGCGGCGACCCCGGCGCCCACTCCGGCGATGGACCTCGACGCCAACGGCATCCTCCCGCGCACCGTCGACGGTCTCGACGGCATCCTCTGGGCGCCGATGCTGCACTTCGGCTGGCAGCACCTCATCAGCAACTCGCTGCCGCTGTTCGTGCTCGGCTGGCTGCTGCTCGCGGGCGGGATCCGCCAGTTCATCGGCGTCACCGCCATGGTGTGGATCGTCGCCGGCCTCGGGACGTGGCTGATCGGAGCTTCCGGCTACCACGTCGGCGCCTCCGGCGTGATCTTCGGCTGGATGGTGTTCCTGCTGCTGCGCGGATTCGCCCAGCGCAGCATCGCCCAGATCCTGGTCGCCGTGGTGCTGTTCTTCTACTGGGGCGGCATGCTCTGGGGCGTGCTGCCCGGCCAGCCCGGCATCTCCTGGGAAGGCCACCTCTTCGGCGCGGTCGGTGGGGCGATGGCCACGTGGCTGGTGGCGCGCAGCACTAGGCGGCGGGTTTCGGGCGCGGAGCCTGGCACACTGGCCGGGTGACCAACGCTCCGATCGGGATCTTCGATTCCGGCGTAGGCGGGCTGACCGTGAGCCGAGCGATCATGGACCAGCTGCCCGGTGAGACCGTCCACTACGTCGGTGACACCGCCAACGCCCCCTACGGGCCGATGCCGCTGGCCGAGATCCGCTCCCGCACCTTGGCGATCACCGACGCGATGGTCGACGAGGGCGTGAAGATGCTGGTCATCGCCTGCAACACCGCTTCATCGGCCTGCCTGCGCGACGCCCGCGAGCGCTACTCCATCCCCGTGGTGGAGGTCGTGCTGCCGGCGGTTCGCAGGGCCGTGGCCACCACGCGCAACCGGCGCGTCGGCGTCATCGGCACCGACGCCACCATCCGCTCCCGGGCCTACGACGACGCCTTCACCGCGGCGCCGGACATCGAGCTGACCACTGCGGCCTGCCCGCGGTTCGCCGACTTCGTCGAGCGCGGCATCACCAGCGGGCGGCAGGTGCTGGGGCTCGCGCAGAACTACCTCGACCCGTTGCAGCAGGCCGGCGTCGACACCCTCGTGCTGGGGTGCACGCACTACCCGCTGCTGACCGGTGTGCTGCAACTCGCGATGGGCGAGCAGGTGACGCTGGTGTCCAGCGCGGAGGAGACCGCCAAGGACGTCGTCAGGGTGCTCACCGAGCAGGACCGCCTCGCCGAACCGGACAACCTGCCCGAGCACGAGTTCCGGGTCACCGGCGAACCCGAGCGCTTCGCCCGATTGGCCCGCCGCTTTCTCGGTCCGGCTCCCTCGGCCGATGCCGTACTGCCGCTTCGCGTGTCAGGCTCTGTCGCATGAAGCTGACGGTCCTCGGCTGCGCCGGGAGCATTCCCGGGCCAGATTCGCCCGCCTCCGGATACCTCCTGGAATCCGGTGACACCCGCATCGCGCTGGATCTGGGCAACGGCACGCTCGGCGCGATGCAGCGCTTCATCGACCCGTTCGACCTCGACGCGCTGTTCTTCAGCCACCTGCACCCCGACCACTGCGCCGACTTCGGCGCGCTGACGGTCTACCGGCGCTACCGGCCCCACCCGCCGTACGACCCGCGCGCCCGGCGGCTGCCGGTGTTCGGCCCGGACAACGCCCCGGAGCGGCTGGCCGCGCTGTACGCGCCCACGGCCGCTGAGCTCGCCGAGACCGACCTGTCCGACGTCTTCGACTTCCGCCCGGTCGGCACCGAGCCGGTGACCGTCGGGCCGTTCACCATCCGCGCGGTCGAGGTCGCGCACCTGTGCCCGACCTGGGGATTCCGCGTCGAGGCGGAGGGCCGGGTGCTCGCCTACACCGGCGACACCGGGCCGTGCGGCCAGCTCGACGAGCTGGCGGCCGGTGCCCACGTGCTGCTCGCGGAGGCGTCCTGGGAGCACCACGAGGACGCTCCGGTGAACGTCCACCTCTCCGGCCGCCAGGCCGCCGAGGTCGCCAAGACCGCGGCCGCCGAGCGGTTGCTGATCACCCACCTGGTGCCCTGGACCGACCACAGCGCCATCCACGCCGAGGCCCGAGCCACCTTCGACGGCCCCACCCAGCTCGTCCAGGCGGGCGCCACCTACGAGGTGTGAGGGCATTCCAATTTCGCGCGAAATTCGAGTGCGAGATTCCGGACTCGAATTTCGCGCGAAATTGGAACGGCTCCCTCGTCGGCGGGGCGTGCCGGTGCGGCCGGGGCCTTCGACGGTCGGTCGGGGCCTGGGCTTAGGGTTGAGCCGTGGCTAGAGCGGATGGGCGTAGTGACGATCAGCTTCGCGATGTGAAGATCACGCGGGGATACCAGGACTGGCCTGCGGGTTCGGTGCTGGTGGAGTTCGGCCGTACCCGGGTGCTGTGCGCGGCCAGCGTGCAGGAGGGCGTTCCGCGCTGGCGGACCGGCTCCGGACTGGGCTGGGTCACCGCCGAGTACGCGATGCTGCCCTCGGCGACCAACACGCGCGGCTCCCGCGAGTCGGTGAAGGGCCGCATCGGCGGCCGCACCCACGAGATCTCCCGACTGATCGGCCGGTCCCTGCGCGCCTGCATCGACATGGCGGCGCTGGGCGAGAACACCATCACCCTGGACTGCGACGTGATCCAGGCCGACGGCGGAACCCGCACCGCCGCGATCACCGGCGCCTACGTGGCGCTGGCCGACGCGGTGACGTGGCTGGGCGCTGCCGGTCGGCTGTCCGACCCGAAGCCGCTGTCGTGCGCGATCCAGGCGGTCAGCGTGGGCGTCGTCGACGGCCGCGTGCGCCTGGACCTGCCCTACGAGGAGGACTCGCGCGCCGAGGTCGACATGAACGTGGTCGCCACCGACCACGGCACGCTGGTCGAGGTGCAGGGCACCGGCGAGGGCGCCACCTACACGCGGTCGACCATGGACAAGATGCTCGACTTCGCGCTGGCCGGATGCGGTGAGCTCGCTCGCCTGCAGGAATCCGCGCTCGCCGAGCCGTACCCGGGTGAGCTGCCCGGGGGCGCGGCATGAGCCGGTTGCTGCTGGCCACCCGCAACCAGAAGAAGCTCGTCGAGCTGCGCCGCATCCTCGAAGCCGAGGGCGTCACGGGCCTGGCGGTCGTGGGGCTGGCCGACGTGCCGGAGTTCCCGGAGGCTCCGGAGACCGGTGCCACCTTCGAGGACAACGCCCTCGCCAAGGCCGCCGACGCGGCTCGGGCCACGGGACTGCCCGCCGTCGCCGACGACTCGGGCCTGGAGATCGACGCGCTCAACGGGATGCCGGGAGTGCTCTCGGCACGCTGGGCCGGTGCGCACGGCGATGACCAGGCGAATCTCGACCTCGTGCTCGGGCAGATCAAGGACGTGCCGGACGAGCGGCGCGGCGGGGCGTTCGTCTCCGCCGCCGCGCTCGTGCTGCCCGACGGCGGCGAGACCGTGGTGCGCGGCGAGTGGCGCGGCACGATCATCCGGGAATCCCGGGGAACCAACGGTTTCGGCTACGACCCGATCTTCGTCCCCGAGGGCGGGACCCGCACCAGCGCGGAGCTGTCCCCGGAGGAGAAGGACGCCGACTCGCACCGCGGCCGGGCGCTGCGCCTGCTGCTCCCGTCGCTGCGCGAGCTCGCCGGCTGACGTGATGTCGCTCGCCCCGGTGGGGGTCTGACCGGGATCGCCGGTTAACTTCGGTGCGTGTTCACCGATTGGTTTGAACTGGTCCTGCTCGTCGTCGTCGGATTCCTGTCCGGCGCGGTGAACGCGGTGGCCGGTGGCGGATCCCTGCTGGTGTTCCCGGCGCTGCTGGCGACCGGGATGCCGCCGCTGGTGGCCAACGTGACCAACTCGGTGGCGCAGGGACCCGGTTTCGTCGGCGCGGCGGTCAGCCAGCGCGACGACCTCACCGGCAGTCCGCGCCGGTTGTGGACCACCTCGATCGCGGCGTGCGCGGGTTCGGCTCTCGGCTGCGCGCTGCTGATGGTGCTGCCGGGCGAGGTCTTCGACGCCGTGGTCCCGGCGCTGGTCGGGCTGTCGGCGGTGCTGATGGCCTTCCAGAACACCATCCGCAAGTGGCTCGGCTCACCGGCCGAGGGCGCCCCGGACCGCACGGTGCTGCTCACCGTCGGGATCTTCCTCGCCTCGATCTACGGCGGGTACTTCGGCGGAGCGCGCAGCGTGATCCTGATCGCGATCCTGGTGCTGGCCGCGACCGACAGCATGCGCAGGCTCAACGCGCTCAAGAGCTGGTTGGGCATGATCGGCAGCGCCGCCACGCTCGTCGTCTACGCGCTCATCGCCCCGGTGGACTGGATCGCGGTGGCGATGCTGGTCCCCACCACGGTCATCGGCGGCTACGCCGGCGGCAAGCTCGCCCAACGCCTCCCATCGACCCTGCTCCGCTACCTGGTAGTGGTCATCGCAGCGGGCGTGGCCATCTACATGGTCCTGGACTGACCTGCTGTTCCTCGACTCGTCCTGCTCGGCGGCGGTAGCCGCCGTTTCAAGTGAGGGACTCAAACTCGCACCGCCGCGGGTTCTCAGACGTCTTCTGGGGAGGACCGCCGTAGCGCCGTGTACTGGTCATACACAAGTCCCGGATCCCGGAGCCAGAAGACGTCTGAGGTTCCGCTACCCGCACACGCCGAGCAAGGTGATCGCTAAGGAAGGATCTCCTTGCGGAGCCTGTCGACGTGGCCTGTGGCTTTGACGTTGTAGAGGGCCTTGGCGATCTTGCCGTCGGGGTCGACGACGAAGGTCGAGCGGATGACGCCCTGGACGATCTTGCCGTAGTTCTTCTTCTCGCCGAAGGCGCCCCAGGCGGTCATGACGGCGCGGTCCTCGTCGGACAGCAGCGGGAACGTGAGCCCCTCGGCGTCGCGGAACTTCGCGAGCTTCGCCGGCTTGTCCGGGGAGATGCCCAGCACGTCGAAACCGGCGTCGTTGAGCTCGGCGAGGCTGTCGCGGAAGTCGCAGGCCTCCTTGGTGCAGCCCGGGGTGCTCGCGGCGGGGTAGAAGTAGACGACCACGGAGCGGCCGCGGAAATCGCTCAGCGAGACGGTGTTGCCGTCGGCGTCCGGCAGCGAGAACTCGGGCGCGGCGTCGCCGTCGGAGAGTCGGTTCTGTTCGCTCATGCCCGCGACGCTAGCCGATGGGCCGGACGGGTCATTCGGGCAGCGCCGCGCCGCCCGCGGCGGGAGTGAGCTGCGACACCTGCTCGATGGCCGGTTGAGCCGGCTGCTGCTGGGCGACGATGAATCCGCCGAGGATCAGTCCGGCCAGCGCCGAAGTCGTCACGGCAATGGCGCACCTTGTGTAGACGCGGACGGACACCGTCGAAATTCCTTTCGCAGAGCGGGAAATCCGCATTCGAGGCGGACATGGTGGTGATCGCCGGTATCGCGTGGAACGTTACCCGGTTCGCTCGATCGGGCTACCGGGTTGCGGGGGTGATGTGCCCCGCGTAGACGGGAGGGTGGCCGATTCGATCGTGGTTCACGGAGGAAGCGCATGCCGACCGTCGCCGAACAGTTCATCGAAGTCCTCGTGCAGGCCGGTGTGAAGCGCATCTACGGGATCGTCGGCGACAGCCTCAACCCGGTGGTCGACGCCGTCCGCCGAACCGAGGGCATCGAGTGGGTGCACACCCGGCACGAGGAGGCGGCGGCGTTCGCCGCGGGTGCCGAAGCGCAGGTCACCGGCCGACTCGCGGTGTGCGCGGGCAGCTGCGGTCCGGGCAACCTGCACCTGATCAACGGGCTCTACGACGCGCACCGCAGCGGCGCGCCGGTGCTGGCGCTGGCCTCGCACATCCCGTCGGCGCAGATCGGCACCGGTTTCTTCCAGGAGACGCATCCGGAGGAGCTGTTCAACGAGTGCAGCCACTTCTGCGAGCTGCTCTCCCAGCCCGCGCAGATGCCGAGGCTGCTGCGCTCGGCGATCCAGACCGCGGTCGGCCGTCGCGGGGTGTCGGTGCTGGTGCTGCCGGGTGATGTGGCCGAGGAGTCGGCGGCCAAGCCGACCGGCCACGGCGTGGTCGACTGGGACCCGCCGACGCTGCTGCCCTCGGCCGAGCAGGTCGCGGCGCTGGCGGAGAAGATCAACCGGGCCGAGCGGCCGATGATGTTCTGCGGAGCGGGTTCTCGCGGTGCGCACGCCGATGTGATGGAGCTCGCGGAGAAGATCAAGGCGCCGGTCGGGCACGCGCTGCGCGGCAAGGAGTGGATCCAGTACGACAACCCCTACGACGTCGGCATGAGCGGACTGCTGGGCTACGGAGCCTGCCACGAGGCGATGCACAAGGCCGACCTGGTCCTGCTGATGGGCACCGACTTCCCCTACGACAACTTCCTGCCGCAGGCCAACACGGTGCAGGTCGACATCGAGCCGACGCACCTGGGCCGCCGCACGGTGCTGGACCTGGCGGTCCACGGCGACGTCGCCGAGACGATCCGCGCGGTGCTGCCGAAGGTCAGAGCCAAGACCGACCGCTCCTACCTGGACCGCATGCTGCGCGAGCACGCCGGTCAGCTGGAGAAGGTCGTCGACGCCTACACCCGCAACGTCGAGTCGCAGGTGCCCATCCACCCCGAGTACGTCGCCGACGTGCTCGACGACCTGGCCGCCGACGACGCGGTGTTCACAGTGGACACCGGGATGTGCAACGTGTGGGCGGCCCGCTACATCACGCCCAACGGGCGTCGCCGGGTGCTCGGGTCCTTCGTGCACGGGTCGATGGCCAACGCGTTGCCGCAGGCCATCGGAGCGCAGCTGGCCGCGCCGGACCGCCAGGTGGTGTCGATGTCCGGTGACGGCGGCCTCGCGATGCTGCTGGGCGACCTGCTGAGCCTGCGGACCCACCGGCTGCCGGTGAAGACCGTGGTGTTCAACAACTCGTCGCTGGGCATGGTGAAGCTGGAGATGCTGGTCGACGGGATGCCGGACTTCGGCACCGATCACGACGGCGTGGACTTCGCCGCGATCGCCCGCGCGGCCGGGATCAACTCGGTCCGGGTGGAGAAGCCCGGCGAGGTCCGCGACGCGCTCTCCGACGCGCTGTCGCGTCCGGGCCCGGCGCTGGTGGACGTGGTGACCGACCCGAACGCGCTGTCGCTGCCGCCGCACATCACCGGCGAGCAGGTCAAGGGCTTCGCCCTCGCCGTCAGCCGCACGGTCCTCTCGGGAGGCGTCGGAAAGATGGTGCAGCTAGCCAGAAGCAACCTACGCAACGTACCGAGACCCTGACCGGTATTCGATGTCTGTGGTCAGCCCTGACAACGAAAACCCCGGGACCTGCAAGCGGCGAAGCCGCGAGCAGTGAGAACCACTCTCGCAACAGGCACCGCCGCGGGTTCTGAGGCGTCGTCTGGGGAGGACGCCGCGACGCCGTGGATTGGCATACATCAGGAGTGGCGCCCGGAGCCAGGCGGCGTCTCAGGTTCCGCTACTCGCACCGCTACGCAGGACGACCACGGATGTCCACAGATTGCTTCAGTCTCGGTTGCGGCGGGGGGTTAGGTGGCCTGCTCGTAGCCAGAGCAGCAGGCCCATTCCGAAGAACACGGCCCAGACCAGCACCGACACGACCATCAGCAGATACACCTGGAATGTCACCCCCCATGACCTGGCGGTCCGGCCCTCCGCGCGGGCCGCCCCGACAAGCATCCCGCCGCAGAAGCTTCCCGTGAAGATGTCGTACGGGTGATCACGATGTGACTCGTTGTGGTGGGCCGGGCAGGATAGAGGCCATGACAGTCAGTCCCACGGTGCGTCGCCGGAGGCTGGCCGCCGAATTGCGCAGGCTGCGCGCGCATTCGGAGGTCACCCAGCAGCAGGCGGCCACCCATCTCGGTTGCACGCAGGCGAAGATCGGCCGCTTCGAGACCGCGAAGAGATCCCCGTCGGTCGGCGACGTGTCCGCGTTGCTGGACTTCTACGGGGTGGACAACGCCGAGCGCGAGCAGTTGATCAACCTCGCGCGCGACGCCCGCAAGCGCGGCTGGTGGCACTCCTACAGCGACGTGCTGCCCGAGTGGTACGAGACCTACGTGGGTCTTGAGGCGGAGGCGTCCAGCATCGACACCTACGAGTCGGAGGCGATCCCCGGATTGCTGCAGACGCGTGAATACGCCTACGCCATCACCAAATCCACGCTCATCCGCGCGCACGACGCGGAGATCGGACGGCGCGTGGACCTGCGGATCCAGCGGCAGGAGCGGGTCACCGGCGACAACCCGCTGGAGCTGTGGGCGGTGGTCGGCGAGGCGGCGCTGCGCCGTCCCGTCGGCGGTGACGGCGTGCTGCGCAGGCAGCTGGAGCACATCCTCAAGCTGGGGCAGCTGCCCAACGTGACGTTGCAGGTGATGCCGCTGGGCGCCGGAGCGCATCCGGCGCAGGCGGGTCCGTTCGTGATCCTGCGCTACTCCAACCACATTGACCCGGACGTGGTGTATCTGGAGACCCATGTGGGTGGGCTGTACCTGGAGCGCGAGATCGAGCTGACGAACTACGCCACGATGATGGACCATTTGAGAGCGCATGCGGTAGACCCGGAAGGTTCGGTCGATTTCATCCAACAACGCATAGGAGAGCTTTAGATGGCGGAAATATCCGGCTGGCGCACCAGTTCCCGCTCCCAGGGGCAGGGCCAGTGCGTTGAGATCGGCTTCGGGTCCGATCACGTGGGTGTGCGGGACACCAAGAACCGGGGGGCGGGGCGCATCGAGTTCGCCTCGCAGTTGTGGCAGGAGTTCGTCGGGGGTCTCAAGAACGGCCGGTTCGACCTGGACTGAACCAGAGGGGAGCGCGCTGATTCGGGGGGCGCTCCCCGCCAGGGTTCGAAACCTATTCCACTGCAACGCGTTCCAGGAACGGTGTGAGCAGCCCCGGGACGGCTTCGTCCGCCAGCGCCAAGCCGTCACCGGTGCGGACGTCGTAGATCCGGTAGAGGCTCGATCCGGCCGCCGTGGTCGCACCGACGGTCATCAGGTCCGAGCGGCGCTGGAACACCGTGCGGGAGATCCGCCAGCCGATGATGTTCTCGCGTTGCAGCGCGACGGTGCGGCGAACCGCGCTTCCGTTGCGCGCCACCAGATATCGATCGTCCATCGCGTGCCCGAGAGCGCGGTGGGCGTCGACGGCGAAGCCCAGGCCCGCCAGCAGCGCGAGCACCACGAGGGCGACGGCGGAGGTGACCGGGAGCCAGCCCGGCACCGCCGGGACCGCCACCACGACCGCGACGGCCAGGGCGCTGAACAGCGCCCAGCCGATCCGGCGCCGCAGCGCGGCCCTCGGGTGCGGGGTGAGGGCGATGTCGAAGGGCTGATCGCGCAGCACAGCCGCCGAGACCCGCCAGGCCTCCGCGCGGGGCGCGGGCGGCAGCAGGACCTTGCTGTCCGGCTGCTTGTTGTCCTGCTTCTGCTCCTGCAATCCGGTCGCCACCGCCGCCAGCTTGGCGCCGCCGGCCAGCCGCAGCGGCAGCGGTTCGCACAGCTCGACGCCGCGGAGCCTGCGCTCCTCCAGCGACAGCGACCGGGTGGTCAGCAGGCCGCGCTTGACCCGCAGGGTGCCCGGTTCGCGGGTGAGCTGGAAGCCCCACCACATCTCCAGCGACAGCAGGAACGCCCCGACCACCCCGACGACCAGCGCGATCGCGGCCACCACGAGCACGAACACCGCGATGCCCAGCGATGCGACGGCGCCGCCGAGCGCGTCGAAGACGCCCCACTTGCGCAGCAGCTGGTCGAAGGAGCCGACCGCCGACCCGATGGCACCCCAGACCACCAGCATCAGCGACACGGTCAGCGCCGAGTAGCCGAGCCACTTCGGTTCGAGCCGCGACAGCACGCCCTCGTCCGGCGATTCCTCCACAGTGGACCCACCGAGGGTCATGTCGCGGCGCAACGCCTCGGCGGCCGAGCGCCTGATCGACTGCAACCGGATGGTGGCCTCGGTGCCCTGAGCGCCGGTGCTGATCTTGACCGTGGTGAGGGCGAACAGCCGCTCGTGCGGCGCCGCGGTCAGGTCCACGGTGCGGATGCGGTCGCGCGCGAGGGACCGGTGGTTGCGGAACAGGCCGCCGAGCCGCTGCTCGAAGCGCTCCTCGGTGATCCGGTACCGGTAGAACACCCACTGGTAGGCGGCGGCGCCCGCGACGAGGAGCGCGGTGCCCAGACCGATCAGGAACGTGATGAGCACCGGCGTGGTCCCGGCGCCCGCGATGACCATGACCAGCAGCGTGGCCAGAGCGGGCGCTGCCACGACCGCTCCCGCCGCCGGGATCGACTTGGCGTCCAGCCGGTGCCACTGCCCGTCGACGGCGCTCACGTCGCGTCTCCCGGCGTCGCCTGGGTCGCGGTGGTGAGCTGCTCGACGACGGCCGCCGCCTGCTCGCGGTCCATGCCGTCGATGCTCAGCGGTCCGGCCGCCGACGCGGTGGTGACGGTGACGCTGGAGAGGTCGAACAGCTGCTGGAGCGGCCCGCGCACGGTGTCGACGGTCTGGATCCGCGACATCGGCGCGATCCGCCACTCCTGCCGCAGCCACCCCGCCGAGGTGTAGACGGCGTCGTCGGTGATCTCCCACCGGTGCACCCGGTAGCGCCACTGCGGCATGACCGCCGTGTAGACCGCGCCGAGCACGGCGATCAGCACCGCGGGCAGCAGCAGCCAGAAGCGGGCCGGCGCGATGAGGATCCCCAGCACCACCAGCACGATCACCGGCGGCAGCACCAGCGCGAGCGCCTGCGCCGTCCACCAGGCGATCGCCCGGCGTTCCACCCGGTTGCGCGGCGGGCGGAGCCGCAGTCCGTCTTCAGGCATCGTCGAGGCCCCTTTCGTGGGCTGTTCCCCCCGGATTGTTCCGAATCTCCCGCAGGTAAGTGCGGTTTAGAGGGATTTCAGCGCTGGCCAGATCGTTGACCAGGGCTGGGTCTTGCCGGTGGCGATCCAGCCCTTGAGGTTCTCGCCCGGGGTCGCGGGCCGGATGTCGGTGAAGTACGGGCGGAGCTCTTCGGCGTCGTGTCCGTAGTAGACGATCGTGTCGATCTCGTCGGACGGTTCGTCGAAGTAGCCGTAGCCGCGGTGCGGGCTGAACACGTCGGGCAGCGGGTGGTGCGCGCCGCCGACGTCGAGCATCGCGGCGGAGATGTAGTTCTCGCCGATCACCGCCGTGCGGGTGCGCTGCTCGGCGGGCAGCGACAGGTAGGCCCGGGATACGTCCTGGGCGATGGTGTCGCTGATCCGGTCGCTGTCGACCTTGGTGATCGCGGCCGAGAACCCCCTGTTGATCTCCGCGCCGGAGTGGATCAGCAATCCGGCCGTGACCAGCGAGATCGCGTAGACGGGCCAAGCCGCCCACCCCCAGCGGGGCGGCTTGGCCTCCCTGCGCCGCTGCAGGCTCACCGTCGCCGCCGCGATCGGCAGGCCGTACATCCCGATCAGGTAGTAGGGCCGACCGGCGGTGACGACGAAGAAGACCCACAGCAGGATCGTGGTGATCGCGAACATCCGGTACGGGCGCAGCCACGACTTGCTCAGCAGCAGCCACAGCCCGGCCAGCACCAGCGCGGTCCCGAGCACCCCGGCGAAGAGGACGAGCTGCACGGCGGTCCCGCCACGACCACCGGAGAGCATCGGGGACTCCTGCGCGACGATCGACGACATCGCCAGCTGCGGCCACCCGTTCAGCGCCTGCCAGATCAGCGTCGGCGAACCGATCAGCAGGGCGATCCCGGCGCCCGTCCACAGCATGGGCCGGGTCAGCACGGCCCGCGGGCCCACCGCCAGGGTGCTGACCAGCAGTGCCGCGCAGAGGACCACGACCTGGAACTTCAGCTGCAGGTTGATGCCCAGCAGCACCCCGAACGCCAGCAGCAGCCGGTCGTCGGCGACGCCCTGCGCGTGCTGCCGGAGCCAGCGCACCAGCGGCAGCAGCAGAGCCGTCCACAGCAGCGGCTCGAAGGTGTAGGGAGCCACCCAGTGCCCGATCAGGTTGCTCCACAGCCCGGTCGCGCCGGCGAGCGCCGCGATGCTCTGCGCGCGGCGGTCCGCCCCCAGCTCGCGGGCCAGCAGCGCGATCAGCACCACCGCACCGCCGGAGGCGAGCGCGGCGGGCAGCCGGAGCACGAACATCGAATCCGGCGCGATGAAGTCCATAGCGGCGGCGATCATCGGCGTCAGCGGCGGCTGGTCGACGTAGCCCCAGTTCGGGTGGTACTTGCCGGCCGCGAGCATGTAGGCCTCGTCGACCCAGTAGTCCCCGAAGGCGCCCGCGATCGCGTGCGCCACGGCGAGGACACCGGCGATGCCGAACACCGGCCACTTCGCCAGCGGGTGCAGCGCGCGCGGCGCTGTGCGCCGGGTGCCCGGTTGATCGATGAGCATGAATTCCCCCAGGAACCGTCGTTGTGCCACCAGTCAACCCGGATCGTGCTCTGATCAACACCGCGATTGGTCGAGTGCTCGGGCGACGAAGGTTGTGCCCGCTCACGCCCGGTGCAACTTTCGTCTAGACCTGGGCGACGTGCGGTGGGGTCCGGCTTCGCAACCGGGCTCGGCGGCCCTAACGTGGGCCTGGTGAAACGACCGCTCTGGCAGCTTCTTTGGAACACCCAGCGAGAGGCCGTCTTCGACATCTGCCTGGTCGTCGCGCTGTTCGTGTTCCCGCGCGTGCTGGCGGGCTACTACCCGACCGACGCGCTGCCGGGCACCTACGACTGGATCGGCGGGCTGTGGTTCAGCGACGTCGCCAACGACCTGCTGTGCCTGGGGCTGCTGGTGCGCCGCCGCTGCTCGATGGTGCTGCTGTGGGGCGTCGCCCTGCTCTCGGTCGCGCAGATGTTGCTGATCCAGTTCGGCCCCGGGCCGTTGTTGCAGATCAACGTGTCCACCGATCCCTGGGTTCCCGGTGTCACGCCCTGGGTGCTCTACGCGGTGATCGTCCACGGGCGCGGACACCGCTACCTCGCTTGGGCGTTGATCGCCGTGGTGACCGCGGTCGGCCTGCGGCTGGGCCACACGCCCCACCCGGACGTGGTGATCACCGGTGTGGCCTGGACGATCTTCCCGATCGTGCTCGGGCTCTACGCCGCGGAGCGCGGCAGGCTCGCCTATGCGCTGCGGGAACGCGCCGAACGCGCCGAGCACGAGCGCGAACTGCTCGCCGAGCAGGCCCGCGCCGACGAGCGCGCCCGGCTGGCCGTGGAGATGCACGACGTGGTCACCCACCGCGTCAACCTGATGGTGCTGCAGGCCGGTGCGCTCGGTGTGGTCAGCGACGACCCGGCGGTGCACCGCGCGGCCGAGGACCTGCGCTCCAGCGGTGGGGAAGCGCTCGCCGAACTGCGCGACCTGGTCGGCGTGCTGCGGCGCAGCGACGACGAGCGCAGCGATGCCGGCGCGGACACGCCCAGCGACGTGCCGGATCTCCGCGAGCTCATCGGTCAGTCCGAGGCCGTGGGCATGTCCGTGCGGTTCACGGCGGAGGGAGACCCCGGGCCGGTCACCCCGGCCGTCGGCAGGACCGCCTACCGCGTGGTCCAGGAAGGGCTGACCAACGCGCACAAGCACGCGCCCGGAGCCGACGTGCACGTCCGCGTGCTCTACAGCGACGACCGGGTGCGAGTGAGCGTCCGCAACACCGCGCCCACCGGGCCCGTGCCCGAACTCGCCGACAGCGGAGGGGGAGTGGGGCTGCTCGGGTTGCAGCAGCGCGTCGAGCTCGTCGGTGGGACGTTCCGCTCCGGCGCCACCGACGGCGACGGGTTCGAGGTGGAGGCCATACTGCCCGGGTACGTGCCCACCGAGGAGACCGCCGATGCCTGAGACGATCCGGGTGCTCGTCGTCGACGACGAGCCGATGGTCTGCGCGCACCTGAGCACGATCCTCGGATCGGCACCCGACATCGAGGTCGTCGACGAGGCGCGGGACGGTGCCGCCGCCGTGGAAGCCGTCGTGCGGCACCGGCCCGACGTGGTGCTGATGGACCTGCGGATGCCCGGCGTCGACGGGCTCACCGCCACCGAGCGGATCTGCACCATGCCCGACGCACCCGCGGTGGTCGCGCTGACGACGTTCGACGCCGACAAGTACGTGCTGCGCGCGCTGCGAGCCGGGGCGGTCGGGTTCCTGGTCAAGTCCACGCCGCCGCAGGACCTCATCGGGCTGGTGCGGGTCGCCGCGGACGGGCACACGGTGCTCTCGGAGGAGGCGAAGCGGCGCCTGCTGGCCGCCACCGGTGGGGAGCAGAGCGCCCGGGAACGCGCTGTCGGGCTGACCCGCGAGCTCACCGAGCGGGAGATCGAGGTGCTCACCTGCCTCGGTCGCGGCATGTCCAACGCGCAGATCGCCGCGCGGCTGCACCTCTCGGAGGCGACGGTGAAGAGCTACGTGTCGCGAATGCTGGTCAAGCTCGAGTGCGAGAACCGCTTGCAGGCCGGGCTCCTCGCCTACGACGCGGGCCTCGTGCCCCGGTGACGCCCGGGACCTCCATGATCGTTAGGCCATCCGGGTGGATTGGGCCAACAGGTTTAACGATCAATCGAGTGAGCTCCACCGATTGGCTCTGGAATATTCCACCCAAGATCGGTACACCATAGGTGACGCGTTCCGAACGGTTGTCGGGGCCGGGAACGCGTCAGCGCCGTCGGTTCGGGGATCGATGGCGCACCGGTCGGAGGGGTCCGGCCGCAACGAGGGTGCCCTCGGCGCAATCGGGGTGCGCCGAGGGCATCTTTTTGTTGTGGCCCTGGGCCGGGGTCCTTTTGCTCGGTGGTGCGGGTGGCGGAACCTCAGACGTCCTCTGGGTCCGGGCGCCACTCCTTGAGTATGTGAATTACGCGGCGTCGCGGCGTCCTCCCCAGAGAACGTCTGAGAACCCGCGGCGGTGCCGGTTGCTTTGGTGGGGTGAGGAGAAAGCACCTTCGGTGCTTGCCTGACGTTGTGCTGTGCGTTGAGCAATTGTCGCCTGGTGGTTGATAATTTCATTTCTTTGGGCTTGTGACCTGCGGGTTAATGGGGAAAAGCGGCAAAATCCTTCTCTTTCGCGGTTGTTCTGGGGTTGGTTAGTGTTCGATCAAGATTGCTGCGGGGGCCCGGTTGGGGGAAGGCAGGCCCTCGGCTCGAGTTCTCGCGGCAAGACCTTCGGACAAGGAGATTCACGATGGTCGATGCCCCACGTCGCCTCGCCCGGATGGCCGGTGTTGCGGCGATCGCCGTTGCCGCGCTCACCTCGGCTTCGGTCGCCCAGGCGGCCCCGGCCGACGTCAACCCGTACATCGTCGGCGGGCAGGACGCCGAGATCGCGGACCACCCGTTCACCGTCGCGCTGACCACGCCCGACGGTCAGCAGTTCTGCGGTGGCTCGCTGGTGTCCCCGACCAAGGTCCTCACCGCCGCGCACTGCACCACCGGTCAGCAGCCCACCGACATCAAGATCGTCAGCGGTCGCACCACCATGAGCACCACCGAGGGCACGGTTTCCGACGTCACCAACGTCTGGATCCACCCGGAGTACACCGACGCCACCAAGGGCTTCGACGTCTCCGTGCTGACCCTCGGCGCCCCGGTGCAGGAGAAGCCCATCGAGCTCGCCACCGCCGACGACGCGGCCTACGCTCCCGACACCCAGGCCACCATCCTGGGCTGGGGCAACACCTCCGAGGGCGGCCAGCAGGCCGACCACCTGCAGATGGCTCAGCTGCCGGTGACCTCGGACGAAACCTGCTCCAAGGCGTACCCGGAGTACAGCAACCAGTCGATGGTCTGCGCCGGTGTGCCGGAAGGCGGGATCGACAGCTGCCAGGGTGACTCGGGCGGCCCGATGGTCGCCGACGGTCGCCTGATCGGCGTCGTGTCCTGGGGTCAGGGTTGCGCGCAGCCCGGCTTCCCGGGTGTCTACGCCCGCGTCGGCGCCTACAACGACGTGATCACCGAGCAGATCAACTCCTGACGAGCGAACCGGCCGGGGTTGTCATCCCGCTGGCCCGGGCCGGTCCCGCTCTAGGTGGAGGAAAGGCCGTGGACGCTCGCTCGCCGTCCACGGCCTTTCGCTATGCCCGGACCAGCGTCACCGACATGCCCAGCTTGGCGTCGGCGTGCTCGCCTGCATCGGCGCTCTCGACGACCTCGGCCGCCAGCACGGCTGCGGCGATCTCGTCCCGGTGCGCCCGCAACGCCTCCCCGACCTCCGCGGAACCGCTCCAGCGCAACGAGATCCGGTCGGTGATCTCCCGGCCGTCCTGCTTGCGGCAGTTCTGCACGAACCGGATGATCTCCCGCGCCAGCCCGGCCAGTCGCAGTTCCGGCGTGATCGCGGTGTCCAGCGCGATCGCGACCTCCCGCTGCTCCTCCGACGGCCACCCGGTTCCGGCGACGTCGCCGGTGACGACCTCGCGGACGTTGATCTCCTCGGCGAGATCGGCCCGCAGCTCGACGGGCAGCTCCGGGCTGATCACCGCCGTCGCCAGCGGCTGCCGCACCTTCAGCGCCTCCTCGCGGCGCAACGACCGCCCCGCCACCGCCAGACTCCGCTCGACGTCGACCAGGGACAGCAACTCCTCGTCGATCGGGCCGGGTTCGGGCCAGGCCGAGAGGTGCACGGAATCGGGGACGTCCGGAGACCCCGGGCGAACGGTGCGCTGCCAGACCTCCTCGGTGAGGAACGGGATGAACGGGGCCAGCAGCCGGGTCAGCACGTCCAGGCACTCGTGCAACGTGCGCAGGGCGTTGACCTCGCCGTCCCAGAACCTCGGGCGCGAGCGGCGCACGTACCAGTTCGACAGGTCGTCGACGAACTCCGCCAGCACCCGGCCGGCCCCTGCGGTGTCGTAGTCCTCCAAGCGCGAATCCACCTGCCGCACCACCTGGTTCAGCCGCGCCAGCACCCACCGGTCCAGCACCGGCCGCTCGTCGGGCGGATCCGGCTCGGCCCACTCCGACAGCGCCGCGTAGCGGTTGAAGAACGAGGCCGTGTTCCAGTAGGTCAGCAGCACCTTGCGGACGATCTCGCGCAGCGCCTCGTGCCCCACCCGGCGCGGCGACCAGGGAGAACCGCTGCACAGCATGAACCAGCGCAGCGCGTCCGCGCCGTGGGCCTCCATCAGCGGCAGCGGCTCCAGCACGTTGCCCAGGTGCTTGCTCATCTTCCGGCCGTCCTCGGCCAGGATGTGCCCCAGGCACACCACGTTCCGGTAGCTGGAGCGGTCGAACAGCAGCGTTCCGATCGCCATCAGCGTGTAGAACCAGCCGCGGGTCTGGTCCAGCGCCTCGCAGATGTAGTCCGCCGGATAGTTGCGCGCCAACGCCTCCGCGCTGCCCGGTGCGTGCGGGTAGCCCAGCTGCGCGAACGGCATCGAACCCGAGTCGAACCAGGCGTCGATCACCTCCGGCACCCGCGCGGCCCGCTGCCCGCACTCCGGGCAGGCGAAGGTGATCTCGTCGATGTGCGGCCGGTGCGGGTCGAGCCCGGAGAGATCGCGGCCGGTGCGTTCGCCCAGCTCGGCGCGGGAACCGATCGCCGTCACGTGCCCGGCCGCGCAGCGCCACAGGGGGAGCGGAGTGCCCCAGTAGCGGTTGCGGGACAGCGCCCAGTCGACGTTGCCCGCCAGCCAGTCGCCGAAGCGGCCGTGCTTGACGTGCTCGGGGTACCAGCGGGTGTTCTCGTTCTCCCGTTGCAGCGCTTGGTGAATCGCGGTCGTGCGGATGTACCAGGACGGCTGCGCGAGGTACATCAGCGGCGTGTGGCAGCGCCAGCAGTGCGGGTAGGCGTGCTCGATCGTCCCCTCGCCGACCAGCGCGTCCCGCCGCCGCAGGTCCTCGACCAGGACCTGGTCGGCATCCTTGAAGAACATGCCGCCGACGAGCGGCAGCGTCGGGTCGAAGCGGCCGTCCGGGCCGAGCGGGTCGACAACCGCGAGCCCGTTCGCGCGGCCCGTCGCGAGGTCGTCCGGGCCGAACGCCGGCGCCAGGTGCACCAAGCCCGTCCCGTCGGTGGTGGAGACGTAGTCGGCGAGCACCACGCGGTGGGCGTCCGGGACCTCCACCAGGTCGAACGGCGGGCGGTAGGCGAGTCCTGCCAGATCGCGGCCCGGAATCCGGGCCACCACCTCGCCCTCGACGACGTCGGCCAGCGACTCGGCGACCACGAACGTGCCGCGCTCACCGCGCGCGAGCACGTAGGTGACCTCGGGGTGGACCGCGACGGCGGTGTTGGACACCAGCGTCCACGGCGTCGTCGTCCACACCAGCAGCTGGGCATCATGGCCCGCCAGCGGCTCTTCCAGCGGCAGGCGCACGAAAACGGAAGGGTCCTCGACGGTTTCGTAACCCTGCGCGACCTCGTGCGCCGACAACGTCGTCTGGTCCCGCGGGCAGTACGGCGCGGCGCGGTAGTCCTCCACCAGCAGCCCGGCGTCGAAGATCCGCCGCAGCGCCCACCACACGCTGTCGACGTAGGACGCCGACATGGTCCAGTAGGCTGCGGAGAGATCGATCCAGTAACCCATCCGCGTCGTGACGGCCTCGAACTCGCCCACGTAGCGCTGAACCGATTCCCGGCAGCGCGCGTTGAACTCGGCGATGCCCAGCCGCTCCACGTCAGGTTTGCCGCTCAGCCCCAGTTCGCGCTCCACCGCCAGCTCGACCGGCAGGCCGTGGCAGTCCCAGCCCGCCCGGCGCGGCACCCGGAAGCCCTTCATGGTGCGGAAGCGGGGGAAGACGTCCTTGAACACCCGAGCTTCCACGTGGTGGGTGCCGGGCGTGCCGTTGGCCGTCGGCGGACCTTCGTAGAACACCCACAGCGGGCCGTCGGCGGTCTGCTCCAGGCTCCGCTCGAAGATCCGGTGCTCGCGCCACCACTCGATGCGCCGCCGCTCGGCCTCCGGCAGGTCGATCGCCGAGGCCAGCGGGTGGAACGGAGAAGCCGATCTCATGCGCCCATGGTGGAGCCGCGCGGTCGCTTCTCGCTCGCTGTACTGTTCGGTAGGTCCCGCTCGGGACGACGAGGGAGCAGGAGGATTCGAGGGGTGACGGCTGACGAAGCGGCCAGCTCGCACGGGCACAACCTGGTGAAGTCCGCGGATCGCGCGCTGATCATCCTGGAACTGCTCTCCCGGGGTAGGCACCGGCTCAGCGACATCGCCGAGACGCTGCGGCTGCCGCTGTCCAGCGTGCACGGCCTGCTCGGCACCCTCGTGCACCGCGGCTTCGCCGAGTTCGACCCGACCACCCGCACCTACGGCCTCGGGCTCAAGGCCTGGACCGTCGGGCAGGGCTACACCGGGCACCGCGACATCGTCGGCCTAGCGCTGCCGCTGATGGAACGCCTCGCGCAGCAGACCGGTGAGACCGTGCAGCTGTCCCGGCTCGACGGCATCGAGAACGTCTACATCGCCATCGCCGAGTCCCCGCAGCCGATGAAGCTCGTCTCCGCCGTCGGCATGCGGCTGCCCGCGCACTCCGTCGCGCTCGGCAAGGCGCTGCTGGCCGGGCTGACCGACGACGAGGTCGTGGCCCGCTACGAGGACGTCAAGCTGGAGCGCTTCACCGACAACACGATCACCGCGCTGCCGGAACTGCTCGCCCAGCTAGACGAGGTGCGCCGCGAGGGCTACGCCGTCGACGACGAGGAGTACATCATCGGCTGCCGCTGCCTGGCGGTCCCGATCCGGGACCACGCGGGCGAGGTGGTCGCGGGCATGTCGGTCTCAGCCCCGACTCCCCGCTGCGGCGCGAACTGGACAGAGGAGACACGGGCTCCCCTCACCGAGGTGGTCGAAGCGGTCCACCGCCAACTCCGCCACTGACCTATTCCGGGTCGCCTAGGCCTCCCCGGACCGGGGGCGGTTTTGATCCGAACCGTCCATGATCGAAATCCGTTTGGCCCGGGCAATTCGGATCCGTTGTCCAGGGACGTCGTGCTGGTGGGTTCAGCCGAACTGCACCGAGCGCTTGGCCAGGCCCCACCAGAAGCCCTCGATCGGGACGCGCTGGGCGTCGAGGTCCTCGTCCGCGGCTCCGAGGGTCACGAACAGCGGCGCGAAGTGCTCGGTGCGCGGGTGGGCCAACCGCCCGGCCGGGGCCTTGTGCTCGAAGTCCAGGAGCGCGTCGATGTCGCGCGAGGCCAGCGCCCGGCCGCCCCAGTCGTCGAACTC
Source organism: Saccharopolyspora sp. NPDC049357 (assembly GCF_040677225.1). Classification (NCBI taxonomy): domain Bacteria; kingdom Bacillati; phylum Actinomycetota; class Actinomycetes; order Pseudonocardiales; family Pseudonocardiaceae; genus Saccharopolyspora; species Saccharopolyspora sp. NPDC049357. Next base: position 51,670 of record NZ_JBFAQJ010000014.1, on the reverse strand, counting down.
CACCGACCAGTTCGGCGTCGACGCCGAGCGCAGGGCCGAGAGGTTGTGGGTGAAGAACCCGCTGCCGACGATCAGCACGCCCTCGTCGCGCAGCGGTGCGAGCGACCGGCCCACGCGCATCAGGGCCGCGGGCTCCAGCGTCGGCATCGAGATCTGCAGGACGGGGATGTCGGCGTCGGGGTACATCTCCTTCAGCGGCACGTAGGCGCCGTGGTCGAGGCCGCGATCGGGCACGTCGACCACCGGTGTCTCGGCGCCGCCGAGCAGCGCGCGCACCCGCTCGGCCAGGGCCGGGGCTCCTGGCGCGGCGTAGCGGACGTCGTAGTACCGGTCGGGGAAGCCCCAGAAGTCGTAGACCAGCGGGACGGTGCTGGTCGCGCCGATCGCCAGCGGTGCTTCCTCCCAGTGCGCGGAGATGATCAGGATCGCCTCGGGGCGAGGCAGGTCGGCCGACCAGGCCGCCAGCTCGCCGGGCCAGAGTTCGTCGTCGGCCAGCGGCGGGGCGCCGTGGCTGAGGTACAGGGCGGGCATGCGCTCGGCCATCGGGAACCTCCTCGTTCGAATTTGAATCAAATGTACCTCGTGGTTCAAATTCGAACAAGATAGAATGGGGGAGTGACCGAACCGCGCTGGCTCGACGCCGACGAGATGGCCGCCTGGAACGCCTTCGTCGAGGCGGGCAACCTCGTGAACCGCCGCGTCGAGCAGCAGCTCCGCGAACAGGCGGGATTGTCCCACCCGCAGTACGAGATCCTGGTCCGCCTCTCGGCGGCGCCCGAGGGCGAGGTCCGCATGTCCGAGCTCGCACAGCTCGTGGTGACCTCCAAGAGCGGCCTGACCTACCAGGTCACGCAGCTCGAGAAGGCCGGGCTCGTGGGTCGCCGCACCTGCGAGACCGACGACCGGGGCGTCATCGCCCGCCTGACCGAGGCCGGCAGGCGCAAGTTGGAGGAGACCGCGCCCGGGCACGTCGAGCTCGTCCGCGAGCACCTCATCGACGTGCTCGACCGCGACCAGCTGCGCGCCCTCACCGATGCGCTGGGTGTGGTCTCGCGCAAGCTGCGCGGGTCTTGACGCGCTCTGTCCGCGCTGATCGGATTTCGCTTGCTTGAACGGGTTTCACACAGGCGAAACGAGGTCGGTCATGAAGTTCCTGAGGTTGGGGTCGTTCTCGGAGGAGCGTCCGCACGTGCTCGACGATCGAGGGCGGCTGTTCGACCTGAGCCCGCTGACCGGCGACATCGACGGCGAGTTCCTCGCGGGTGACGGCGTCGCCCGCACCCGGGCAGCGCTCGCCGCGGGCGAGCTCACCGCCGTGGACGACCCGGCCGACGGCACGGCGATGCGGGTGGGCGCGCCGATCGCGCGGCCGATGGCGGTGCTGTGCATCGGGCAGAACTACGCCGCCCACGCCGCCGAATCCGGTTCCGCGCCACCGGAAGTGCCGATCCTGTTCTTCAAGCACCCCAACACCGTCGTCGGTCCGCACGACGACGTGGTGATCCCGCGCGGCGCCGAGCAGGTGGACTGGGAGGTCGAGCTCGGCGTGGTCATCGGGCAGCGCGCGAGCTACCTCGACAGCGCCGAGCAGGCCCTGTCGCACGTGGCCGGTTACGTGCTGGCCGACGACGTCTCCGAGCGCTCCTTCCAGAAGGAGCAGTCCGGCGGCCAGTGGTCGAAGGGCAAGTGCGCGCCGACGTTCAACCCGGTCGGTCCGTGGTTCGTGCCGGCGGACGAGGTCGCCGACCCGCAGGGGCTTCGGCTGCGCAGCTGGGTCAACGGCGAGCCGAGGCAGGACTCCAGCACGGCCGACATGATCTTCGGCGTCGGCGAGATCGTCCGCCACCTCTCGCAGTACCTGACGCTGGAGCCGGGAGACCTGGTCATCACCGGCACCCCGGAGGGCGTGGCGATGTCCGGGCGCTTCCCGTTCCTGGCGCCGGGTGACGTGGTCGAGATGGAGATCGACGGGCTCGGTCGTCAGCGCAGCGGCGTGAAGTCGGCCTGAGGTTGGGCCGATCGGATCAACCCCAATGTGAAGATCTTTCAATTCACCGTCGGGGTAGCTAGCGTTCCGGTGCCGGAGCAGATCCGCATCGGAAAGGGCGTGGCATGGCGCGACGTTCACTGGTGGTCACCCTCGTGGCGGTCATCGCGGGATCCCTGTTGATCGCCCCCGGGGCCAACGCCCAGCCGCCGGAGGACTACTGCCGCCAGCAGTGCCACGACATCCTCCCGCCGGGCCAGAACGGCAACGCGACCTTCGCCGAGCTGGTCTCGCACATGCTGCTGGGCACCCGCCCGAAGCACTCCGACGACCAGCTCCAGAAGTACGACGCGCTGGCAGGCGGGTACCGCGAGCTGACCACCGGCACCATCCAGGAGTTCTTCAACGACCACTCCTTCGGCGTGCGGCCGGACGACGTCGAGCGCACCTACCGGCCGCGCGCCGACGTCACCGTCGTCCGCGACAAGACCGCAGGCGTCCCGCACGTCTACGGCGACACCCGGTCCGGAACCACCTTCGGAGCGGGCTACACCACCGCCGAGGACAAGCTGTTCCTGATGGACGCGCTGCGCCACGCCGGTCGCGGCGAGGTGACCCCGTTCGCCGGAGGCGCGCCCGCCAACCGGAAGTTGGAGCAGAGCTTCTTCTCCGTCTCGCCCTACACCGAGGAGGAGCTGCGGGACCAGATCGACCGGGTCGCCGCCCAGGGCGAGCGCGGCCGGATGGCGCTGCAGGACGCGCAGTCCTACGTCGACGGCATCAACGCCTACATCCAGGAGTCCCACCGGGGCCGCTACTTCCCGGGCGAGTACGTCGCGACCGGGCACGTGGACCCGGTGACCAACGAAGGCCGCATCGAGCCGTTCGAGCTCACCGACCTGGTGGTGCTGGCGTCGCTGATCGGAGCCCAGTTCGGCGGTGGCGGTGGGGGAGAGGTGCAGAACGCCGTCGCCAGGATGTCGCTGCACGAGCGCTTCGGGCCCGAACGCGGTGAGCAGGTCTGGGCCGCCTTCCGCGCGGAGAACGACCCGGAGGCCATCAGCACGATCCACGACGGGAGCTCCTTCGAGTACGGCAACGCCCCGGCGGATCCCGAGGGCGTGGCGCTGCCGGACCCGGGATCGGTCGCGGACCAGCAGCTCGTCTTCGACCCGACCGGCTCGGCGAACCAACCCGACGAGAAGCCCTCGCGGCCGGTCGTCGATCCCGAGGACCCGCTGCGCGGCATGTTCGACGACGGCGTCCTGCCCGCCGACATGGCCGAGCGCAGAGGCATGTCGAACGCGCTCGTGGTCTCCGGCGCGCACACCGAGAGCGGTCACCCGGTGGCGGTGTTCGGCCCGCAGACGGGCTACTTCTCGCCGCAGCTGCTGACCCTGCAAGAGCTGCAGGGTCCGGGCATCTCCTCGAAGGGCGCCTCGTTCGCGGGCCTGAGCTTCTACACCCTGCTCGGCCGCGGCCAGGACTACTCGTGGAGCGCCACCACCGCCTCGCAGGACGTGATCGACACCTACGCGGTCGAGCTGTGCTCGCCCGACGGCGGCCCGGTCACCAAGGACTCGAACTTCTACCGCTTCCACGGCGAATGCCTGCCGATGCAGACCATGGAGCGGCAGAACTCCTGGAAGCCCAACCTCGGCGATGACACCCCGGAGGGGTCCTACCGGCTGGTGTCCTTCCGCACCCGCCACGGGCCCGTCACGCATCGGGCCACTGTGGACGGAAAGCCGGTCGCCTACACCACGGCCCGGTCGACCTTCCTGCACGAGGTGGACTCGATCATCGGGTTCCAGAAGTTCAACGACCCGTCGGCGGTGTCCTCGGCGGAGGACTTCCAGCGCGCGGCGCACGACATCAACTACACGTTCAACTGGTTCTACGCCGATTCCCGCGACACCGCGTACTTCAACTCCGGGGCGAACGTGGTGCGCCGGCCCCACGTCGACCCGAGCATGCCGATCGTCTCGGACCCGGCCCACGAGTGGCCGGGCTGGGACCCGGAGACCAACACGGCGACCTACCAGCCCTTCGCCGAGCACCCGAACTCCCTCAACCAGGACTACTACATCAGCTGGAACAACAAGCAGGTCCCGGGAACCGCGGGCGACCGGGCGGAGAAGGGCGCGGTGCAGCGCGGTGATCTGCTCGATCGCCGAGTGCGCGAGCAGATCGCCTCGGGTGACGAGTTCAGCCGCGCCGAGCTCGTGCGGGCCATGGCCGACGCCGCGGTCACCGACCTGCGCGCCGAACGGGTCCTGCCCGACCTGCTGCGCGTCATCGGCGAACCCGACGAGCGCTCGAAACAGCTGGTCGACGAGCTGCGCGCGTGGCTGGCCGACGGCGGCAAGCGCACCGAGACCTCGCCGGGCAGCAAGTCCTACGCGCACGCCGAGGCCATCGAGCTGTTCGACGCGTGGTGGCCGCTGCTGGTCCGCGGCGAGTTCGAACCCGCCGTTGGAACCCCCGCCTACCAGGCGATGACCGCGATGATGCAGATCAACGAATCGCCGTCGGGCTGGCAGAACGGCGAACCCGGTCTGCACGTCGGCCAGGGCCACCAGGGTTCGACGTTCCAGTTCGGCTGGTTCGGCCAGGTCTCCAAGGACATCCGCGCCGTTCTCGGCGAGCAGGTCCCCGGCGGCTTCGGCGCACCGCTGTGCGGCGGTGGCGACCCGGGCGCGTGCCGCCAGATGCTGCTCGACACCCTCGTCCAGGCCGCCGCGACCCCGTCGGAGGAGACCTACCCGGGCGACGCCGACTGCGACCCCGGCGACCAGTGGTGCGCGGATTCGATCGTGCAGAACAAGGTCGGCGGCATCGACCAGGACAAGATCTCCTGGCAGAACCGCCCCACCTATCAGCAGGTCATCGAGTTCCCCGCCCACCGCTGAGCCGTTCGCCGCAGGGCGTTCTCGGCGAAACGGCCCCACGCGGTCTCCCGGCCCCCGTAAAATCGACGGCCAATTCGGGCAGCGGTGTCCGAGGCGAGGGGGATGCGGATGACGGAGCCCGTGCGGTTGACCGACAGCGCCATGCTCGCTCGACGCCTCTTGTGGAACCGGGCAACTGACGAACCTTCCAGCGCTCAGCCCATCATGGTGCTGCTCGGGCCGACGGGATCGGGCAAAACCCGCGCTCTGGAGTCCATTTCGCAGGACTGCGGGAACAGCGTGGTGCACGCCAAGCCGTTCGACTTCGGGCGCGAGCAGCCCGCGACCACGGTCGTGGCGCTGGCCGCGATCTCCGAAGACCTCTCCCGTCGTTGGCGCGCCCGGCGCAGCGCGAAGTTCACCCGGTTCGCGCTCGGGCTGGTCGCCGTGCAGGCCAACCTCGACACCTTCGACCGGGTGAAGGCCAGGGCCGAGATGAGCGCCGCGCTGCGCGAGTTCGCCGAAAGCCCACGCGCCAACGACATCGCGGGCCAGGTGGATTCCACCGCCGACGCGGCCGAACCGATGCTGGACCCGGTGCTGGTCACCGCGGCGAAGCTGGTGCTGCCGCGGTTGATCCGCACGATCGGCCGGAGGTCGCTGGCCGGCGCCAAGCGCTGGCACGCCGACATCCCGGAGGCCGAGGGCGCCGAGCCGCTGGACGCGCTGATCCAGCTCAGCCGACGGGCCCGCAACGAACCGGAGGCCATGACGGCCTGGCTGACCTCGGCTTTCCTGGCCGATGTGCGGGAGAACCACCCGGTCATGGCGCGCCCGGAGCTGGGCAGCGCGTGCTCCTGCGAGAACGAGGCGGGCAAGACCCACTCGCACAACTGGGTGGTGCTGCTGGACAACCTCGACCACCCCGGCGGGTACGAGTTCCTCAGCGACATCATCGCCGCGCGCGAACGACATCTGAGGCAGCACAACGAGCACGATCCGCTGCTGTTCATCGGCACCAGCGGCCGGTGGAACCCCGAGTGGGAATCGCACTGGCACGCACCGTGGAAGTCCGCTGCCACCAGATCCGACGAGGTGCTGGTGGTGCCGCGCTGCCGCGACGCGGGCCACTGGCGCAACAACTCCGAAGTGGACAGACCTCAGGCGTCCGTGCACCCGGTGCTGCTGGAACCGCTGGAGATCGAGGAGACCGCGAGCCTGATCGGGCACAGCCCTTACTTCAGCGAGGCGAAGCTGGCTCAGCGCGCCACCGCCGGGCTCCCGAAGGCGGTCGAGGCGGTCTCCGAAATGCTGCCCGCCGCCCGATTGCGGGAAGGCAGGCGCGACATCCTCGAACCCGCCGAGTCGACCCCCGAAGCCTGGCAGCAACGACTGACCGATCTGCGCGTCTCCGAGCAGCTGCAGGACGTGGACCTCGCGGAATTCGTCAACGCGGCTCCGTTCGCGACCGCGCCGTGGCTGGTCCCGGCCGAGTCGACCAGCCTCGTCTCGCTGCCGCAGACCGGCCGCATCCTCACCGAGCTGCGCAGCGCGCTGTGGGTGATCGCCCCGGACCGCGACGGCGGAACCGAGGACCAGTCCCTGCTGCACCCGTGGATCGCCCGGACGCTGCTGTTCGCCCTCAACGCGCGCGGTGAGCAGGACGGGGGTTCGTACGAGACGCAGTTCAAGGCGCTGCTCAACGATCCGCACACCAGGCGCGACCTCGCCCGCACCTCCTACTGCCTGCTCGCCCTGGGCCGGTTCGGCGAGGTCGTCGAGACCCTGCGCGAACGCTTCGACCAGATGCCGCACCAGAAGTGGATCGACCTGCTGATCCTGGTCACCAGCGCTCCGGACGACAAACCGCTGCACCGCGACAACGCCCAGGTCTACGCCGACCTCGTCGAGCAGGACCTGCGGGACGGACCCGCCGAGCGGGACCAGGTGCGCAACGTGCTCGCCCGGTTGATCGCCGCGTACTGGCTGATCGCGAATCCGCTGGCCGGTCCCGACCGGGAGCGCAAGAACATCGTCGTGCAGAGCTTCCACGAACTCGCACCACTGTCACACCGCCCGGACGTCGCGGCGCTCTACGAAGCCGCCCGCCGTGCTGACCAGCTGTTCTGACCCTTCGGATTGGACCGGTCATGCCCCTGTTCCGAAGCTCCACCCCGTCCGCTCCGGTGCAGCCCCGCTCCTGGCTGCGCCGCCACAAGGTCATCGCCACGCTGGTGGTCGTCGCAGCGGTCGCCGCCGGGCTGGCGGTGTGGCAGCCTTGGAAACCGTGCGACACGGCGATGACGACGGTCGAACCGTCGTCCAACTGCGTGGGGCTCAACGTCGAGAACACCTCGTTCGGCCCCAACGATGCCGTCGGTGACCTCAGGCAACGCGTCGCCGAGCACAACGCGGGGGTGACCGAGCAGAACTCCGTCACCGTGGTGGTGCTCGACAACATGACCCCGGATCCCCGACTCGCCAGCATCGGCCGTTCCAGCGTGCGCCACGGTGTCGAGGGAGCGCTCACCGCGGCACGGCGCGCCAACGCCGAACTCGTCGTCGGGGGCACGTCTCCGCGGGTGAAGCTGTTGCTGGCCAACTACGGGACCACCGTCGACGAGGCGGAAGAAGCTGCGCGGCAGATCCAGGCCGCCCGCGAGCGCGAGCACGTCGTCGCGGTCGTGGGGTTGGGGCAGAGCCTCCAACACACCCGGACCGCCGCGAGCCGGCTGTCCGATGCCGGAATCGCCGTGGTGAGCGGAATGGCCAGCGCCGACAACATGAACAAGCACGTCGACGACGACAAGAAGGACCTCGACAAGTTCTTCCGGATCACCCCGACCAACATCGACGCGGCCAGGGCCGGCGCGGCTTACCTGCGAGAGCGCGGTGCGGACAAGGTGATGCTGGTCGAGGACACCAACGAGACCGACATCTACGCGCGCACGCTGGCCAGGGCCTTCAAGGACGCCTACCGGGACAGGGAGTTCAGCACGGTGCGGTTCACCTCGTTGAGCGGCTCCGAGGGATTCCCGCGCGCGGACTTCATGGCGGGTGAGTTCGCCCGCGTCTACACGAGGATCTGCCTGGAGAAGCCGCGGTACCTGTACTTCGCCGGTCGCGGCATCGATCTGGACCCGTTGCTCAAAACCATGTCGCAGAACGGCTCCTGCTCCGGAATGGCGGACATGGACGTGGTCACCAGCGATGACGCCACCAACATCGTGAATCGGCCGCTGCCCGAGTTCGACAACCGGCAGGTTCGGGTGTTCTACACCAGCGTCGCGACCAAGGGGCAGTGGGCCAACGAGCCCGGGCAGGAGGAGAACCAGGCCAGCTACGGATCCTTCGAATCCCAGTTCGTCGAGACGGGGCTGGACGGCCATGACGGCCTGCTCGACGGCTACGCGATGTCGGTCCACGACGCGTTCCTGGTCGCCACGAAGGGCGCTCGAGAGGTCCCCGACGTGAACCGGCTGTACGCGAAGGTGGCCGATAAGATCAAGGCAATCGACTGCGTAGAGCCGTTCGGCGGCGCCACCGGCAAGATCGCCTACCAGAACGAACGGGCCGGGCAGGGCAACCCGGTGGGCAAGGCGATGCCGATCATGCGTCTGGAAGCGAACGGACGTCCTGTCCAGGAGAGCCTGGTCTGGCCTTCCGGGCAGCCGTTCGGCCCGCAATCATGCCGGTAGTCGGCGTATGGAGGGCTCATGGACGACGTGTTCCGACGACTGGACGCGATTCGCGACGACCTGATCGCGCTGTACAAGGACCTGCACGCGCATCCTGAGCTGTCGTTCCAGGAGCACCGCACGGCTGCCGAGGTCGCCCGGCGGTTGGAGGCCCTCGGGCTGGAGGTCACCTCCGGCGTCGGCCGCACCGGTGTGGTCGGGGTGCTGCGCAACGGGGACGGGCCGACGGTGCTGCTGCGCGCGGACTTCGACGCGCTGCCGGTGCAGGAGCAGACCGGGCTCGACTACGCGAGCACGCAGCGGGCCACCTCGTCCGACGGATCGGACGTCCCGGTGATGCACGCGTGCGGCCACGACATGCACGTCACCAGCCTGCTGGGCGCGCTGGACCTGCTGATCACGGCGCGTTCGCGCTGGTCGGGGACGGTGGTGGCGGTGTTCCAGCCGGCCGAGGAGCTCGGGGCCGGGGCGCGGGCGATGCTCGACGACGGGTTCCTGGAGCGGTTCCCGCGACCCGACGTGTGCCTGGGGCAGCACGTGTTCCCGTTCCAGAGCGGGTTCGTGGGCATGATGAGCGGGCCGAGCATGTCGGCCGCCGACAGCGTGAAGATCACCATGTTCGGTCGCGGCGGGCACGGGTCGCAGCCGCAGAACGCGATCGATCCGGTGGTGATGGCCTCGGCGACGGTGATGCGGTTGCAGACCGTCGTCTCGCGCGAGGTCGCCGGTGATGACACCGCTGTGCTCACCGTCGGTTCGGTCCGCGCGGGCACGAAGGAGAACATCATCCCCGACCAGGCGGAACTGCTGGTCAACATCCGGTCCTTCGACGAACGCGTCCGCGAGCGGGTCCTGGCGGCCGTCCGGCGCATCGTCCGGGCGGAGGCGATCGCGTCCGGTGCCGAGCGAGAACCGGAGTTCGAGCCCCTGACCCGGTTCCCGCTGCTGGTCAACGACCCCGACGCCACCTCTCGAACCACCGGCGCCCTGCGCGCCGCGCTGGGTGACCACGCGGTGCTCGACCTGCCGCCCGCCATGGCAAGCGAGGACGTGGGCCTGTTCGGCACGGCGGCGGGAGTTCCCACCTGCTACTGGTTCTTCGGCGGCACGGAGCCCGGCCGCTTCCAGCGAGCCCTGGCCGAGGACCGGGTGGCCCAGGAGATCCCGGCCAACCACTCCCCGGGCTTCGCCCCGGAGATCGAACCGACCCTCACCACCGGCGTCAAAGCCCTCACCGCGGCCACCCTGGAATGGCTCGCCTGAGCCGCCGGAGCCCGAGCGCTCGGTGACGCCGGTGGGCGGTTCTGGTCCGAACCGCCCGGGGTCGGTGTCCGGTTCATCCGGTCAGTTCGGAGCGGAACCGCCGCGGGCGAGCGCTCCGGATTCGAGGGCGACCCAGAGCGTTCCGTCGGCGGCGAGGGTGAGTCCGTGGGGCTCGGATGACGGATCGGGGAGCGCGTGCGTCTCGACGTGCCCATCGGGGGTGACGTGACCGAGGCGGCCGGTTGCCCATTCGGTGAACCAGCAGGTCCCGTCGGGTGCGGCGATGATCGCGTGCGGCCGGGCGGCGCGATCGGGGAGCGGGAACTCGGCGATCTCGCCATCGGGCCGGATGCGGCCGACCTGACCAGCGCCGATCTCGACGAACCACAACGCGTCGTCGGTGCCGGTGAGCCCGACCGGTGCCGCGTTCTCGGTGGGCAGCGGGAAGACCCGCACCTCTCCGCCGGTGCTGATGCGCCCGATCGCGTTGGCCTGGTTCAGGGTGAACCACAACGCCCCGTCCGGGCCGCTGGTGATCAGCGAGGGGAACCCGCCCGACTCGGGCAGGGCGAACTCGGTGATCTCGCCGTCGACGGTGATCCGCCCGATCCGGTCGGTGCTCATCGCCGTGAACCACAACGCGGAATCCGGACCGACCGCGAGCCCGTACGGGTTGGTGCCGGGCACGTCGAACCCGCTCACCGAACCGTCGGTACCGATCCGCCCGATCCGGTTGCCCTGGTACAGGGTGAACCACAGCGCCTCATCAGGTCCGGCGACGATCACCGTCGGTCGGGAATCCGCCGGCCCGACCGCAAATCCCCGGTAGCTCCCGTCGGCGTCGAGCCGTCCGACCCGGCCGTGGTGCACCTCCGTGCACCAGATCGCACCGTCCGGACCCACCGCGACCCCGTAAGGCCCGCACCCGGTTTCGCCGACCGGGATCTCCACGAATTCCACCCTCGCAGCCTTCACGACCAACGCGCCTGCGACAACTGAATTCTCGTCGCCCCACCACGGGGCGTCCCTCAGCCGCCGACCGGAGCCAAGTCCGAACTGGACGCGCTCGCCGGGCCCCGCGTCCTAGACGCTCATGCCTCGCCAGATGAGGTCGAGGAGATCGGCGGTCTCCTCCCGCCACTCGCTCTTGGGGTTGAGGTAGAAGAGTCCGCCGAGGCCGCGCAGCACCGTTTCCGGGTTCACGTCGGAGCGGATGTTGCCCGCCTCGACGTTGGCGCGCAGCAGCGCGGTGATCGCCTCGACCAGGGTTTCGTGGGCGTTGACCGGTAGTTCGGCGGGGGAGGACGTGGCGGCGACGAGCGCCTTGGCCAGGCCGCGCTTGGTCATCATGTAGTGCGCGAGGTGGTCGGTGACCCAGGTGCGGAGCGCTTCCTCGGGCTCGTGCCGGTCCAGCAGCTCCGGGACGACTTCGCCGAGGTGGTCCAGCTCGCGCTGGTAGACGGCGATGATGAGCGCTTCGGTGGTGGGGAAGTGCCGGTACACCGTGCCCACGCCGACGCCTGCCTGCTTGGCGATGTGGTTGAACGAGACCTGCTCCGAGCACGCCAGCGACCGGGCCGCGGTGTTCAGGATGGCCTCGTGGTTGCGCCGGGTGTCCGCACGCCGGGGGTTCACGGAGCCCGTCGTCATCGTCCCTCCCCGGTCGGCTACCTGGTCTTGACCTGGAATGTAGTGCACCGCTCGCGGGACCTGGGCAGTCTTGAGGGTGAGAACACTCGTGCTCGTTGCGAAGCGGATAAAAATCCGGTAGCTTCGGTTCCAGCTGAAGTGGATGAGTATCCGATTCAGCCTTCGAGTCTAGCTCCCACCACCACGAGCATTCCGCCCAACGCCCACGGCGGAAGGGCGGGGAAGAGATTCTGTGGACCTCTCACTGGAAATCAACGGTAGGACGGAAGAGCTCAGCGTCGATCCCGGCGTGACCCTGCTCGACGCGCTGCGCGAGAAGCTCGGCGTCACCGGCCCCAAGAAGGGCTGCGACCGAGGGCAGTGCGGCGCTTGCACCGTGCACGTCGACGGCCGTCCCGTCCTGTCCTGCCTCACGCTGGCGGCCACCGTGCAGGAGCCGGTGACGACCGTCGAAGGGCTCGCCGACGGCGAGTCGCTGCACCCGGTGCAGCGGGCCTTCCTCGACCAGGACGCGCTGCAGTGCGGTTTCTGCACGTCCGGCCAGGTCATGTCGGCCGTGGCCGCGGTCGAGCAGGACGTCGACGACGTCCGCGAGTTCATGTCCGGCAACATCTGCCGCTGCTCGGCCTACCCGAACATCGTGGCGGCAGTAGAACAGGCGAGGCAGGCGGGCTGATGCGCTCCTTCGAACTGACCGCACCCACCACGATCGACGACGCCCTCGGCGGCACCGGCACGTTCCTGGCCGGTGGCACCACGCTCGTCGACCTGATGAAGCTCGACGTGCTCACCCCGCAGCGGGTGCAGAACATCAACGGCCTGCCGCTGCGCGGCATCGACACCTCCGACGGGCTGCGGATCGGCGCGCTGGAGCGGATGAGCGACGTGGCCGCGAATCCCGGCGTGTACCCGGCGATCTCGCGCGCGCTGCTGCAGAGCGCGTCGCAGCAGCTGCGCAACATGGCCAGCATCGGCGGGAACCTGATGCAGCGCACGCGTTGCGGCTACTTCCGCGACGTCGACATGCCCTGCAACCGTCGTGACCCGGGCAGCGGATGCCCGGCGATCGAGGGCGCCAACCGGATGCACGCGATCCTGGGCACCAGCGACGCGTGCGCGGCCACCCACGCCAGCGACCTGGCGGTCGCGCTGGTCGCGCTCGACGCCGAGGTCCGGCTGGTCAGCACCGACGGCGAGCGCACCGTCAAGCTCGCCGACTTCTACATGCAGCCGGGCCAGACGCCCGAGGCCGAGCACGACCTGCGCGAGGGCGAGCTGATCGGCGAGGTCGTCGTGCCGAAGCTGGACTGGGCGACCAACTCCACCTACGTCAAGGTCCGCGACCGGCAGTCCTACGAGTTCGCGCTGACCTCGGCCGCCGTGGCGCTCGACGTCCGCGGCGGAGTGATCGCCGACGCCCGCGTGGCCGCGGGCGGTGTGGCGACGGTGCCGTGGAAGCTCGGCGTCGTCGAGGACGTGCTGCGCGGCAAGCCCGCCACCCAGGAGACCTTCGAAGCCGCCGCCGCGCTCGCCGCCGAAGGGGCGAAGCCGTTGTCCGGCAACGCGTTCAAGGTGTCCCTGCTGAAGCGGACGATCGTCCGCGCCCTGCTCGAAACCACCGAAGGGATGCAGCTGTGACCAGTCGGCTGGACGGCCCGCTGAAAGTCACCGGTCAGGCCAAGTACGGGGCCGACAACAACTTCCCCGGCATGGTCTACGGCTACCTCGTGCTCAGCACGATCGCCTGCGGCGAGGTCGAGAGCATGGACGTCACCGCGGCCAAGAGCGCGCCCGGTGTGCTCGGCGTGTACACGCCGTTCGACAAGCTGGAGCTGGCCACGCCGAGCTCGATGCTGGGCGTGACCTGGGTTCCGCTGCAGAACCGCGAGGTCGCCTACTACGGCCAGCCGATCGGTCTCGTCATCGCCGAGACCTTCGAGCAGGCCCGCGACGCCGCGGCGCTGGTGGAGGTCGGCTACCAGGCCAAGCCCGCCAAGACCTCGTTCGAGGAGGGGCTGGCCGACGCCGAGGCGGCGCCGGACCGCGAAGACCTGGAGATCCTCGACGCCGACGCCGGTTTCGAGTCCATCGCCGACGCCTTCGCCGGCAGCCCGGTGGTCGTCGACCACACCTACTCGACCGCGACGCAGAACCACGCCGCGATGGAGCCGCACTCGGCGGTCGCGCTGTGGGAGGGCGGCGAGCTCACGCTCTACACGCCGAACCAGGGCTCGCACATGGTCGCCGCGGACATGGCCACCGCGCTCGGCGTCGACGTCTCGCAGGTCCACGTCGTGAACCCCTACGTGGGCGGTGCTTTCGGCGGCAAGGGCAAGACCTCCACGCCGGCGTTCCTCGCGGCGGCGGCCAGCCGCGCGCTCGGACGGCCGGTCAAGGCCGCGCTGACCCGCGAGCAGGTGTTCACGGTCACCGCCGGCCGCGCGGCCACCCGGCAGAAGGTCGCGCTGGGCGCCGACCGCGAGGGCCGCCTGATCGCGGTTCAGCACGACTCGTGGTGCACCACCGACTCGGACCGCTCGTTCGTCGAGCCGACCTCGCACGGGACCTCGCTGGAGTGGTACGCGACGCCGAACCTCGCGGTGTCGCAGCGGATCGTGCCGCTGAACGTCCCGCCGACGACGTTCATGCGCGCTCCCGGTGAGGCACCGGGTTCGTTCGCGCTGGAGAGCGCGATCGACGAGCTGGCGGTCGAGCTGGGGATCGACCCGATCGAGCTGCGCAAGCGCAACAACTCGACCGCCCCGCCCGGCAAGGACCTGCAGTGGTCCAGCAAGCACCTCGACGAGTGCTTCGACATCGGCGCGCAGCGCTTCGGCTGGGCCAACCGCAGCCCGCAGGGCCGCACCGAGGGCGACTGGCAGGTCGGCATGGGCGTGGCCGTGGCGATGTTCCCGGCGCTGCGGTTCCCGGCCACGGTCGGCATCGAGCTGCGGGCCGACGGGACCGCCGTGGTCTCCACCAGCGGTGCGGACCCGGGGACCGGCCTGCTGACGGTGATGTCGACGATCGGCGCGGAGTCCCTGGACCTGCCCGAGGAGCGGATCACCCCGCAGCTGGGCGACTCGGCGCTGCCGCCGGGCGGCCTGTCGGGTGGCTCCACCGCCACGGCCAGCGTGGGCACCGCGATCCAGCTCGCGGGGACCGCGGCGGTCGACGAGCTCACCGCGCTGGCCTCCGGGCCGGGTGCGCCGTTCGAGGGCGAGGAGGTCACCTACGCCCACGGCGAGCTGTTCGCCGACGGCCGGTCGATGGCCTTCGGCGACCTGCTGCGGGAGCTGGGCCGCGACTCGGTGTCGGTGAGCGGGTCCTCGGCGCCCGGCGAGGAGCTGACCAAGCACTCCTTCAGCTCGTTCGGCGCGCAGTTCGTCGAGGTCAAGGTGCACAGGTGGACGCGAGAGACCCGGGTGTCCCGGATGCTCGGCGTCTTCGACTGCGGCCGGATCATCAACGACAAGCTGGCCACCAGCCAGCTCCAGGGCGGCATGATCTGGGGCGTGTCGGCGGCGCTGCACGAGGCCATGGAGGTCGAGGGCGACGGTCGGCTGGCCAACGGCGACTTCGCGAGCTACCTGCTGCCGGTCAACGCCGACATCCCCGAGGTGGACGTGGAGTTCGTGAAGTACCCGGACACGCTGCACAACTCGGTGGGCGCCAAGGGGCTCGGCGAGATCGGCACGGTCGGCATGGCCGCCGCGGTCGCCAACGCGGTCCACAACGCCACCGGAATCCGGGTCCGCCACATCCCGATCACCATCGAGGACCTGTTGGTGGACTGAGGTTTTCGCCGGGCGGCCCGTGGGAGGCCGCCCGGCGGATCCTCAGCGCGGGGTGTGGGAACCGGGCACGGTCCGGTTGATGACGCTGATCCGGTTCCAGGCGTTGATGGCCGCGATGAGCATCACCAGCGCGGTCAGGGTCGCTTCGTCGAACTCCTCGCGTGCCCTCTCGAAGACCTCGTCGGGCACGCCGTGCGGGTTGTCGGCCAGGCGGGTACCCGATTCGGCCAGGTCCAGCGCCGCGCGTTCGGCGCTGGTGAAGTGCGGCGATTCGCGCCAGGCCGCGACGCCGAAGAGCCGCTCGTCCGTCTCGCCCCCTTGCCTCGCGTGCTTGCTGTGCATGTCGACGCAGAGCGCAGCCGTTGATCTGGCTGACGCGGAGCTTGACCAGGTGCTGGAGTTCCTTCGGAACTCCGCTGCCTGCGAGGAACACCTCCAGCGAGCTCATCGCCGCGTAGCCGTCGCCCGCCTTGGCGGGCAGGTCGTCGATCCGTCCTCGCATCGTCATCTCCTTATCTCGGACATCTGATATCCAGAATTGGTTGGTGTCAAAACCCCTGTTCGGGAGGGGTTCGATCAGGTGCGGGTGTCGCCGAACCAGCGGCGGACCCGCTCGGCGGCCGCCGGGGAGTGGTCGTCCACGGTGGCCGCGATGTCGGCGATGGACTGCGACGCCAGCTCCCGGCGCCAGGCGAGCTCGGCCTTGCGCATGGAGGTGTGGACGGCGCACGGGGTTTCGCTGCGGGAGCCGCTGCCGGAGCCGCCGCGGTGGCGGATCTCGGTGCACCGGAACGCTTCGTCGGGGCCTTCGATCGCGGCGACCACGTCCATCAGCGTGATCTTCTCCGGCGGTCGCGCGAGCCGGAAACCGCCGCGCGGCCCGGACGTCGAGGTGACGATCCCGGCGCGGGCGAGCGCCTGGAGCTGCTTGTTCAGGTATGCGGCGGGAAGTTCGTAGAACGCGGCGAGCTTCGCCGCGGGCACGGCCCGGTCCTCGCCCAACCATGCGAGGTTGAGGCAGCTGTGCACCGCCCACTCCACGCCCTCGTTCATCCGCACAACCCGGATATTAGATGTCCAGGTTTAAGAATGGCAACCGGGATGGTCTGGTCCACTCGGGTCTGAACGCGTTCTTGCACGTTCCGGCGGGCGATCGAGCGGCGTAGCTTCGGCCTGACATTTTCATACGTATTCCGATTGGGGAACGGACATGGCGGTGTCCAGGCGGTCGTTCATGATCTCCACCGGAGCGCTGGTCGCGGGAGCGACCGTGCTGCCGATCTCCGAGTTATCTCCCCGGATGGCCCGCGCGGACGCCTCGTGGCTGGCCGACGCCGTGCTCTACCAGATCTACCCGCAGACCTACGCCGACACCGACGGCACCGGAGTCGGTGACTTGCAGGGCATCATCGACCACCTCGATCACCTCCAGTGGCTCGGCATCACCGCGATCTGGATGAACCCGATCTTCCCGTCGCCGCTGACCGATGCCGGTTACGACGTCTCCGACTACGTGGGCGTGCACGAGCGCTACGGCACGCAGGACGACGTGGCCCGGCTGACGGGGGAAGCGCGCGAGCGCGGCATCCGGATCCTGTTCGACCTGGTCGCCGGGCACACCTCGGACCAGCACCCGTGGTTCCTCGACTCGCTGCAGGACTTCTCCGACGACCGCTTCATCTGGGCGAGCCCGGATCAGTTCCCCGACGGCGAACTGCCGGAGGACTTCGTCGCCTCGCCCGGTCCGCGCGAGGGCGCGTTCCTGAAGAACTTCTACGAGACGCAGCCGGCCATCAACTACGGCTACGCGCGGATGAACCCGGATGAGCCGTGGCGTCAGCCGGTCGACGCCGAAGGTCCCAAGCGCAACCGCGAAGCGATGCGCGAGGTCATGGACCACTGGCTGAAGCTGGGGGTTTCGGGCTTCCGCTGCGACATGGCCGCGAGCCTGATCAAGGACGACCCGGACCTGGTCGAAACCGGCAGGCTCTGGGGCGAGATGGCCACCTGGCTGGACGAGAACCACCCCGACGCGGTGCTCGTCTCCGAGTGGGGTGATCCGAAGGTCGCGGTTCCGGCCGGGTTCGACGGCGACTTCTTCTTCCAGACCGGCGAGGCTTGGCGCTCGTTGTGGCAGGACAACCCCTACTTCGGCGCCGACGGCACCGGCACGGCCAAGATCTTCATCGACGCCTGGCGCGAGGCGGAAGACGCGATCGGGCGGCCCGGGGGAGTCATCCTGCCCTCGGCCAACCACGACACCGCGCTGCGGCTGAACAACGGCGTCCGCACGCCGGAGGAGATCCCGGCGGCGTACGCGTTCTGGCTGACCTGGCCGATCGTCCCGCTGATCTACTACGGCGAGGAGATCGGCATGCGGCTGGTCGACGGCCTGCCGGACGTCGAGGGCAGCAACGGCCGGCAGAACAACCGCACGCCGATGCAGTGGAACGACGGCCCCAACGCCGGGTTCTCCACGGCTCCGGCCGAAAACCTCTACCTCCCGCAGGACCCCGACCCGAACCGGCCGAACGTCGGGTCTCAGCGGAACGATCCGGGATCGCTGCTGAACCTCGTGCAGCGGCTCATCGCGCTGCGCCAGGCCAACCCGGAGCTCGGAACCGCCTACGACGTGCAGGTCTTCCACGACGGCTACCCGCTGACCTACCTGCGCGGCGACCGGTTCCTGGTAACGGTCAACCCCAGCCGGGACGCGGTGACGCTCGCTGTGCCCGACGGCCGGCTGGCGAACGCCACCGCCGTCGAGGACAGCGGCGTGACGATCAACGGCCAGGACATCACGGTCCCGGCCTTCGGCTACGCCGTGCTCGACCTCCGCTGAGTCCTGCGCGGCACCCGGCGACCACCGGGTGCCGCGCAGGTAGGACCGGGGAGCTGAACGAGCTCTGGGAACGAGCGGTGCCGGTCGGCGTCTTTTGAAGATCGCTCGGAAGGAGTACATTCGGCGCCGCTTGTGTATACGTATTCAGGACGGAGCTGGGTGCATTGGTGTCGAGGCGGTCGTTCATGATCGGTACGGGTGCGGTGCTCGCGGGGGCCGCTGCGCTGCCGATCTCGCGGGTGAGTCCCGCTGCGGCGTCGGGTCAGCCCTCGTGGCTCGCCGACGCCGTGCTGTACCAGGTGTATCCGCAGAGCTTCGCCGACACCGACGGCGACGGGATCGGTGACCTGCGCGGCATCACCGAGCACCTCGACCACCTGGCGTGGCTGGGGGTCACCGCGATCTGGGTCAACCCGGTGTTCCCGTCGCCGTTCACCGACGCCGGCTACGACATCACCGACTACGTCGGCGTGCACCCGCGCTACGGGGCGCAGGAGGACGTGGCCGAGCTGGTCACCGCCGCGCGGGCCCGCGGCATCCGGGTGCTGTTCGACCTGGTCGCCGGGCACACCTCGGACCAGCACCCGTGGTTCCTGCAGTCCCTGCAGGACAACACCGACAGCCGCTACGTGTGGGCGACCCCCGACCAGCTGCCGCCGGACGGCAGCCTGCCGGAGGACTTCGTCGCCTCGCCCGGTCCGCGCGAGGGCGCGTTCCTGAAGAACTACTACGAGACGCAGCCGGCCATCAACTACGGCTACGCGCGGATGAACCCGGATGAGCCGTGGCGTCAGCCGGTCGACGCGGAAGGTCCCAAGCGCAACCGCGAAGCGATGCGCGAGGTCATGGACCACTGGCTGAAGCTCGGGGTTTCGGGCTTCCGCTGCGACCTGGCCGCGACGCTGGTCAAGGACGACCCGGGCTGGGTCGAGACCGGCAAGCTGTGGGGCGAGATGAGGGCGTGGCTGGACGAGAACCACCCCGACGCGGTGATGATCGCCGAGTGGGGCGACCCGGCGACCTCGGTCCCCGCGGGCTTCGACGGCGACTTCTTCCTCCCGGTCAACGGGCCCGGCGACGGTGCGCCGTGGAAGTCGTTGTGGCAGGACAACCCCTACTTCGGCGCCGACGGCACCGGCAGCGCCAAGACCTTCGTCGACGCCTGGCAGCAGACCGAGCAGACCATCGGGCGCCCCGGGCACATCCTGCTGCCCTCGGCCAACCACGACAGCGCGCTGCGGCTGAACAACGGCGTCCGCACGCCGGAGGAGATCCCCGCCGCGTTCGCGTTCTGGCTGACCTGGCCGACCGTTCCGACGCTGTACTACGGCGAGGAGATCGGGATGCGGCTGATCGAGGGCCTGCCCGACGTCGAGGGAAGCGCCGGTCGGCAGAACAACCGAACGCCGATGCAGTGGAACGACGGCCCCAACGCCGGGTTCTCCACCGCCCCCGCCGACAAGCTCTACATCCCGCAGGACCCGGATCCGAACCGGCCGACCGTCGCAGGTCAGCTCGCGGATCAGGGCTCGCTGCTGAACTTCGTGCAGCGGGTCATCGCGCTGCGCAAGCACCACCCCGAGCTCGGCAGCGGCGGCGCGGTGGAGGTGTTCCACGACGGCTACCCGCTGACCTACCTGCGAGGCGACCGCTTCCTGATCACGATCAACCCGAGCCGCGAGCAGGTCACCGTCGACGTTCCCGACGACCGGCTGGCCGAGGCCCGTCCGGTGGAGGACAGCGGTGTCCGCGTCGAGGGGCGGACCGTCACGGTCCCCGCCTTCGGCTACGCCATCCTCGACCTCGGCTAAGAGCCGATTCCGGGGCGCTCTCGGGGAAATCTCCGGGAGGCCCCGGAACCGCCGTCCCCTCTCCGGCGCGATGCTGGTTCGCACGGCCACATCACCTGGGGGAACGGATGAACCACGCGCGCGTCTACGAGATCCGGGTCGGCGGATTCGCGAGCCTCGCCGAGGCCATCGCGGCGCAGGACCCTATCGCGCACCTGCTGTGCCCCGACGAGTGGCACCGGGGCCCGTGCGAGATCCCGTGGAGCCTCGGCGTCGCGGACGACCCGGGCGATCTCGACCGGGCGGCCCTGGTGGTCGGCGTGCTCACCACCCGCGAGAAGGCGCTGGAACTCCTGCGTCCCATCGGTGAGGTGACGGGACGCTCGGCGGTGCTGGTCGAGGCGGACCCCTCGGACCACGAAGAGCTCGTCGAGCAGCACCGGATCGAGGCGCTGCTCGCCGACTGACCGCGGCCTGCGCGAGCGGTCGCCGACGATCACGCGCCGGGCGCGCCGTCGAGGATCGTGGGGGCGTATTCGAGCAGCTGGAGCCGGCCGTCGAAGGTGCGGCTGCTGATCAGGTCGAGCTTGATGTCCGGGTATCCGTCGAAGATGCGTTCCTGACCGGTCTTGCCGGTGATGACCGGGAAGACGACCACGCGGAAGCGGTCCACGATCCCGGCTTCGAGCAGCGACCGGCTCAGGCTGAGGCTGCCGACGGTGCGCAGCGGCCGGGTCTCGCGCTGCTTGAGCTCCCGCACGGCCTCGACGGCTTCCCCGCTGACGAGCTCGCTGTTCGCCCAGGTCAGCGGTGCCGCCAGCGTGGAGGAGAAGACGACCTTGGGCATCGCGGTCAGTTCGGCGAGCCCGGTCTCCTCGGGGGCCTCGGCGGCGAACCCGGACATCAGCCGGTACGTCGTGGCCCCCATGAGCGTGACGTGCTCCTGCTCCGACTCGCTCCCGATCCACCCGAGGTACTCGGGCCCCTCCATCCCCCAGAACCCGGGCCATCCCTCGGCGGCCGCGTAGCCGTCGAGGGAGATGATGAAGTCCACCATCAGATCCGACATCGCTCAGTCCTCTCTCCGCAGGTCTCCAGGTGCAGACCGGGCGGGGCCCGAGAAATCATCGGTCTTCGGTCACTCGGACGAGGTGTCGTCGGGGAGGAGCGGGAAGGTGGCGTGGACGCGGTAGCCGCCGTCCTCGGTGCGGCCGGTCTGCAACCTGCCCCCGGTGAGCGCGACGCGCTCGCGCATGCCGACCAGGCCGAATCCGGAGCTGGGCAGCGCGACGTCGTGGCCGCGCGGGCTGCGGCGGTTGGTGACCGTCACCGCCAGCTCGTCGTCGTCGGACCGCACGGTGACCTGCACGGCCGCGTTCGGGGCGTGCTTGGCGGCGTTGGTGAGCCCCTCCTGCACCACGCGGTACGCGGCGCGCCCCACCTCGGGCGGGACGTCCGGAGCGGGCTCGGCCATGTCGAGTCGCACGTTCGCCCCCGACTCGGCGGCGCCGGAGACGAGGTCGGCGATGCCGGTCGTGCTCGCCGAGGCCGGCTCGGGTTCGGCGTCGTCGCGCAGCGCGCGCAGCATCTCGTGCAGCTCGGACATCGCGGTGGCGCTGGTGGACCGGATGATCTCGGCGAGCTCGGCGCTGCGCTCATCGGTGGCGTTGGCGGCCAGCACGTCGGCGTGCCGCGACACCACGCCGATGCGGTGCGCGACGACGTCGTGCATCTCGCGGGCGATCTCGCGCCGCTGCGCCTCCACCGCCTGCTCGGCCAGCAGCTTTCGCTCGCGCTCGACCTGCTCGGCCTTCTCGCGGTAGTCGACGAGCACGCGCCGCCGCCCGAACACCCACAGCCCGATCAGCAGCGGCACGACCACGCTCCCCACCACGATGGTCGTCGTCGACGCCATGCGGATCTCGCCCCACCGCCACACCGTCGGCACCAGGGGCAGCAGGTGCGCGACGACGGCCACCCACGTCGTCGGCCGCGATCCGTACCGGCTCGCCACCGTGTACAGCGCGACCTCCGTCGCTCCGATGACGCCCCTCAAGGGCAGCGACGCCGCGGCCAGCACCACTGCGACGGCGAAGGGGAAGCGTCGCCGCACCACCAGCGCGAGGAACCCGATGATCAGCGCGGCGATCGCCAGGGGAGAGGTGTCGCCGAGTCGCCCGCCGTGCGCGTAGAACTCACCCGCGACCGGGGCCCCCGCGACGGCGAGGTCGAACAGCAGCGACCGCAGCGAACCGTCCCACCACGACAACCACGAGCGCTTCTGTTCGACCGGCACGTCCGTCACCGTACTCACACGTCGCGGCGGTTCAGGACGATGCCCGCAACGCCGAGCAGCACCGCCGCGAGTCCCAACATCGGCAGCACGTGCGGCCACTCGGGCGTCTCGCTGATCAGCCGGCGGGCCGAGTAGAACGGCTGGAGCACGACGAGCAGCCACTCCGGCAGGTCCAGCCGGTTGATCAGCAGCATCTCGACCTCCGGCCACACCACCAGGAACGCGATCGGGATGACCGATCCGTGCAGCAGCGCGGCGAGCGCGAGCCCGATCAGCGTCATCAGCGCGGTGTAGACGACGGCGCCGGTGCCCAGCAGCAGCGACGACGACACCGTCGGCGCGGCGGCGAAGAACACTGCGAGCACCAGCCAGGACGCCGCGAGCACCGCGATCTCGGTGGCGACGGCGGCCGCGGTGACCACGGCGATCTTGGCCAGCAGCACGCGCGTCCGCGATCGCGCGGTGAGCACCGTCGTGGTGATCGTGCGGAACCGGTACTCGGTGCCGAAGGAGTTGACGCCCAACGCGCCCACGAGCGCCCCGAACAACCACGCGACGTTGAGCACCTTGTCGAAGGTGACGTCTCCGTGGTCGCGCGAGTCGTGCGCGAACACCGTGAGCAGGAGCTGCACCAGCAGCGCCGCCCCGATCAGCACCCAGTTGGACCGCACGGTCCGGAAGGCGGCCCACTCGTACGCCAGCGCTCGGCGGAACCCCGGCTCGCGGTCGGCCTGCGGACGGGCTTCGAGGGTGGTGGTCATGCTGCTTCTCCCCGGTAGGTCGTGGCGTTGGCGGTGGCGTTGAAGAAGGCGTCTTCCAGGCTGCTGCGGCGGGTGTGCAGCTCGCGGATCGCGACCCCGGCCTGGCGTGCGGCGGCGCTGACCGCGTCGGCGTTGGGCGTGTCGACCACGAGCGCGTCGACGTCCTCCGGCTCGACCTGGAACCCCGCCTGGTGCAGCCACTTCCGGAACCTCTCGGGCTCCGGCGTGCGGACGACGACGTGGGTGCGGGTGTTCGCGGCGACGAAGTCGCGCACCGGCTGGGCGGCGATCAGCCGGCCCTCGCCGATGACGACGAGATCGTCGGCGAGCTGCGCGATCTCGGACAGCAGGTGCGAGGACACGAACACGGTTCGGCCCTCGTCGGCGAGGTTGCGCAGCAGCGAGCGGATCCAGCGGACGCCTTCCGGGTCGAGCCCGTTGGTCGGTTCGTCGAGGATCACGTACTCGGGATCTCCCACCAGCGCGGCGGCGATGCCGAGGCGCTGCCGCATCCCGAGGCTGAAGCCGCCGACGCGGCGGGACCGCACCTCGTCGAGGCCGACGGCGGCCATCACCTCGCGGACCCGCTGCTCGGAGATCCCGGCGCCGGCGGCGATCATCCGCAGGTGCTGGTGCGCCGACCGCCCCGGGTGCACGGCCCCGGCGTCGAGCAGGGCGCCCACGGCGCGCACCGGGTTCGGCAGGTCGCGGTAGGGGCGGTCGTTGAAGAGGACTTCGCCCTCGCCGCGGTCGAGCCCGAGCATGAGCCGCATCGTGGTGGACTTGCCCGCCCCGTTCGGGCCGAGGAAGCCGGTCACCACGCCCGGCCGGATCGTGCAGGTGAGGTCGCGCACGGCGAGCTTGTTGCCGTAGCGCTTGGTCAGTTCCCGGATGGTGATCAACCCTGCTCCTCGAAGTCGGTTCGGAATTCCCGCATGACAACGAGAATCGCGAATCCGATGAGGTCAGGGCGTCTGACTTCCAGCTATGACCGAGTACGACTTTCGGTCACCGCGGCAGCACGGCCGACACCCGGAAGCCCCCGTCCGCGGTCGGCCCCACCTCCAGGGAGCCGCCCGCGAGCGCAACGCGCTCCCGCATCCCGAGCAGCCCGTACCCGGGCCCGGCGGTCGACGCCTGCGCACCGGGGCCGTTGGTGACGATGACGCGGAGCTCGTCGCCGGCCTCGACGACGACGGACACCGACGCGCCGGGTGCGTGCTGCGCCGCGTTCGTCAGCGCCTCCTGCACCACCCGGTAGGCCGCGCGCCCGGTGCTCCCGGTGGTGCTGGGGAGCTCCTCGGGCATGCTCAACCGCACCCCGGAGCCCGTTTCGCGCACCAGCTCGGCGATCTCGGCCAAGGTCGGCGCTTCGGAGAGGTCGGACGGGCCTTCTCGCAGCACCCGCAGCATGCCGCGCAGCTCGGTGAGCGCCTTCGCGCTGTTCTCGCGGATGATCTCCGCGGTCTGGGCGGTGCCCTCGTCCTTCGCGTGCAGGGTGAGCGCGCCGGCCTGCAGCGACATGACGCTGGCCCGGTGGGCGATCACGTCGTGCAGCTCGCGCGCGATCCGCCGGCGCTCCTCGGTGACGGCCCGCCCGGTGAGCAGCGCGCGTTCCCGCTCGGCGCGTTCGATGCGCTCGCGGGCGCCGATCAGCAGCGCCTGCCGTTGGTGCAGCCACAACCCGAGCATCGCGGGAACGGTGTAGAGCGCCGAGTGCACGCCGATGCTCAGCAGCGTCGGGAACAGCGGCTCGTCGGGGTAGCGGATCAGGTTCGAAGTCACCCCGGACGTGATGATCACGATGCCCACGACCCACGTCGACGGCGCGGAGCCGTAGCGGCGCGCGTAGGAGTACAGCGCGACCCACGACGGCGGCAGGTAGAGCAGGAGCGCGATCAACGCGACTGATGCTCCGGCGGCCACCAGCGGAAACCGCCTGCGCACGAGCAGTGCGACTCCGACGGCGAAGTGCAGGGAGAACTCCCACGGCGTGGCCTGGGTGCTGAGCACCCCGCTGAACACCAGGGCGACGGCGAGGTCGATCAGCAGGCGGTGCACCTTGCCGTCCCACCAGGACAGCAGCTGCTCTCGGTCGAGGAGTTCACGCACCGGGCCGACTCTAGCCGCGCGAATTCCCCGGCACGTTCGCCGACCGGCCGAGGCACGTACGACTTTCGGCCAAGTCCGGACGAGCGGGAGGAGGGACGTCGCGGCGGCCGTCGGTCCATAACGTTGGTGATCGAACGACGACAGAACTCGTGGAAGGAAGCGCAATGGACCTGGGCAGGCTCTTCAGCAACCCGGAGCAGTTGTTCGCGATGGGCGGCCTGGGGCTGCTCGCGCTGGTGATGTTCGGTGCTCTGGCGCTGTTCATCTGCGCGCTGGTCAGCATCCTCTGCTCGCCGCTGGGCTTCGGGATGACGATCGTGTGGATCGGCATCACCTTCGCCGCCCCGTTCCTCGGACCGGTCGCGTGGTTCCTGATCGGGCGAGGAGACGCCTACCGCCGCCGAGAGGCGTACTAGGAGCTGTTTGGGAATTGCTTTGCTTGGCGGTGCCAGTGGCAGAACCTGAGCGGCTTCGTGGACTCCGTGCGCCGCTCCTGATGTATTCCGCTTACCCAGGGGGTGGACATCGGCGTCCCGGCGTACTCGCCACGAAGCCGCTCAGAACCTGCGGCGGTGCGAGCTGAGTCCCACACCTGGAACAACGGCTCCGCCGCGTTCTTCAACAGCACCTAGGCCAAGCCGGCGTCGTGGGTGATGATCGCGACCTGGGTCCGGTTGACCGCGTCGAGCTTGTGCATGATCCGTCCGATGTGAACTTTCACGGTGGACTGGCTCATGTACAGGTCGGCGGCGATCTCGGCGTTGCTCGAACCCTGCGCGACCGCCACGGCGACCTCGCGCTCCCGCGCGGTCAGCTTGTCCATCTTGGACTTCGCCGACTGCGCGGCGCCGCCACCGGAGGAGAAGGTCGTCAGCAGCTTCCGGGTGATCCGCGGCGAGAGCATCGCCTCACCACCGGCGAGGGTGTGCACGGCGGCGATCAGTTCGTGCGGCCGGGTGTCCTTGAGCAGGAATCCGGCCGCCCCGTTCTGGAGGGCTTCGTGCACGTACTCGTCCACGTCGAAGGTCGTCAGCACGCCCACGGCGGGCGGATCGGGCAACGCGGCGAGCCGCTTGGTCACCTCCAGGCCTCCGACCTCGGGCATCTGGATGTCGGTGAGCACCACGTCGGGCGAGAACTGCGCCACGAGGTCCACGATCCCCACCCCGTTGACGGCCTCGGCCACCACTGCGATCTCGGGATCGGACTCCAGGATCATCCGGATGCCGGACCGCACCAAGTCCTCGTCATCGAGCAGAGCAACCTTGACGCTCACCGGCCACGACCCCCAAACCACGGAAACACCACGCCGACCACGGTATACCGTGATCGCGTGCGCCCGTGGTCACCGCGTGGAAGTCGCTGGTGGCCGGCACGCGACCGAGTCGAACAGCGGCTCCGATCTTGGGCAGGTTTCCGGATTTCACGAGAAGAACACTGAATTTCCAAGTGAAATCGATTTCCTCGTGCTGATGGGCAACTTGATTTTCTGGAAGCGTTGACGCCCCGGTTGGTCGGCGAACATGCTGGACGCAGCCATCGTTTTCCAAGAATCTGCAAGGGATCTGTTGCGATGGTGACCAACGGGAAGTGCGAGATGATCAGTAAGCGGATTGCGGCCGGTATCGGTGCCGTGGCCGTCGCGCTGGGCATGGTCTTGTTCCCGGTAGGCGTCGCTTCGGCGAAGATCACGGAAGTGGACGTCTCGTGCGAGAACAGGGGTGGCCACCAGCCTGGAGGCCAGCAGCCCAGTTGCCAGGGAGGCGGACTGACGCAGAACAGTGAGAACCAGAATCCCGCAGGTCACGCGCCACCAGGGCACAACTAGTGGCGTCGGCCCCGGCGTGAAGGAGCATGTCGAGTGACGTACTGCCACATGGCCGTCCGGGGTCCTTCCTCGGGCGGTCTTTCCGCATCGATGCCCCGATGATTCATGTGCTCTTCTGTTGCTTGTTGAACGCCTCGGACAATTTTCGCTCGATACTCGCTGAATTCTGAGAATTGTTCGCGGCGTGATCTCCGAACCGCGAAAAACGCGATTCTCCCCACGGTGCACCGATTGCCGGGGAGTCGGTTCAGCTGAAGTCGTCGTCGCGGTCGGAAGTGTCCTCCTGCTGCAGGAGTGCGTTCGCGCGTTGCAGGGCGCGGATCTGCGCGGAGTTGTAGAACTCCACGACCGCGTGCGCCATCGCGTTCGTGGCCAGCTTCTCGCCGTGCGGTGAATTCGCCATCATGTTCGCCAGTTGCGGGTGCTCCTCGCGGCCGCGGCGGACCACCGGCGCCAGGCGCTGGGCGAGTTGGTCGATCGCCTCGTCGTCGGCGTCCGCGGGCAGCGCCTCGAACTCGTCCTCGACGACGTCCCGCTCGCCCAGGGCCCGGCCGAACTCAGCCAGGTCCTCGTCGCTGAAGACCGTCGAGTAGACCGTCAGCAGGGCTCTCTGGCTGTCGGAGAAGTCTCCGGCGTGCGGCGCGAACTCGGGTGGCACCTCGGGTGACGCGCGGTGGCGCAGGATCACGGCCAGTTCGGCGCGGATCCGGGTCAGCCGCTGGATCGTCGCCTCCAGCTCGGCGTCGAGAACGGAGATCGCCTCGGTCGGGTCCTCACCGGCGTTGCCCATCGCCGCGATCTGCGACAGCGGAAGTCCCAGATCGCTCAGTCTCTTGATCTGCACCAACCGGATCAGGTGCGAGACCCCGTACTTCTTGTACCCGTTCGACGCGCGTTCGGGCATGTCCAGCAGCCCGATCTCGTGGTAGTGCCGAACGGCCTTCACCGTCGTGCCCGCGAGATCGGCGACCTGCCGAGTGCTCCACGCCATCGTTCGTCCCCCATTTCGGCGCGCGATTTCCGAAACCAGTCCACACCCTGCCCCAAGGGCACGGTCAAGACAGCAGCAGCGGGACCAGGTGGATGATCTCGACAGCCTCGTAGATCGCGCCGACGACGAGCAGCGCGAGCGCGGGCAGGCTCAGCCGGCCGACCTCCCGCAATCCGCGGACGTAGCCCTGGCGGCGGTTGCGAGCACCAACGGCCCGGGGCCGCAGCCACGACATCCCCAGCCGGTAGGCACCGAGCAGGACCAGGACGTACGCCTGGAACTCGATGAGGACCGTCAGCGAGTGCGGGATCATGGTCAACGCCGCGACCTCGTTGACCGGCGCCAACGTCACCCCGGTGTCGAAGGCCCAGTAGGCGAAGACGGCGATGCCGCCGAAGGGGACGATCGCCGAGGGCAGCAGGACGTGCACCAGGCTCAGCCCGACCGCGTTCACCACGAGGATGATCAGGCTGAACAGCCACACGCTCGACATCGCCCACGTGACCAGCTCCAACGTCCCGTCCTGCTGGAGCGCCGCGATGTTCGTGCCGGCGAGTTCGGGCCGCAGCAGCCCCACGCCCATCCCGACCAGGAACAACCCGTAGGCGAGCGCGTTCAGCGCCAGGTAGGCACCGAGGTTCGCCCGGATGATCCGGAACGGCCTGCGGAACCACCGCGAGCCCCCGCCCCGCTGCTCGGTCCGGTACTCCTGCTCAGCCGTGCTGGTCATCGTGCGCTCCTAGGCGTGGTGTCGTTGCGACTCACCACCACTTCAGACCGTGCCCTCGGGGCAAGGTCAAGCCCGCGATGCACGCCGGGCTTCGGTGGTGATGTCGGCGCGTGGACGTGCCGACCGCTTCGCTCGACACCGCCACCGCTCACGAGGTCTGGGGGGGAGCCTGCGCAGGTACGCCGACACCGGCGCCGCCGTTCTCGCGATCACGCACGACGTCTCCCACCTGGTCGACCTCGGCGTCGTCGACCGGATGCTGTACATGCGCGACGGCCGCATCCGGGCAGCGGGATCCGCTGACGAGATGCGTGCTCTCGAAGACCCCTACGTGCGAGGCTTCTTCCCTGCGATCCCCAACCCCTGACCGGCCTGAACCCGCAAAAGTGATGCTCCACCGCACGCAAAAGTGATAGTCGATCAAGCACAAGAGTGATATCGAGCCGCACGCAAAAGTGATACCGGCTTGCCCGCAGAAGTGATAATGCGCTGGTGGAGACCTACCGGAATCGGCTCGTTGACGACCTCGTGCGCAAGTCGCTGGACACGTTCGACGCTGTGATCATCCAAGATCCGAGGGCAACGGGTAAGACCACGACGGGCTTGCAGGTCGCGAACAGCTCGGTCCGGCTGGATTCGGATCCGCAGCTGCCGTCGATCGCGGAAACCTCACCGGCGTCGTCCTGTCCGGAGACACCCCACGGCTCATCGACGAGTGGCAGCTCGCCCCCACGCTGTGGAACGCGGTCCGACACGAGGTCGACCAGCGATCGGTCCCGGGGCAGTTCGTGCTGACCGGGCCGGCGACTCCGCCCGACGACATCACCAGGCACAGCGGAGCGGGCCGTTTCCGCAGAATCACGCTGCGGCCCATGACGCTGGAGCGGCAAGTCCGTGGGGACGGTCTAGCTTTACCGAGCTCTTCTCGGGCGATGCCATCGCTGGTATTGGCGGGCCGACGGTCGAGGGCTACGCGTCCATCCTGGTCCGCGGCGGATGGCCGGTTCTCGTCGCGCAGACGAACCGCTCACCGCAGGACTACCTGGAGAGCTACTTGGACGGCATCGCACGCGTCGATCTGCCGGGAATCGAGGTTCAGTCAGATCCGCTGCGCGTGCGAGCCCTGATCCGCGCCTTGGCGCGCAACACCTCGACCGAGGTCTCAGCCGCCAAGCTCAGCGCGGAAGCCGAGATCGGTGAGTTCGGAGCCGAGGTATTCGGCCCAGACCGTGCGGCGCTACCTCGATGCGTTGACCCGGTTGTTCCTGATCGAGGAACAACCGGCCTGGGCGCCTCACCTGAGGTCGAAGGTCAGGTTGCGCACTCGCCCTAAGTGGCACTTCATCGATCCGTCGCTCGCAGCCGCCGCGCTTGGCGCAGGTCCGAACGCCCTGTTCGGCGACCTCAACACGCTGGGTCTGCTGTTCGGATTCGATTGGGGTGTATTCAGAGGCTGGGAGCTGGGATGACAGCTCCCAGAAACCCCGTCGTTTATCATCCGCTAAGGCTGGACTCTCTTTTGTCTTGGATGAAGAAAGTTGCGTGCAGGTATTGTCCTGAATTGAGGGCGTTTAATTTCTATGTTTCACGTAGATGATCTTTCAATGCATCAGTGTTCTTATATAGCTTATTTGCTAGTTCTTCGACGCGCCGCAGGCAGCGGCTCAAGCTTGGAGATTCTTCGGCCGCGACCTTAGGTCGCCACATGGATTCGCCAAAATTGCGGATGTCTGAAGCATAAGTGGGTCCAATCGCGACGCCACTTCCTTGTCTGGGAACGAGGCCTTCGCGGATCTCTCGCCTTCTTGATCGACGCGCTAGATTGATAATCTCCTGCTTTGGGTCTTTGAGGCTGTCCGGATTTCGGGGAACTCTATCAACAGATACTCCCAAAAACTGGGCGATCGCCTCACGGTCGGCAAGAAGCCAAGCTTCAAGTTCTGACACCGCAACGCGGAAGAGCATGTATTCTGAAGGGTTCGGCATCCACTGCCTGAGTTTCTCAACGATACAAGTATCAGGAGAGTCCAAATCAACAAGTACGAACCACGGCATGTACTTTGCGGAGTCGTTGTAGGCGGAAATTTTACTTAACAGCGCGGCTTTGCCGTTCCTTCCCAACGTTAGATGGACGGTTAGGTTAAATTCTCTCAGGATGGAACGTACCGCTCCTTCGTCTGAAATTCCCTCGACTGCCACCATGACCTGATTCATTTTGTCACCCCGCGAAGAAGCTGATTTGCCCAGCTTCCTCTGGGGCTGTGGAATCCTTGAGGACATCCCCTAGGGGGATGCCAGCGTTTCTAAGTGTTCTAATGTCATCTCGTTCGGAAAGCGTGCTTACCGCTGTCCCCTCGGACTTTGGTTCAAGAATGAGGACTTCATTCAAACCGATCCCGGAGTCATTGAGGATTTCCGGAGAATGTGAGCTCACCAGGACTTGCCTGCCTGAACGTCTTTGAACTCTTGCGAACATCTGAGGAATATGGCGAACGACCTCCGGGTGTAGTGAAAGCTCCGGCTCCTCAAGGAGGAGGGGGCCCCGCGAGTCTGCTACTGCCCAGAGAAGTCCGAGCAGGCGCAAGGTTCCATCGGAGAACTGGTCTTCTCGTTGCCACGCACCGTGGGGGCGCCAGTGTTGGTATTTTCCTTTAAGGTGGGGTACTCCTCGGATATCAGTCTCGAGCTCAAGTTTCATCAATTGAGGGACGGCAACCTTGAGTGCATCGGCGATCTTGCGAAGCCGGGCATCCTGTGTCTTTTTTGGTGTCCGTGCAATTTGTTCTAGAAAGTCGCCGCCAAACGGATCGTTCTTCTTTCCGACTGATCGATCAGGCTCGCGTACCAGCTGCGGGACGATGTGCATGTAGTTGAGATTCGCGAAAAAATCTGCAACGATTCGGAATTTCCGGTTAACATTAACCTGTTCGAGATGAGTTTGCCGAAGCCGTTCGGAGTCTTCTAGATCTTCCTTATCGGGTCGACGCAGGACATCGTTTCCGCGGTACTGGACCACTTCCGACTCTATTAGTGGGCGCCTATTGTTGTCCTGTTTGAACTTGAGCTCGTAGGTCCATTCGTTCTCTATGGAATCATTCCCGAGTGTTACGCGCAATGAAATTGATGGATACCGGCGTGCCGCAAGCGCCCTGATCATGCTGACGCCGCCACGCTTGGCTACTGCAGATTCAAATCCGCCCCCTACCGAGACGATCTCTGAGAGGAAACGAAAGCAATCCAAGAAGTTGGATTTTCCAGAGGCGTTTGGCCCGACCAGAAACATTCGCGGCTGAAGTCCGACTGCGAAGCTGGTAAAGTTCCTCCAGTTTCCCCCTTGGAGAGTCGTAAATCGCATATTCTTACGTTCCAGGGGATCGACTTCCATCCGTCCCGCGTTTTCTTGCATGTTGCCTGCCTGTGCTCGAATGATACGACTGGTGCCCGTCAAGCTTATCTCCTCAGCTTGTTGACCAAGGAGAATACCTTGAAATGTGTCTGGGCTTGTCCATGGTGGGCGAACTCGGGTGGCGTGCCGACGGCATCTTTCCACCGAACCGAGGCAGCTGGTGGCGGACGAAGCGCCCACATCTTCCAGGGTTGGCCGTGTGTATAAGGCCCGTCGTTTGATCAGGCTTCGTGCTGAGTGACCCTATGCCGACGGAACGCAGGTGCGCATGTGCAGCTTCCGCTGCTGTTCTGTGGGGCCGGAGGGACTCGAACCCTCACTGTCTAGGACCTAAACCTAGTGCCTCTGCCAATTGGGCTACGGCCCCTCGATGCGCACAGCGTATCGCGCTCGTCGATCTTGTTCTTGAGGCGGCTGCGGAGACCCGAGCAGGCGACACGGGCGCGGCTGATGCGGCGTGGATTCCGCGGTGAACTACGGTGTGGGCAGCCAGGTGAACGTGAGGAGGACACGTGGCCCGTGATCAAGATGCCATCGAGCGTGACATCGAGCAGGCGCGTGACGCGCTGGCCGACACGTTGGACAGGCTGAGCGTGCAGGCGAATCCGCAGCGGTTCGTCGACGCCGGCAAAGCCAGCGTCATGGAGAAGCTGAACGATCCCAAGGTGCGCTACGCGCTCATCGGGGTCGGTGCACTGGTCACCGCGGTGGTCGTGCGCAAGCTGTTCAAGTGAGGTGCCGGGCGTTCTGGGGTCTCGGACCTGGCCCCAGAACACCGGAACCCGCTCAACCCGCTCGGACCGCGTCGCCCACGGTCACCGTGCCCGGCCGGGTCACCCGCATGATCACGCCGAACTTGTTCTCGTGTCGCTCGATCAGGTGAGCCTGCAGTTCCCGCCAGCGCTCGCGCCCGTCGGCGTCCCAGCTCGGCACCGCGCAACGGATGCACGGACCCGCGTGTTCGCCGGTCACGGCCAGTTCCACCTCGCCGGCGGTGATCGTGGCACCCGCTTCCCAGTCCTGCTCTGCGAACGGCGGCAGATCCGCGTCCACGTGCAGGTTCGTGCGGAAGCGCCGCAGGTCCACGTCAGCGCCCATCTCCTCGCTCAGCCCGCGCAGCGATGACTCGAAGGTGACCAGCACCGTCGGTCCGCGGTCCTGCTGGCCGTCGGCCGCGCGCAGGCTCACCGGGATGTCCAGCGACTCCTCCAGCACGTTCGCGAGCTTCGGGTCGTCCCAGGAGAACCGCTGGTCATCGGGCCCGCTGAGGGTTGGCGGCCCGGTCGGCTCCGGCAGGTCGCCGTAGCTCGCCGACCAGGACAGCAAGGTCTGGTTCTGCCGAACGGTGAGGATGTTGCCCGCTCGGTTCGGCCGCTCGTCGAGCAGCGCGAAGGCGCGGTCACCCGCCACGCCGCGCTCGTCGAAGCGCGCGGCGGACAGCTGCTCGCCGCGCAGCGACTTCACCGGCCAGCGGTTGAGCTTGAGAACCTCGGACACGAACCGACCTCCGTTTCCCCGGGGCGACGCCACCGTAGCGCGTGAAGCAGACGATCAGCGCTTCAACAGCGGAAGGAGCGCCTCGTTGAGCAACCGGTCCACGAATCCGGTGTCCAGCGGCTCGTCGGCCAGCATCAGCCGGTAGATCAGGCCCGCACCGGCCAGCTCGCCGACCGTGTCGAGCGGGGCGTTCGGGCCGATCTCGCCGCGCCGGACACCGCGCTCCATGATCCGCCGCAGCACGTCGCGCTGCGGCAGCAGGAACGACTCGCGGAACTTCAGCGCCAGCTCCGGCTCGTGCGGCAGCTCGCCGACCAGCGCTTGCGCGGCCTTGCCGACCGGCCCGGTCAGCAGCGTGGCGAACGCGCGCAGGAACTCGCCGAGATCGTCGGCGACCGAACCCAGGTCCGGTTCCGGGATGCGGCGCTGGACGAGCTCGTTGCAGGTGTCGATGACCAGGTCGAGCTTGGAGTCCCAGCGGCGGTAGATCGTGGCCTTCCCGGCTCGGGCCTGGGCGGCGACGGCGTCCATGGTCAGCGCCCGGTAGCCGACCTGGGCCAGCACCTCCATGGCGGCCTGGCGCAACGCGGCATCGCGGGAGGCGTCCCGCGGGCGTCCCCGGCCGGCGGGCGGCCTGCTCGGTTCGAGGCTGGCCACCGCTGCTTCCTCCTGGGGTGCACTACTGGTCGGCGCGTTCACGAACGCCATCCTAAGGTCCCCGGCGGCAGGTCTCCGGCGCGCGTGATCGGTGGGTCGCGAAGAGTCACCGACCAGTGTCCATCCGGTCGGACCGCAGTGCTACTGGGCGGGTGCGTGGGCCGCGGCGGCGCGCGCCGCGTGCTGGGTCGCCTCGTCCGACAGGCCGTGCCTGGCCTGCAGGTAGGCGGTGGTGAAGGCGAAGCCGTCTCCGTCGAGCAGGTGGATCACCACGCGGCCGGACTTGCCGGGCGAGAGCTGCTCGATCAGCTGATCGGCCTGGTCCCGAGCGGCGATCAGCCCGGGGGCACGCGCGGTCTTCTTGCCGTCACCATCCGTGACGGTGATCTGCCAGTCATCGCCCTGGGGTACGTAGTTCGCGGTGATATGACCGCCAGCCATGAATGCCTCCGCTCTCCACTTTGCTCGGGCGTTCGAGCTCTTGACCGGAAGACAATGCTAGGTGCACTGGCTCTCAGCAGCGCCTCTCGGTCGTCCTGGCACTCTACGTGGCGGGTCGGTCCAGATCTTCAGGCCGGTCGACATCGAAGCCGTCCGATACGTCGTCACAGGACACCATCGTCACCGTGCGTTCTTTCAGGTAGTCGCGAGCGCCGGCATCACCCGTTGCGGACGCGGCTGCACCGGTCCAGTGGTTCCTGCCCAGCAACACCGGGTGACTGCGACGTCCGCCGTGCGCAGCGGCGGCGAGCGCGTCGGGGGAGGAGAGCGCGGCGACGCGGCGCACGGCCTCCGGGCCGATGCCCGGCATGTCGACGGGGAGGATCACCGCGGCCGGGGCGTCGGACTCCCGCAGCGCCTCCAGCGCGGTCCGCAGCGAGGACCCCATGCCGGACTGCCAGTCGGGGTTGAGCACCGCCGTCACGCCCGCGAGCTCGGCGCGCTCGCGGACCTCGTCGGCGGCGGCGCCGAGGATCACCAGCACCGGGTCGCAACCGGCGTCGGCCAGGACCTTCGCGGTGCGGTCGACGAGGAGCGCTCCTCGGTAGTCGACCAGGGCTTTCGGCATCCCGAAGCGGCGGCCCGCGCCTGCCGCGAGAACGACTCCTGCTGGGGCTGTCACGGATCGACCGTACTGGTCCGGGGACGCGCCGCGGCGCGTCCCCGGACCCGCGGGCTCAGACCCCGGTCAGGCCGGAGACGAGGAAGTAGACCGCGAAGACGATCGCCAGCGAGCCGACCAGCCAGCCGATCTCCCGCACCTTGCCCCGGGCCAGCTTGATCACCGCGAAGGCGATCAGACCGGCACCGATGCCGTTGGTGATCATGTAGGTGAACGGGATGACCGCCAGCGTCAGGAACGCCGGGATCACGTACTCCGGATCGTCCCAGGGGATCAACCGGACCTGCGACATCATCAGCCCGCCGACGATCACCAGAGCAGGCGCGGCGGCCTGCGCCGGAACCACCGACGCCAACGGCGTGACCAGCAACGTCAGGCAGAACAGCAGGCCGGTGAACACGCTGGCCAGGCCGGTGCGGGCGCCTTCGGCGACACCCGCGGCCGACTCCAGGAACACCGTGTTCGGCGCGGCCCCGGTCAGCCCGCCCGCCGCGGCGGCGACACCGTCGACGGCCAGGATCCGGCCCATGCCCTGGACCTTGCCGCCCTGGACCAGCCCGGCCTGCGAGGAGACGCTGGTGATCGTGCCCATCGCGTCGAAGAACCCGGACAGCACCAGGGTGAACAGGAACACCGTCGCTGCCACCCCGCCGGCGGCGGCGAACCCGCCGAAGAGGTCCACCTGCCCGAACAGGCCGAAGTCGGGGGTGCCGACCAGCTGAGCGGGGAGTTCCGGGACCACCGTTCCCCACTCGTCGGGAGCGACGTCCAGCGCCGCGTGGGCCACCAGCGCCATCACGGTCCCGGCCACGATGCCCAGCAGGATCGCGCCGGGAGTGCGGCGGGCCATCAGGCCGATCATCACCAGCAGCGTCACGCAGAACACCACGATCGGAATCCCGGACAGGTGCCCGTCGGTGCCCATCTGCACCGGCACGGTCGTCTCCTGCGCGTCCGGCACGCGGGTCACGAACCCGGCGCTGACCAGGCCGATCAGCGCGATGTAGAGGCCGATGCCGACGGTGAGCGCGATCTTGAGCGGTTCCGGGATGGCGTTCATGATCTTCTCGCGGACGCCGCTGACCGCCAGCGCGACGATCACGATGCCTTCGAGGACCACCAGCCCGAACGCCTCGGCCCAGGTCATGGTGGGGGCGATGGTGAACGCGACGACCGCGTTCACGCCCAGTCCGGTCGCCAGGGCCAGCGGGGCGTTGCCGACCAGGCCCATCACGATCGTCATGACACCGGCGGTGGCGGCCGTGGCCGTGGTGAGCTGCTCGGGGGAGAGCTTCGCGCCGGTGGCGTCGGTTCCGGAGCCGAGGATCAGCGGGTTGAGCATCACGATGTAGGCCATCGCGACGAAGGTGGTCAGGCCGCCGCGCAGCTCGCGGGAGAGGCTGGAACCGCGTTCGGATATCCGGAAGATTCGGTCCAGACCGCTGTCGGGTCTGGTGGTCAATTGCTGGGTCATGCGTCCTCCCATGCCGGTGGGCGCCCCCGGGACGTCGGTTTTCCGGGCAGGGTTGAGCCCGGCGAGAACTCGCCGAATGCCTGGTGCGGGGCGTTTTAGCTGGTGCGGACCGCTGGTGCGCGGCCCGTTCTAGGTGGCGACCCGGTCATCGCCGTGCATTGCGCGGGATTGTCCGCTCAGTAGTCGACGCGGTCGGCTTTTCCTCGCCAGGCGTCGAACGCTTCGTTTCGGTTGTGGATCTCGATCCGCGCGACCGCGGTCGGGTTCTTGGTGGGGTCGGTGATCGCGTCGTAGAAGGCGCGGTCGTCGAAACCGGCCGCCGCCGCGTCATCGCGATCGGCGGCGAAGAGGATCCGGTCCACCCGGGCCCACATCGAGGAGGCCAGGCACATCGGGCACGGTTCGCACGAGGTCACCAGCACGCAGCCGGCCAGCGAGAACGTGTCGAGCTCGCGGCAGGCGTTGCGGATCGCCACGACCTCGGCGTGCGCGGTCGGGTCCAGGTCGGAGGTGACGCGGTTGGCGCCGGTGGCCACGATCTCGCCGTCGCGCACGATCACCGCGCCGAACGGGCCGCCGCCGCTGTGCACGCTGGCGGTGGCGAGCTCGATCGCCCGAGCCATCCAGGTCTGCTCCTGCTGGGTTGCGACATCCACGGACATCGTTTCACTCCAAGGGTTTTCGTCGGTGCTCAGATGATGTGCTCGGGAGCGACCGGCGTGTGCGTGAGGTTCTTGCCGGTGGCGGCGCGGATGGCCGCGACGACAGCGGGCGTGGTGGAGATCGTCGGCGGCTCGCCGACACCGCGAACCCCGTAGGGCGCGTTGTCGTCGCCGCGCTCGATGACGTCGATCTCCATCGGCGGCATGTCGAGGATGGTGGGGATCAGGTAGTCGGTGAACGAGGGGTTGCGGATCTTCCCGTCGCTGACCTGGATCTCCTCCATCACCGCCAGGCCGAGGCCCTGCGCGGAACCGCCCTGGATCTGGCCGAGGACGGCCTCCGGGTTGACGGCCTTGCCGACGTCCTGCGCGCAGGCCAGCTGCACGACCTTGACCAGCCCCAGCTCGGTGTCGACGTCGACGACGGCGCGGTGCGCGGAGAAGGCGTGCTGCACCTGCACCAGATCGCTTCGCCCGTCGGCGTCCATCGGGGAGGTCTGGCGGTGGTGGAACTCGCGGGTCTCCTCGATGACGTCGTCGCCCAGCACCTCGGCGAGGTCGGCGACGACACCTTCGGCGGAGACGACCTTGCCGCCCTGCAGCGCCAGCCCGACCGCGGTCCCGAACCGCTCGACGACCCGGTCGAACAGCACGTCGCGAACGGCCTGGCAGGCGGCCTGCACAGCGCCACCGGTGACGTAGGTCTGCCGCGAAGCGGAGCTGGAACCGGCCGGTCCGACGGAGGTGTCGTTGGGGTGGATGGTCACCCGCTCCACGCCCAGCTCGGTGCGCGCGATCTGCTGCTGCACGGTCACCAGGCCCTGCCCGACCTCCGCCGCGGCGGTGTGCACCATCGCGGCCGGTTCGCCGCCGAGGAGCTGCAACCGCACCCGGGCCGTGGAGAAGTCGTCGGCGCCCTCGGAGTAGCAGATGTTCTTGATCGTCACCCCGTAGCCGATCCCGCGCACCACGCCTTCGCCGTGCGTGGTGTTGGACGCCCCGCCGGGGAGCTCCCGGATGTCGGTGGTGTCGCGCTCGGGCGGCATCGGCAGCGCGCGGACGCGTTCCAGCAGCTCGGCGACCGGCGCGGGGGAGTCGACCACCTGGCCGGTGGGGATGGTCCCGCCCTGGGCGATGGCGTTGCGCACCCGCAGCTCCACCGGGTCCATGCCCAGCTCGGCGGCGAGCTTGTCCATCTGCGACTCGTAGGCGAAAGTCGGCTGCACGGCGCCCAATCCGCGCATCGCGCCGCACGGCGGGTTGTTCGTGTAGAGCCCCCAGCCGTCGATGCGCACGTTCGGCACCACGTACGGGCCGACGCCCAGCGTCGTCGCGTTGCCCACCACCACGGGGGTTTTCGAGGCGTACGCGCCGCCGTCGAAGTACTGGTCGGCCTTGACGTACACCAGCGTCCCGTCGCGGGTCGCGCCGTGCTCGTAGTACATCTTCGCCGGGTGCCGGTGCACGTGGCCGTAGAACGACTCCTCGCGGCTGTAGACCATCTTCACCGGCTTGCCGACGTGCATCGCGAGCATGCACACGTGCACCTGGATCGACAGGTCCTCGCGGCCTCCGAACGCACCGCCGACACCGGACATGGTCATCCGCACCTTCTCCGGCGGAAGTCCCAGCGCGCGGGCGGTCTGCTTGAGATCGGAGTGCAGGTCCTGCGTCGCCAGGTACAGGTCGACGCCGCCGTCCTCGGCGGGGATCGCCAGACCGGACTCCGGACCCAGGAACGCCTGGTCCTGCATGCCGACGGTGTAGACGCCCGAGACGACGACGTCGGCGGCCGCGTCCGGATCGCCCTTGAGGATCCGCTGGTGGCGCACCACGTTGCCGTCCGGGTGCAGCTTCGGCAGGTCCTCGTCGTGCGCGGCCCGCTCGGCGTCGAGCACCGGGGTCAGCACCTCGTAGTCGACGACGATGCGCTCCAGCGCGCGCCGCGCGGTCTCCGGGTGATCGGCTGCCACCAGGGCCACCGCCTCGCCGACGTAGCGCACCACGTCGGAGGCCAGCACCGGCTGGTCGACCGTCTTGAGGCCGTAGATGTTGTCGCCCGGCACGTCCTCGGCGGTCAGCACCGTGTGCACACCGGCCATGGCCATGGCGGCGCCGATGTCGATGGAGCGGATGCGCGCGTGCGGGTGCGGGCTGCGCAGCGTCGCGCCCCACAGCATGTCCTCGGCCCACAGGTCGGAGGCGTAGGCGAACTCACCGCGCACCTTCAACGTGCCGTCGGGGCGCAGCGGGGACTCCCCGATGCCGCCGTCGATGGCGTCGTCGAGCCGCTGCGGCGTCCGCGTGGGTGCCTGGGCACTCGGTCGGTTGGTCATGATCACGACACCTCCACCAGGCGCAGCCGGGCGCTCGCCCGATCCAGCTCTTCGACGACGTCTTCTCCGGTGAGCACTTCTCTTCCGCCGCACAGCAGCGTCTCGACCTGCGGCAACCGGCCCAGCACCAGCGCGGCGACCGGGTCGGGGATGCCGGTGTGGTCGAGCCCGCCGAGACGCCACACGGCGAGGTCGGCGAGCTTTCCCGGTTCCAGCGAACCGATCTCGTCCTCGCGGCCGATGCAGCGCGCTCCACCCCGGGTCGCCATCCACAACGCCTCGCGCACCGACATCGCCCTGGGGCCGCCGGCGGCGCGGGCGAGCAGCA
This sequence comes from Saccharopolyspora sp. NPDC049357, assembly GCF_040677225.1. NCBI lineage: Bacteria > Bacillati > Actinomycetota > Actinomycetes > Pseudonocardiales > Pseudonocardiaceae > Saccharopolyspora > Saccharopolyspora sp. NPDC049357. The sequence continues at coordinate 11,551 of NZ_JBFAQJ010000014.1, read as the reverse complement.
GCGCCTGCCGCATCTCCTCGCCGAGCCCGCCGGACTCGTTGGAAGCGACCCCGTCTACCCCCAGCCCGACGGGGGCGCCGGCGCTGAGAAGGCCTCGCACGGGGGCGATCCCGGCGCCGAGCCGGCCGTTGGAGCTGGGGCAGTGCGCCGCACCGGTACCGGTCTCGGCGAGCCGCCGGACCGCGGTGGGCGAGAGGTGCACGGCGTGCGCGAGCCACACGTCCGAACCGAGCCAGCCCAGGTCCTCGGCGTACTCCACCGGGGAGCGGCCGAACTCGGCCTGGCACTGCTCCTCTTCGGTGGTGGTCTCGGCGAGGTGGGTGTGCAGCCGAACCCCGTTGCGGCGGGCCAACTCCGCGGCCTCCCGCATCAGCTCCGCGCTCACCGAGAACGGCGAGCACGGGCCGACCGCAACACGGACGCGGGCGCCCGGCGCGGGGTCGTGGAAGGCGTCGATGGCCTGCTGCGTTCCGGCCAGCGCCTCGTCGCGGTCCTCCACCACCGAGTCCGGCGGCAGGCCGCCCTGGGAACGTCCGCGGTCCATCGACCCGCGCACCGCGTGCAGCCGCAGGCCGATCCGCTCGGCGGCGGCGACCACCGCGCCGAAGACGTCGCCGCCCTCGCGCGGGAACACGTAGTGGTGGTCGGCGGCCGTCGTGCACCCCGAGCGCGCCAGCTGCGCGAGCCCGGCCGAGGCGGCGGCGTGGACGGTCTCGACGTCCATCCGCGCCCACACCGGGTAGAGCTCGGTCAGCCACTCGAACAACGTGGAGTCGACGGCGCGACCGCGCGTCGCCCACTGGTAGAGGTGGTGGTGGGTGTTGACCAGTCCGGGAGTGACCAGGCATCCGGTGGCGTCGATGCGACGAACCGGGCCGTCCTGAGGCGGAGCCGATCCCGAGCCCACCGCGACGATCCGGTCGCCCTCGACGACCACGTACCCCTCGGCGAACTCGGTCCCGGCGTCATCGACCGCCACGACCGATCCGCCTTCGACGACGATCCGCTCAGCCATCGGTTCTCCGCTGCGCGGCGAGGCGAACGGCGTCCATGATCTTCTCGTAGCCGGTGCAGCGGCACAGGTTCCCGGCCAGCGACTCGCGGATCTCCGCGTCCGAGGGCTTCGGGGTGCGCTCCAGCAGGTCGTGGGTCTGCACGAGCAGGCCGGGCGTGCAGAAACCGCACTGCACAGCGCCGGTCTCGACGAAGGCCTGCTGAACCGGGTCCAGCTGCTCGTCGTCGGCGAGCCCTTCCACGGTGCGCACCTCGCGGCCCTCGGCCTGACCGGCCGCGACCAGGCACGAGCACGCCGGGACGCCGTCCACGTAGACCGTGCACGAACCGCATTCGCCCTGCTCGCAGGCGTTCTTCGAACCGGGGAGGCCGAGCCGCTCGCGCAGCACGTACAGCAGGGACTCGCCCTCCCAGACGTCGTCGGCCTCCTGCCGGCGTCCGTTGACGGTGAACTTCAGGCGCATTCCTGCCTCCCGGAGCGGTGCTCGTGCCAGGTCCAGTTCAGGGTCCGGCGGGCCAGCACGCCCAAGGCGTGCCTGCGGTAGTCGGCGCTGCCGCGCACGTCGTCGATCGGGGACGCGGCCTGCGCGACGAGTTCGCCGAACCGGCGCGCCACCGAGTCCTCCAGCGGGGCGTCCCAGTCGAGTTCGGCGGCGAGGAAGTCCTCGGCCTCCCGCGCCCGGATCGGGGTGGGCGCGGCCGAGCCGATGCCGGTGCCGACGGTCTTGCCCGCCGGGTCCAGCGAGATCGCGAAGGTGCACACCGCGATGACCATCGCGTTGCGGGTGCCGACCTTGGAGAACTGCTGCGGGCCCGCGGCGGGCGCGATCCGGATGGCGGCGATCAGCTCGTCGGCTTCCAGGACGTTGCGCTTCGGACCGGTGAAGAACTCGTCCACGGGGATCACCCGCGATCCGCGCACGGACTCGACCTCGACGCCCGCCCCGGCCGCCAGCAGCGGTGGGTGGGCGTCTCCGGCAGGAGAGGCCGAGCCGAGGTTGCCCGCGACGGTGCCGCGGTTGCGGATCTGCGGGGACCCCACGGTCCGGCTGGCCATCGCCAGACCGGGCACTCGGGAGCCCAGCTCCTCGATGAGCCGCGCGTAGGGGACGCCCGCGCCGATGCGCAGCACGTCACCGTCCGGCGCCCACTCGGCGAGCTCGGGCACGGTGGTGAGGTCGAGCAGGACCTCGGGCCGGTGCCGGTCGAAGTTCAACTCGACCATCACGTCGGTCCCGCCCGCGATCGGTGTGGCGTCCGGATGCGCGGCCTTGGCTTCGAGCGCTTCCCGCCAGCTGGCGGGGCGGAGGAATTCCACGTCGTACTCCTTCTCGACCGGCCGGTGCGCTGATGTGGCCCAGTACACATTCGTCGAGTAGCCCCTGGCTAGCGGGCGAAACCCCGAAAATGACTACCCCCTGAACGGGTGCGGTTGTATGTTCCTACAAAAGGCGTCAACCCACTCGATTCGCTCGGCGTCGCGGGTTGGAGGACCTCCGGCTCCGGCGGTGCCCATCGCTCGGGTGGGGTGACGAGGGAGCGGCTCCGCCGCTCGCCTGACGGAGGAGCGAGGGTGCGCCTGCGGGATCTGCTCGCCGACGACGAGCTCGGCCTGGTGCTGCTCAACGACGCGGATGCGCTGGAGCGGCCGGTCCGCGGCGTCTACATCACCGACCTCATCGACCCCCGCCGCTACCTGACCGGCGGTGAGCTGGTGCTCAGCGGCCTGGTCTGGCACGGCGGGCCGGAGGATTCCGAGCAGTTCGTCAGAGCCCTCGTCGACGCCGGAGTAGCAGGTCTGGCCGCCGGAACCGCGCGACTCGGCCACGCCCCGCCCGACCTGGTGGCGGCCTGCCGGGAGCACGGGCTGCCCGCGTTCGAAGTGCCGATCACGGTCAGCTTCAACGCCCTCGCCGAACGCATCCAGTGGCGCGCCGCCCCTCGCCGCGAGCTGATCTCGGCGGTCGCCGCCGGCGCCGACCTCGACCGGGTGCTGCGCATGGCCGCCGACGACCTCGGAGCCGACTGCTGGGTCCTCTCGGCCGCCGGCTGGGTCGTCGGCGGCACGGACGAGCTACCCGAGCGGACTCGCCGAGGCGCGCTCGCCGAGTTCACCCGCGGCCGGTTGCCGCGCACCTGGCGCGCGGGCGAGCCGCACGTGCTGTGGCCGGTCGAGACCGGTGCCGAACCGACAGCGGCCCAGTGGTTCGCGCTGGTCAGCGGCGACCTCGTGGAGTGGGACGAGCACCGCGAAGCCGTCGCCACCGACCTGGGCACCGTCGTCTCGCTGGTGCGCGCCCGCGTCGACGAGGCCCGCCGCATCGCCGGCCGCTCCGTCGAAGCCGCGCTGCGCAGGCTCCTCGAAGGCAGCTCCTCACCGACCGAGGTCGCCGCCAGGCTGGAAACCGCCGGGCTCCCGGCCGACGAACCGCTGCGCGCCGTGGCGATGGGCGTCGGCGCCCCCGCCGAATCCACGACCCTGCTACGCGAGATCGCGGCGGCCACCGGCATGGCCTCGGTGACCGCCCCGCTGGGCGACGGCGCCGTCGCGCTGTTCGTCGACGATCGCGAACACCTCGACGACCTGGGTCACCAGCTCCGGCGCATCGTCGCCGTCGCCGAGGCCGGGCTGGGGGAGCGGCGGCTGGCGATGGGCATCAGCGACATCACCGCCGCCACCGCGCTGCGCGGTGCGCTCGACGAGGCCGCCTACGCCCGCCGGCTCGCCGAGCAGCGCCGCGGACGCGCCGAGGTCGCCGCCGCCGCCGAACTCGCCTCGCACGAGGTGCTGCTGGCCTCGGCGCCCGACGAACTGCGCCGCTCCTACCGGGACCGGCTGCTCTCCGCGGTCATCGACTACGACGCCGCGCACGGCTCCGAACTCGTCCGGACGCTGCGCGTGTTCCTGGACAACAACGGTTCCTGGTCGCGCTGCGCCCAACTGCTGCACGTGCACGTCAACACCCTGCGTTACCGCGTCCAGCGGGTCGAGGAACTCACCGGACGCGACCTCTCCGACTTCGGTGCCCGAGTGGACTTCTACCTAGCCCTCCGCCTCGACGAGTCCTCCTGACCAGGAATTTTCGAATTTCGCGCGAAATTCGGGTGCGAACTTTCGGACTCGAACTTCGCGCGAAATTCGAATGAGCGCACCCGGTGTGGTGATCCGCTCGGTGTGCCCGGCGGTGGTGGGCAGTGCGAGTGCTCACAGGTGGCCGTCCCAAGTCGGGTGCCGTTCGAAATCTGACCTCGGGGGCGGTACCGTGCTTGGTCGCAGTTGCGGTCGCCGAGCGCCCGGTCGAAGGGCAGCGAAGACGCGGCGAGGAACCCACCCATCCCCGAGACGGAGGTAACGGGATTGACCGATCTGTCCGCCACCACCGGCGTGACGGACCGCCCGAGCGGCACCGCGCAGGAACCCGGGCGGGGCAACGGGAATCCGGATCCGATCCGGCGATTCCTGGATCAGCAGAACCCCGAAACCCCTTGCCTGGTCATGGATCTGGCGCAGGTGCGAGACCGCTACCGGCAACTGCGCACTGCGCTGCCGGACGCGCGCATCTGCTACGCGGTCAAGGCCAATCCCACTCCCGAGGTCGTCGGCGAACTCATCGCCGAGGGCGCCTCGTTCGACGTCGCCAGCCCCGGTGAGATCGAGCTGTGCCTGGCCAAGGGCGCGGCACCCGATTCGATCTCCTACGGCAACACCATCAAGAAGCGCCGCGACATCGCCCGCGCCCATGAGCAGGGCGTGCGGTTGTTCGCCACCGACAGCCACGCCGACCTGGCCAACATCGCCGAGGTCGCGCCGGGTTCGCAGGTGTTCTGCCGCGTCCTGGTCGACAACACCGGCTCGAAGACCCCCTTCGGCCGCAAGTTCGGCTGCACCCCGCAGCAGGCCGCGGAACTGCTGGTCCGCGCCGCCGAGCTGGGCCTCGACCCCTTCGGCGTGTCGTTCCACATCGGATCGCAGCAGCTGGACCCGGCCGCCTACCGGCACGGCGTCGACGCCGCCGCCGCTGTGTTCGCCGACTGCGCCGCGAGCGGAGTGCGACCGCGCATGGTCAACCTCGGCGGGGGACTGCCCGCCGGGTACACCGAGACCGCGCCGCCGCTGGCCGACTACGTCACGGCCATCGAGCAGGCGCTGGAGCACGCGTTCGGCCCGCAGCGGCCGGAACTGCTCATCGAGCCCGGGCGGTTCATCGTCGGCGACGCCGGTGTGCTGCGCAGCGAGGTCGTGCTGGTCACCGACTCCTGCGACGGGCAACGGCGTTGGGTGTACCTCGACATCGGGCGCTACAACGGCCTCGCCGAAACCGAGGGCGAGGCCATCACCTACCGGTTGCGCACCTCGCGCGACGGTGACCAGGAAGGCCCGGTCGTGCTGGCCGGGCCCACTTGCGACGGTGACGACGTGCTCTACCAGCGGACCCACTACGAGCTGCCGCGCACGCTGCGCGGCGGCGACTGGGTGGACCTGCTGTCGGCGGGCGCGTACACCGCGAGCTATTCATCGGTGGGTTTCAACGGGTTCACCCCGCTGCCCACCTATTGCGTCGACGGCGATCAGCGGCCGTGATCTGCTGCGACGGCACGTCCGTCCGCGGCGGTGCCAGAAGCGAAACGCGGCGAATCTGCGAAATGATGGGAGGTCGATAGATGTCCGTTGACACCGGAGCACAGGTCGGTCTGTTCACCGGAAGGCACGTCCTGGCAGAGCTGGAGGGCGTTGAACCGGAACTGCTGGACGACGAGCAGTACCTGCGAGAAGTCCTGCACAAGGCGCTGAGCGAGTCGGACGCCACGGTGTGCCAGATGATCGCCAAGCGGTTCGACCCGCAAGGCGTCACGGTGTTGGCGCTGCTGTCGGAGTCCCACGCCTCGCTGCACACGTACCCGGAGGACGGCTCGATCTTCATCGACGTGTTCACCTGCGGGCACACCGCGAAACCGGAGTTGGCCGTGGAGCTGCTCGCCGAAGCGCTCCAGCCGACGACGAAGAACGTGCAGACGATCCAACGAGGCCACGACTACGCCGAACTGGTCTGCTGAGCGTTTCGACGGTTCGATCTCAACGCGAGCCACTCCTGATGCACGTCCAAGGCGCGGCGTCGCGGCGTGCTCGCCATGACGCCGCTCAGAACCCGCGGCGGTGCGAGTTGCTCAGGTGGGGAGGGCGAAAGCGGCTTCGCCGCTTGCCGGATCTCCGCAGTTGGACGTGAGCGGGGAACGGTCTACTTTCGCGTGTCGGCGGGCCCGCCACGGGAGCCGGCGGGATGCTTGGCACAAATCGATGGGGAATTCAGGAGGAACACCGTTGATCGAACTCGACGGGCACCGGTGGATCAAGGAGCCGATGGGCGCCGACCTGCAGCGCCTGTGGCGGGTGGACGACGTGCTGTGGGAGGGCGACACCCCCTACCAGCACGTGGTGATCGCGCGGACCGCGCAGGGCGTCTCGCTGTTCTGCGACGACGACCGCCAGAGCACCGAGTTCTCCCAGCTGGTCTACCACGAAGCCATGATGGTGCCGGCGTTCCTGCTGGCCGCGCAGGTGGAGCGGGTGCTGATCATCGGGTCGAGCGAGGGCGTGGCCAGCCAGATGGCCGTCGCCGCCGGCGCGACCCGGGTGGATCACGTCGACATCGACGAGCTGTGCGTGCGCAAGTGCGCCGAGCACCTGCCCTACGGCTACACGCCGGAGGAGCTGGCGGCCGCCGAGAAGGGCGAAGGCCCGGTCGCGATCCACTTCGCGGACGGCTGGAGCTTCCTGGACACGGCCCCGCCGGAGGGCTACGACATCGTCGTGGTCGACCTGCCCGACGAGCGCGCTGACGACGACGGTCAGCACAACCGGCTCTACGGCCTGGAGTTCATCCAGCGCTGCCAGTCGGTGCTCTCCGCCGGTGGGGTGGTGGCCTTCCAGGGCGGCTGCCCGACGGTGTGGCGCAACGAGACGCTGATCCGCGCCTACAACCGGTTCCAGTCGGCGTTCGAGACGGTCGCCTACTTCGGTTCCGACGAGCACGAGTGGGCGTTCCTGTTCGGCCGGGTCGAGCCGATCGACGACCCGATCAACCTCATGCTCGAAGCCCTCCCGAGCAGCGCTTACGAGCCCGAGACGATCGACGACGCGTCGCTGATCGGCGCCACGGTCCCCCCGATCTCGGTGCGCAACCAGTCGTGACCCCGCCAGGCCCCTGACCGGGGGCTCGGTTCGCGGCGGTGTTGGTCCGAACCGACCGGGCGAAGAAGACATCGATCCTGGTCGGTTCGGACCAGAACAGCCCTCTGCCCTGACCTAGGGGGCGTCGAGGTAGGGGTGGAAGTTCATCGCCCCATCGCGCGGCAGGAACCACTGGTCGAAGGCGAGGCCCTGGGTGTGCAGCTCGGCTTCGAGCTTGGCGGCGCGCTCCACGACCTCCGGCTCGGCCTCGCCGGCCAGCGGCACGTCGATCTCGTAGAGCTCGTGGTGCTCCAGACCGCCGAAGGTCGCGTTCGCGAAGTTCTCGAACACCGGCTCGCTGTCGTCCCAGGCCATCAGCTCCGCGGCTTCCAGGACCACCCGCGCCTCGTTGATCACCAGCCGCAGCGCGAGCGCTTCGGCGACGCTGCGCGGCGAGGTCCACACCGGTTCGGTGAGCCGGACCGCCACGGCCGCTGAGGCCAGCACGAACGCGCGGGCGAAGAACGCGTCGTAGCGCTTGTCGTAGCAGGGCGGCAGCTCTTCCAGCACCAGCAGTCCGACGGCGTCGGCGACGGTCGCGTTGTTGACCGCCAGCGCGAGCTCGTCGTAGAAGATCTCGTCCGTCACCACGCGCACCGCGTGCACCAGGGCGCCCGCGGCCAACGCCGCCTGCTCGCCCTCGATGCCGAAGACGCCGGTGTCGAAGGCCCGCAGCCTGGGCGCGAGTTCGGTGAGCCGGTGCTTCCAGTGCGCGGAGTCCATCGCGGGCTCACCGGAGGACTCCAGTGCCTCCTCGATGGCGGCCTGCAGCGCGTCGTCGGCGTCGACGTCGTCCGCGGCGGCCAACCGCTCGTTGAACTCGTCCTCGGTGATGCGCACCGCCGACTCGGCGACGGACCAGCCGATCAGCAGCTCGGTCTCCACGATGAGCTCGTCGAGCACCGAGGCCGCGCCCTCCTCCGCCGCCTGCAGCGACGGCGCGTCCAGCGCGAGCAGCACGCTCACGCCCGCCGGGTGCACGGTGATGCGGTAGTCGAGCACGTCGATCTCGGACTCCTCCGGCCCGCTGACCCCCTCGACCATGGCGAGGTGGCGGTCGAGCACGGCCGCGACCCCTTCCTGCTGCAGCGGGTCCAGCTCCACCACCTCGGCAGGTGGCGTCAGCTCTGCCGTCACCGCGTAATCCACCGCGTATCGCCCTCTCCTCGACTGCTGGACGGCATGGTACGACGTCCCCCTGCCGGTGACCCGTCCAGCAGGCGGGGTGTCGGAGTCGGCCATGATGGTCCGGTGACGAGCGTGGTGGTCTTCGGCAGCTGCAACATGGACCTGGTCGCCTACGTGCCGGTCGCGCCCAAGCAGGGCGAGACGGTCACCGGCCGCGAGTTCCGCACGGTTCCCGGTGGCAAGGGCGCCAACCAGGCGATCGCCGCCGCGAAGGCGGGTGCGGACGCGCGCATGATCGGCGCGGTCGGCGGAGACGAGTTCGGAGCCGAGATCCGCCGGGTCTTCCAGGAATCCGCTGTGGACGTCCAGGGCCTGCGAACGGTGTCCGGCCGCAGCGGAACGGCGCACATCGTGGTCGACGACAGCGGTGACAACTCGATCGTCGTGGTCCCGGCGGCCAACGGAACCGTGGACGCGCTCGCCGACGGCGACGAGGAGATCATCGCCGATTCGGACAGCCTGCTGCTGCAACTGGAGATCCCGCAGCCCGGAGTTGCCGCCGCCGCGGCGGCGGCCAAGCGCAACGGCGTGCGGGTCGTGCTCACCCCCGCTCCCGCCGTCCCGCTCCCGGAGGAGCTGCTGCGCGACGTCGACCTGCTCGTGCCCAACGAGCACGAGGCGGCCGTGCTGACCGGCCACGACGACCCCGAGCGCGCCCTGACGGCGCTGCTGGAGCTGGTTCCCGAGGTGGTGATCACCCTAGGTGCCCGGGGATGCGTCTACGGCAGCCGCGAGGGAGCCCGCCACGAGGTCCCGGCGTTCGAGGTCCAGGCGGTGGACACCACGGCGGCCGGCGACACCTTCGTCGGTGTCCTCAGCGCCGCGCTGGGCGAGGGCGAAGAGGTTCCGGCGGCACTGCGGAGGGCGGCGGCGGGCTCAGCACTGTCCGTGCAGCGCATTGGCGCGACGAGCGCGATGCCCACTCGGGATGAAATCGTCCGCTTCATGGCGAACTGATAGTCGGAAGCCTCGATTACCCGTTGCCGACGACCACCGCCGGTGGTCATTGCCGGGTAATGCGCGGGACTTTAACGGACGGCCGGAAATGTCCGAAGCCAAATCCGGCCGCCCGTGCCCGGCCGTTCACCGAGCGTTGTCGTAAGCCTCGACGATCTCAGCCGGAATGCGACCCCGGTCGGAAACCTGCATGCCCTGTTCCCGAGCCCATTCCCGAATGGCCTGGTTGCGTTCCCGGTCGGCCTGCGTCGGCGCGCCCGAGGGCTTGCCCGGCTTGTTGCCAGACCGCTTGCGGCCACCGGTCTTACGTGCGTTGGCCACGAAGGAGGCCAGCGCGTCCCGCAGTTTCGCGGCGTTGTCGACGGACAGGTCGATTTGGTAGTTCACCCCGTCCAGGGCGAACTCGACGGTGCTGTCGGCTTGCGAGCCGTCGACATCGTCGACCAGCTGCACGGTGACTTTCTGCGCCACGGTTAAACCTCGATTCCGGCTCGAATCCAGTCTCTGCGCGCACATGCCCGCGCGACGAAGAGCGAGCGAACAATAAACGATCGTCGGAAGAATGTTCCACCCGGTCTCGAATTTCGGCCGCCGCTCGGATTACCTTGGGTTGAAAACCGGCGCACCCGGTTACCGACCGTTAGTCGGCGGTGACCGGGCCGCGGCAGCGGACGTCCGGCGGGCCGAGCGGTTTTCGGCCGATCGGGCTGCTGTTCTATGGTTGCGTGCGAGACATCTGCTAAGTGTCGTGCTACAACGTGGTCAGGACCAGCAGTAGTCTTACCTGGAAGTCGCGGATCGAGACGGGGCGCGTTCCCGAGACAGGTGATCATGGCCGAGCGGATTCAGGTTGATCTCGTCGATGACATCGACGGGTCGCCAGCCAAGCACACCGTCACTTTCGCGCTGGATGGCGTGAGCTACGAAATCGACCTGAACGACGGCAACGCTCAAGCGCTGCGTTCTGTGCTCGACCGCTACATCAAGGCCGCTCGCGCGCCCAAACCCGCGGCTCCTCGCAGCACCAAGCAGCAGGAGCGCGAAGAGGAGCAGGCGCGCCAGGCCAACAAGCAGCTCACCGAGCAGATTCGCGGCGCAGCCCAGCGCACCCGCGACGCGCTGAAGAAGCCCGAAGCGGCGGATGACGCGCAGGCTCCCGAGAAGGACGCGGAGCCGGAGCCGGTCGCTGCGAAGGAAGTCGCGGCGAAGGAGTCGGAGCTGGTTCCCGCCGAGGAGGCCAAGCCCGACGCCGGTGCCGAGGCGCCGGCGGTGTCGCTGCCGCTGTTCTCCTCCGCCGTCGACTAGATCCGGCGGGACGACCGCAGCAAAAACCGCACCGGAGATGTGCTGAATCCGGTGCGGTTCGAGTTCTCGGGTGCTGTTCAGTCCGCCGCGCGGTGTCTCCGCGCACGCGTGCGGGTGCCCGTCGCGCGCGTTTCCTTAGCCGGTGCCGAGTTCGCTCCGTCGGCGAGCGCGGCCGCGAACTCCGGTGGGGCGCTCGGGCCCCAGTTGCGATCCTCCGGATCAGCCAGAGTGTTGCGCAGCTCGGTGTATATCGGAGTCGAGTCCATCGCTACCCCCGTTCTGACAAGTCGTCGGCAGGCTACCCGCGAAATCGGGCAGCACTCGATCCAAAGACCAACTACCACTCGAAGGTGGATGGCGCACTACTCCTGCCGTCCACGGCCCGTTCATGCCGGTGGACCCTGAAACCGGCCTCTGACCTGGGGTTTCGCCCTTAAAGGGGGGGTGGTGTTCATGGGGTTTTTCGGGGTGCGTAAAGTATTCCAGGTCAGAGCGACACGGGCCGGGAAAACCGGGCCGGGCCTGACGGGGCCCCGAGAACCTCGCTTAAACCTGAGGGTGTTAGCGTGGTGGGACCCGGGAAAAACGGGTAAGACCTTTTGATAATGTGAATACCGATTGAGCGGTTGTTTTCGCTTGGTGTCGCCGGGTACGGGGCTTGCTTGTAGGTCACGGAATGGCGACGGACGAGAATGAGACCCCCGGTTTGACCGAGGAAATCAGGATGGTCTAGAGTGGGAAACACCGCGAGAGCGGGAATCACCGAGGAAATGACTCCCCGGAGTTTGCGGCCCTGGAAATGGGGTTGTGGCGATGGTGTGGGTGTGTTCTTTGAGAACTCAACAGTGGACTGTTTTG